>NZ_ML122555.1:0-68121 GCF_003844195.1 Rummeliibacillus sp. TYF005
GACAGTTATCGCTAAATAAGATTGAACACTTTCGCCAATAAATAACCTTAATCCTTTATACTATTTGGTAGTAGATTGGAAATGGGGAATGAAAGGTGAAAAAGAAATTAATGTTATATTTAGCAATTCAACAAATGGCTGAGCAAAAACAGCCTATACAACAAATTGCAAAACAACTGAAAATATCTCGTACGACCGTCTATAAATATTTGAATATGACTTCAGAGGAAGCTTTCGAATGGGTGAACTCGTTGAGTTCTAGAAAGAAAAAGCTGGATCCATACAAAGATTGGCTTATTGCATGGTTACAAGAGTACCCTCATTTAAGTGCCGCTCAATTGCAGGATTGGTTACTTGAACGATTTCCTAAGTTTATTGTCGGAGAAAGTACTATGAGATTATATGTAAATCAATTAAGAGAAGAATATCAGATTAAGAAGACTACAAGAGTAAGGCAATATGAGGCGGTTGTTGAGCAGCCCATGGGGAAACAAATGCAAGTTGACTGGGGAGAGACTCGTCAAAAAACGAAAGATAAAGGTGAAGTAAAATTATATTGCATTTGTTTTGTTCTCTCTCATTCTCGTTATAAATATGTAGAATGGCAAGATCGCCCATTCACTACCCGCGATACAATAAGGAGTCATGAAAATGCCTTCCAGTACTTCGGAGGCATGACGGAAGAAATCGTATATGACCAAGATCATTTGATAACCGTTAGTGAAAATGCTGGAGATATTATACTAACTGGAGAGTTTCAAGCTTATAAAAAACAACGAGGCTTTAGAATTTATTTATGTAGAAAAGCGGATCCAGAATCAAAAGGGAAAATTGAAAACGTTGTAAAGTATGTGAAAAATAACTTTGCAGATAGCCGAATATTTACAACCATAGACAATTGGAATGAACGGTGCTTAGATTGGCTAAAAAGAACGGGTAACTTTAAAGTTCATAGTGGAACCAAAAAGAGACCGGCAGAAGTACTTCTCCTCGAAAAGCAGCACTTAAAGCCAGTCACCTACCTACTCTCAAAAGAGAGTAATAACGAATATAGTATAACAAGAACTGTAAATAAGGACAATACTATCAAGTATAAATCCAATCGCTACTCAGTTCCACTTGGCACATATAGACCTAAAGGTCTGAATATGGTAGCAATTGAAATCCATACAGATGAAAGACATCAACAATTTCTTGTGATTAAAGGAAACTCTGATAGTGAAGTTTTAGCTAGACACCGTTTGGAATTAGGAAAAGGAAAGTTAATTAAAAATCGAAATCATGGGCGTGATCGTTCAAAAGGTATTCAAGCCTACAAAGAGACAGTAGTTCGTCAATTTAAAAATACAGAATTAGCTACTACTTTCATAAATGACATTATGGAAGAATACCCGCGGTATAAGCGTGATCAACTTGCCATATTACAAAAGACAACAATGGATTACGCAGCATTTATCGATGAAGCTTTACAGAAGTGTATGGATGAACATCTTATAAGCGCAAATGATTTTCGTGATGTAGCTAAATACATGAGCAATACCCATGGCAAGGAACAACCGATTCAAAAATCTAAATCCAAGCGATTAAAACCTAGAAATATACAAGTTGAAACGCGACCATTAAGTACTTACACCGAGATTTTAGGAGGTGTGATGTAATGGATGATAGTCTAGAAAATCTACAAAATTGTTTTAAACAATTAAGATTAACTGAGACAGCCATTGAGTTACCAAACCTATTCCGAAAGGCCGAACAGGAATCTTGGACATATAGAGAATTAGTTCAAGAAATGGTTCAGTTTGAGTTGAAAAAGCGCGAGGAAAAGAGTATCGAAAAACGTATGAAATGGGCTAAGTTCCCCTATTTCAAAACAATGAAGGAATTTAATTTGTCAGATCAGACTTCAATAAGCCGTCGCCAATTGGACCAATTGAAAGAGATGAATTGGCTAGAACAGCAATTCAATTTAATCTTATTGGGACCGCCAGGTGTCGGTAAGACACACATGGCTATTGGATTAGGTATCGAAGCGATTCAAAAGGGATTTCAAGTAACGTTTGTGACAATGGGTGAATTAATAAACCTATTAAAGACAAGTGAATTTACACGCAAATCACAATTACAAATTAATCGAATTAGATCTTCTGATTTAGTAATTATTGATGATTTAATGTACATGGCAATGAATCAAAGAGAAGCAAACTTGTTTTTTCATCTAATTAATCATCTTTATGAGCGAAGTTCGATTATTTTAACGTCAAATAAAAGCCCAGATCAATGGGGTGAATTATTAGGCGATGAAGGTATTTCGACTGCAATTTTAGACAGATTGCTTCATCGAGTAGAAGTTATTCATATGAATGATGACAGTTATCGAATGAAACATCGTGAAAGTATGTTTGAAAATGAAGGTGTTCAAAATTAATTAGCAGAAAGTGTTCAAAACTACTTGACGCTTACACTTGTTCCAATGATGATATGTAAAAAGGGACTATCTCTAACAAAAGCTATTCCACCTTTCCGTTTCATACTTATTGAACTGTCTAGTCATTAGTATAGATATATTACATCATAGCATCGTCTGATTTTAAACATTTATTTCCACATAATGCAGAGACTTTAAACTAATTAAAGAAAGCTAAGCAAAGGTTAATAGCTTTTTATACCCGTGAGATAAAAAATAAAAAAGAAGGAACTCATATTTGGGTACCTTCTTTTTATTAATAGATTTTTTATTTATTTTCTGAAATTTTTACGAAGAATAACTTTTCATTTTCATTTAATGATAATTCTTTAATATCCGACATAGTTAAATACATTAATGTATTACATCCATAATCCTGTGATGTAAAAATAGAAAGCCCATTTTTATCCAAAATATTAAAATGAAAAAATGGCGTTATATTTTCATATTCCGAATCTATCTCTTCTACCATACTTTTAAAAATAATATTTTTAATACTTTCATTTAAACTTATTGTTAATTCAATAAGATTATCTTCGTTCTCTATTCTCTTACATTGAGATTCTGATAATATTATGTTTTTCACACCATAGCCTGTGGAGGGATAACCTTTTTTGGGGTATATTATATCATTGTCATAATAATGAATAGTTAATTTTGTGCCTTTCGTTAAAAAGTACACTGTTAATTTATTCCAAATCCCAATTATTCTTTGCATTCGATTTCCTAAATTTCCTTCTTTATCTTCAAGATTACTAGTATCTAATCGATAATTAAAAAAGTCATTCAATTCTACCCCTCATTTTTATCTTAAATAGCTGCCAAAACTATTGTACTTACGGGTCAAAGAGCCCAAAGCTATGGTTAATTTTGAATTTAAACGTTATTGTATAGCGGATATTTGGTATCCAGAAGAAGGGATTACCTGTGAACTATCTAACTATGGGCCCCTTAAAAGCTAATTATTACAAGTCAATCTCTATATAATCATTATTATTAGTTACATTTGCATCTTGATACCACAATTGCCCTTCATAGTAATAATAGAATCGTAAAGTTGTACCATCATCATACCATGTTGGCGAACCGTTAACTTCATATAGAATAAACGTTTCTTTTTTGGGCTTTATAGTAATTGACTTTGGATAAATAATTCTTTCGTCATCCGTTAAACTTATTAGTGTTAATGTTCTATCATAATCAAGAAAATCTCTATCAAATAAATCCCCATAATTTTGAATATAGATACTCTTGCTACTCTTATTTTTTACGGCAATTACTACATAACTTTTGTTACTATCAGTTTCATCATCCATAAAGGTGTATACATTAGGGTAAGTAGCAAACTTTGTTTTAATTGTTACAGTTTTCGAATATGCACTATAAGTTGTTTTACCATTCTTCTTAACATAACTCTTTACGCGATAATAATGTTTGGCATTGGCTTTTAAATTGTAATGTGTATAAGAATTTTTGGAAGTCGTTTTAATCTTCTTGTACTTATTATTCGCTGCTCTATGATACACTACATAACCATTAACACCTTTAACTTTTTTCCATGTTAAAGAAGTCGAGTATGCTCTTGATGAAGTATTAAATGACGTAGGTGCTTTAATCGTTTTCGCATGAACATCATTTCCGCCAAACGTTAAAGATGTGATTAAAAGAAATAATAATGATACAAAAGTAAATATTTTCTTCATGACATTCCCCATTTCTATAAGAATATGAAGTTATAATATGCTAAGCACATTTGGAATAATAAGTATAAAATTCAAAATACTAAATAAGATCTTTTAAATTTGAATTTTTCAACAAAAACACTTTTGTTTTTTCTGATAATGGAGTAATATTTAATTAATCTTATATGAAAGGTTGGTTTTTATATGCAAAAACCTGCATTTATCCCAAGACCTTTAGTACGTGTCAATCAATGGATCATTTTATTAAGCACTATTGCAACATGGATTTTTCAACAGCCATTAATTTTATTAATACCTTTGGTTGCAAATTTACTTGGCCTATTATTTAATTTCAATCCATTTATGAAGTTCGCTCGTTTATTTTTAAAGAAAAAGCCATCAGAATATATTCCAGAAGATGTAGTTCAACAAAAATTCAATTCATGCATTGCTATCACATGTTTATTGTTTGGCTTTATTGGGTTCGAGCTTGATAAATCTGTAATAGGCTATATATTCACAATTATGGTTACAGCGGCTTCAGGAATCGCTATTTTAGGTTTCTGTATTGGTTGCTTTATCTTTTTCCAACTTAAACAACTACGCTATAAACTAAAGAAATCACATGCATAAAATCAACTGACTCATTTTTAATATATTGGTAAAATTTTTTCTTAGAAACCCTAGCATGTTTCCCTGAAAAGTGCTACAATATATTTTGTTGTTGATAAACAACTTATCAGTTGTTGCCGATTTAGTTTAATGGTAGAACGGTGGTCTCGTAATCCATTGATAAGAGTTCGATTCTCTTAGTCGGCATATTTTTTATAACGTGTAAATCCCTTATAAATGTTGATAATACAACTTTTATAAGGGATTTTTTTGGTAAATTATGTTATTACCTTTTAATTAAACAATTTATTGTAATAATATATTCGAAATCCTACTCAAATTACTAAGAGTTTTGATCTCACCTTATTTTAAGGGTCAAATTTATACTTTTATGAACATTTGTATTAAATAATTATTCGACAGAGAAATTATAGAGTACCAAGTTTTCCAAAAATAAGTTATGATTATATAAAATAGCCTGTGAAAGAAGGACTTGATATGAAAAACTGGAAGATTTTATGCATCACTTGTTTAACAGCTTCTCTACTTTTCGCATGTTCAAATACTGAAGATAAAACAGGTGATTCAAAGAAAACCGAAGCCTTTACTACTGAAACAGCAAAAAATACCGATGCCAATTTACCAGAAACAACAGATAGCACAGTTACAATCGCTGGACAAAAAATGACAGATACCGAACAACAAAAAATAACTGATTTTATCGAAAAATATCCAGTTGAGTATTCAAATGCAATCGAAACAGGTGACTTCACTACTTTAGCTAATGAATATATTATGCATGAAACGAAACTATATGAACATCTTTTAAATGAAGTTGAACAGCAACATAAAGATGGCACTACTCAAAAAATAAATAAAATAGAAATTTCTAAGATTAACCGTCTTTCAGATACAGATTTTACTGTCGATACGAAAGAAACAATTGAAGAAACTAAAAATGGCAAGAACAAATCTATTTTACGTGTTCGTCAATACAAGCTCTACTATGACTATGTAGAAGGCGATGATTCAAATAGTTTCTTTAAAATAATGTATATTCAAGATTTAAAATAAACAAATATATCATAATGGCGACATAAAATAGGCACCTATCTACAAGTATTTTGTAGAGGTGCCTATCTCAATTTATTGATAGTTTCCTAAGATTTTTACTGCTTGATTAGTAATTGAAGTATCAATGGCTTTATCAAAGTCAAACTCTCCAACTGTTGCGCCATTCTTTTTGTACATTTCATATTGGTTACGAATATCATCTTCTCGCATTTTACCATCCGGATCTAAACCTGTTACATAAACTTTATCCCATAATGCAGGATCTTTTAATGCAGTGTACTTCGTCATTATATTGATAATCTCCGCTTTCTCTATATCCTTTGTAAAAGCATCATTATAATCACGTACACCTTTTAGATAAGCAAGCATAAAACGTAAAGATATATCCTTTTCATCTTTCATAAACTTAGGTGATGCTAAAACTAAAGCGATTTGTGAATCTGGTGCAAAATCGGTTGCGTCACCAAAGCGAGTTAATATTCCTTTACTTACACCCTGTGCTATTAGAGGTTCAATACTAAGTGCAGCATCAATTGAACCATTTTCTAATGCACCAAGCATACTACCAAAATCGGACATAACTACAGTTTTTACATCTTTTTCTGTTAATCCAGCATGCTCTAGCATTAAAGCATAGATATAGCCATCAATTGAATTTCTTGAAGAAATAGCAATCTTCTTCCCTTTAAAGTCTGGGTAATCTTTAATAACATTTTTCATCTTATTACCGATGACAAATGTAAAATAAGATTTTCCTGGCATATTATGTCCTTTATCTCCTACTATTTTAACATCGATCCCTTGTGCAATTGCATTAAAAAATGATGCAGTAGAAATGCCACCCGCTATATCAACTTCCCCTGCTGCTAGTGCTGGCAGCATATCATCGCTATTGGCAAATTGTGCAAATTCGACTTCTATATTGTAATCGTCAAAATAGCCTTTTTCATTTGCAATATAAAATCCTGCACCTGAAGCTGCTCCGTCTTCAGCAACAACGACTTTTGTTCTCTTTTTTAACGGTGCAAGATCACCTGATTTATTTTCTTTACTTACTGCATTATCGACTTTACCGTTGTCTGTTTTGTTTGTACTTTTTTCTGAACATCCTGCTATGACCATCGCTAGTAACAGCAATGGTATCACAAGCCCCCGTTTCAACCATTTCCCCATTGAAATCCCCCTTTCCTTAAAACAAACTTACTTTCTAGATTTTTGTACTTCTTCGTGCAAATGATTTAATATCTCTATAAAATTCTTTGTTGTTTGCTGATGTGAACGGATTTTTTCGATATTTCTTGGTCTAGGTATATCATTTTTAATTTCTTTAATAATTTTCCCAGGTTGGGCACTCATTAGTAAGATACGATCACTTAACAGTAGCGCCTCATCAATACTATGTGTGATAAACAATACCGTTTTCTTAGTTTCTTCCCATATTGAAAGTAATTCCTCTTGTAAGATGAACTTATTCTGCTCATCAAGTGCTGCAAAAGGTTCATCCATCAGCAATATTTCTGGATCATTGGCAAAAGCACGAGCAATGCTTACTCGTTGTTTCATACCACCCGATAATTCTTTTGGAAATAGTTTAGAAAACTTTTCAAGGCCTACTTTTTTAATATAGTAATCTGTTCTCTCTTTGATCACACTTTTTGGTAAATGCCTCATTTTCAAACCAAAAGCAACGTTTTCTTCAACTGTTAACCAAGGAATAATCCCTCTTTCTTGAAACACCATTGACTGAAGAGGTCTATCTTCCTTGCCTAGTTTAATCTCAAAATCTCCAACACTCGTTGTTTCTAACCCCGCCAAAATTCTTAATAGAGTTGTTTTACCACAGCCGCTTGGACCTACTAAGCAAACAAACTCTCCTTCAAAAATCTCCATTGAAATATCTTCTAATGCCGTAACACTATTATTTTTTTTAAAAAATACTTTAGTTAAGTTATTAATCGATATTTTCGTATTCTCCAATACCTCACCTCCAAGGAAGAATCTTCTTCTGCAGATATCGTAGAATTAGTGAGAATAAATAACCGAAAAACGAGATGAGTATTAGCCCTACAAACATTTCTTTCAATAAAAATGCTTTGTAAGAGGTCCAGATTAAATAACCGATTCCTGAAGTTGCACCCATCATTTCTGCAGCTACTATTGTTAAAAGAGCTATTGCCTGACCCATTTGAATCCCTTCCATCATAACTGGTAGTGAACCTGGAAGTGCGATTTTAAAGAAAAAGTCTTTTGAATTTGCTCCGTAATTTTTGGCTACATCTAAATATATTGAGTCTATATTGATAACTCCAGCAGTCGTATTAATAACTACAGGGAAAAACACACTTCCTGCGATTGTAACGATTTTAGAAAAATCTCCAATTCCAAATAAAATAATGATAATTGGTAGCAATGCTAATGTAGGAATTGGCATAAGAGCCATTACAATTGGTGATACAAAATGTCGAATTGGTGAATATAACCCCATCAACAGTCCAATCACGATACCAGGAATTACACCAAGTAAAAATCCAGCAAAAATCCGATAAAGTGATACCCCTATGTGATGGAATAATTCCCCACTTACGGACATGTTATAAAATGTGTATATAATATCAGTTGGCGGAGGGAAGAAACGTACATCAATAAGATTTGTTCTGGATAAAAATTCCCACAAAATTAAGAGAAAAATGGGTGAAGCGATCGTTAAGGTCTGCTTCCATCGTTCATTAAGTCGTCTTTTCTTCCATTCCTGTTGTTCAACTTCGACAGGATCATGGGTTAGAGCTCTTTTTTCTTCTTTCATCCTTCACCACCTCTTCTATAAAATGATATGTATTTGACTCCCAAAGTGTGTCGACTGCCTATTGATATAAATACAATATTTTAAAGAAAAAATGACTGACACAAAAAAGACAAGCAGATATTTTATTTACTTTACAAATAGTCAATAAGTAATGTTATAATTAATAAAAACAAGTACTATTATCATGTGATTAGAGGGTTTATTTATGAAAATAGATAGAGATATTGTATATTTAGAAAAATTTATAGCAAATAATGATTTTCCATCAGCTCGAAAAATTGTCGAACAAAACTTAGATAAATTTACTAAGCCAAGAATACGTTCACAATTATCTTTAGACGCACTAACTTTTTTAAACTGCATCATTCAAATAAATGATGGAAAAAATAAAAACATATACTCAAGAGAAACACAACTTATTATTAGACATATAAACAATCTGGCTTATGAATGTAAATTAAGTGAGCTTAAATGTTATGTATATTTACAAAAGGATTTATTGTCAGAACCTGAAATTTACAATTCTTTAAGCGAAGATGCTAAAGTATTTATTCCAAAACCTAAAAACTTAGAAAATGATGTTGTTATTTAAAAAGAAGTCCCAAAGCTATTGGCCTTGGGACTTCTTTTTTTGATTTGCACTTATCCTACACAATGATTAAAACTAGAATTGACGAGCTTTCGCTTGACTCCTCAAGATTTGGTTTCGAAGTGTTATCTTCGTTTCTCCCTTAACTTGAGATTTTGAATGTTTTATTCTAGTCCAGAGTTGATGAACCTTTTGAGACTTTGGATCTAAGTGGTCCGGTTTCCCCATAATGTTCTTCCCTCCTAATCATGTTGGATTTCATAGTGAAATCTTTTTTAGTATGGCTCTTACTTTTCAGTTTATGCCTAATTAGAAATTCACACTATCCGTTAGTACATATCCAAAAACGATTCCAGCAATTATAGTGAACATAATTGTAGTATCACCTAATGCTAAAATTTGATTTGTAAATACTAACTTATCACCGAAGCTCGAATAACTCAAATAAGGTAGTAGTAAAAAATACAAAGCTGGTAATGCAATAACGATTAATTTTATCCAATCCATGCGCCATTTCTTTTTGCCTTTTTTCTCCTTAAGAAATTTAGGTAATCGTAATAAAATCCCTACGAAAATCGGAAAAATTAGGTTAAATATCATTATTTGTTTATTATCAAAAGAAATTTCTGCTTCTTTTCCCAAATATACACGAAATCGTAAAGCCATATAAATTGAAAAAGCTATTATAATAACCCAAGTGACATAATCCAAAAAGCGTTTCAAACTAAACCTCCTCCAATTACATCATTACTATTAAAATTTCGCCTAAAGTGAAATTTTTCCTTTAAATAATTTATCGTAAATGTCGGAAATTATTATGTATAACTATAAATAGAAAAACGAAAGTAATTTTAAATGAAAATGAAAAACCCGGAAAATTAATTCCGGGTCTGATTTCACTTTATCCTTCATATCGATTAAATGTTATTTTAGCTTTGCATATATCTAAGACTCCTGCACGAAGCATTCACCTTGGACCTAACTTTTTAAAGCAGCTCACAGTAGAAGAATATTATTGAGAATTAAGAACTAAAGTTCTACTTACTCTTTAACCATTCAACATCCTGATCATAAAAGATGTTATCCTTTATGACGATTAAAACGTTAAGCTTTCGCTTTAAACTCAAACCTGATCCACGGGACTTCACTCTCCGTTTCATTAGAAATGAGATATTAACTTTTTAATCTCGCCCAGAGTTATGAACTCTCTGAGTAATTATCGCTTTTTTGGCGGATCACCCATCGAATTCTCCCTCCCAATCATGTTAGATTTACGAATCCTTCATGATGTTTAAAAAAGTCTTGCAATCGCTAAATTACTCAGACCTGATCCACGGGACTTCACTCCGTTTCATTAGATTGAGAATGTTTAACGCTTTAATCTACTATGAGCTATAGTGCTCACCTGGACTTGGTTCACCCATCGGTTAACCCCTCCTGTTTATGAAAGGATTTGTTAAGTGAAATCTTTTATAGTATAGCTCGTACCGTTTCTTTTATACACTAAATTAAAAATTTTTATATTAATCGAACATGTGATTTAAATTAGCCATTTCAATTGCAGATACGGCAGCATCATAACCTTTATTTCCTGATTTTGTGCCAGATCGTTCGATGGCTTGTTCAATATTTTCTGTAGTAACGATGCCGAACATGACTGGTACGCCAGATGTTAAACCTACATTTGCAATACCTTTTGCCGCTTCGTTACAAACATAATCATAATGAGATGTTGCACCTCGAATCACTGTACCTAAACCTATAATGGCATCGTATTTTTTTGTCTCCGCCATTTTTTTTGCGATAAATGGCACCTCAAATGCTCCAGGAACCCATGCAACATCAATATCTTCCTCATCTACACCATGACGCTTTAAGCCATCCATTGCTCCTGACAATAGTTTTCCAGTTAAAAATTCATTGAATCTTCCAACGACAATACCAATTTTCAAACCTGTTCCGATTAATTGTGCTTCAAATGTTTTTCCCATTTCCATTCACTCCTATGCTAAGATATGTCTCATTTTTTCTTTTTTTGTGTGCAAATATTTTTCATTTTCTGGTTCAGCTTCAATTTCTACAGGTACTCGTTCGACAACTTGAATACCATACTTCGTTATTCCTTCGATTTTGGCAGGATTATTGGTCATTAAACGAATTTTTTCAATTCCCAAATCCCGCAACATTTGTGCACTTATGCTATAATCCCGCATTTCTGCAGGAAATCCAAGATGAATGTTGGCTTCTACAGTATCGAAACCTTGTTCTTGCAATTCATAGGCTTTTAATTTGTTTAGAAGGCCAATCCCTCTTCCTTCTTGACGCATATATAGCACAATTCCATTGCCAGCTTCTTCTATTATTTCTAGTGATTTTTGTAATTGTGGTCCACAATCACAGCGTTTTGAATGAAAAACATCACCAGTCAAACATTCCGAATGAATTCGAACAAGTGGTGCTTCTTCGTTTTGAGGTTTTCCCTTAATAATTGCAACATGTTCTTTATCATTTAATTGATTTGAATAACCAATCATTTGAAATTCTCCAAATGATGTTGGTAGTTTAACGGAAGCCACCCTTTCAACAATTGTTTCTGTTTCCTTTCGGTAACGTATTAAATCAGCAATAGTAACAAAGGTTAAGTTATGTTCCTTTGCAATTTCATATAATTGTGGAACTCTTGCCATTTTGCCGTTATCTAACATGATTTCACAAATAACTCCCGCTGGTTCCGAACCACAAAGTTTTGCAAAATCTACTGCAGCTTCTGTATGACCTTGTCTCTCAAAGACACCGTTTTCCTTTGCAATTAATGGAAATACATGTCCAGGTCGACGGAAATCTGCTCCAATTGATTTGCGATTAATCAATTGGAGAATTGTTTCAGATCGTTCATATGCACTTATTCCTGTCTCAGTCGTCTTGTAGTCAACGCTGACAGTAAATGCAGTTTGGTGATTATCCGTATTATTTTCGACCATCGGATTCAATTCAAGTTGTGTTGCTAGTTTTTTAGACATTGGTGTACAAATTAGACCGCGACCATATTTGGCCATAAAATTAATGTTTTCTGGTGTAGCAAATTCAGCTAATACAAGAAAATCGCCTTCGTTCTCACGATTTTCATCATCCACCACAATGATTATTTTCCCTCTTTTTAAGTCTTCTATTGCTTCCTTGATTGTATTAAACATTTACTTTCACCCCTTTAAAATCCATTTTCTTTTAAGAAATCTAATGTAATACTTGATTTTTCATCTTTTCTTTCTAAATGATGGATTATATATTTGCCGAGTAAATCATTTTCAATATTGACAACTTCTTGTTCTTTTTTTATTCCTAATATCGTTTGATCAAATGTATGTGGAATTAACGAAACCGTTATTTGTGTTGGTTTTACATCGAAAATAGTTAAGCTAATACCATCAATCGCGATAGAACCTTTCATCATACAAAATTTACTTAGCTCTTTACTAATTCCTATATCTACATAAACTGCATTCGCCAATTTTCTTTTTCTCAGTATTATACCGGTACCGTCTACGTGACCTGACACAAAATGTCCGCCAAATCTGCCATTTGCGGGCATCGCTCTTTCTAAGTTAACGACTTGGCCCGTTTGTAAAGCGTGAATATTTGTAGCTTTAACAGTCTCAGGCATAACATCTACAGTAAATTGTTTAGTTGAAAAAGAAATAACTGTTAAGCAGACACCATTGATTGCGATACTGTCTCCTAAATGTATATCTTCTATAACCTTTTTCGATTCAATCGTTAACTGCATACTTTTTGGTTCATTTTTTATTGTTTTTATTACCCCTAATTCTTCAACAATTCCAGTAAACATATAACAACCTCATTTCGGTACAGAAGTAATTTTGATATCTTTACCAATCATTTCAACGTTTTTAAATTTAAGCGGATATGCATCTTTTATATGATGAATATTTAAATCTCCGATCATATTAACAGCATTATTTCTACCAATGATCTTGGGTGCAATGTATGTGATTAGTTGATTGACATATCCTGATTTTAAGAAACTTGCATTTACCTTGCTGCCCCCCTCAACATAAAGCTTCATAATATTACGTTTGCCAAGTTCTTTTAATACTTCTTTTATAGAAATAGTTGGTTTTTCAATTTGAATAATCTCAACATGTTCTTGTGAGAAGCTTTTGACCTTTTCCTCCGATACTTCTGAACCAACAAAAATGAGAGTATCTGTTATATCTTCTGTAACTACTTTTGCATTGTCTGGCATATTCAGACTTGTATCTAATATCACTCTTATTGGTTGTTTTTTTGTATTACCCAATCGATTGGTTAAGCTTGGATTATCAGCTAAAATCGTACCAATCCCTACAAGTATGGCATCGTTTGACTCGCGATCTCTATGAACATCATATTGTACTTCTAGACCTGTAATTGCTTCTCTACCATTATTTTCCGTTGCTAATTTCCCATCTAACGTAATTGCTTGTTTTAGTGTTACATAAGGGACCTCATTTTGAATAAAGTGAAAGAAAGCTTCATTTAACTGATTAGCTTTGTCTTCTAAGATACCTGTAGTTACCTCGATTCCAGCATTTTTTAAAATGGTAACACCTTTTCCAGCAACAATTGGATTTGGATCCAAAGAAGCAATAACCACTCTTTTAACGCTAGCTTTTACGAGCGCGTGCGCACATGGAGGTGTCCTCCCATAATGACTACATGGCTCTAGCGTTACATAAACGGTGCTTCCATTTGCCCTTTCTCCTGCCATTTGCAATGCATTTACTTCTGCATGAGGAGTACCCGCTTTAAGATGAGCTCCAAAACCAACGATTTCTTGATTTTTTACAATGACGGCACCGACAACAGGATTGGGATTGGTTTGTCCTTCAGTCACTTTTGCCAATTGAAGCGCAAAATTCATGTAAAATTCATCGGTCATTTGAATCACTCCAAATTCTATAAACTTTCCAAAAAGAAAACTCCTAAAGAGTTTATTCCTTAGGAGTTTACGGGAGATTATGTAATAAATGGTATTATGAAATAAACTTATGCCTACAACTTCATAAGAATTACCATTACACATCGTCCTTCTCCCATCCAGACTATACTGTCGGCTTTGGAATTGCACCAAATCCTGCCTATAAAGGCTCACGGGCTTAGAATTTCTTCATCACCGTCGATTGGGATTTTCACCCGACCCCGAAGGACATTACTATAAAATTGTTAAATGGTTTTCTTTAAAAAGAAAACCCCATAGATTTACTCTACGGGGTGGATTGGAAGTTTGAATTTAAACATTGCTAAATAAACCTATAGAACATAAATAGATTCCATAAGCAATAAGCATTCCATACATCCTTCTCTCATCCAGACTATACTGTCGGCTTTGGAATTACACCAAATCCTGCCTATAAAGGCTCACGGGCTTAGAATTTCTTCATCACCGTCGATTGGGATTTTCACCCGACCCCGAAGGATTATTCATCTATGTGGAAAGTATAACACTCTTTTTTTAAAATTACAGTAGAATTTTTAAATTTTTTCAAAGAAATATTTAATAGTCTTTATTTATATTACGTTATTAGTATCCTCGTAACGTTTAATGATCACTTTATTCAATAAATCATGACGTTTAATCAGAACACTAATCATTTGATGCCATTTTTTACATTCCTTTGCCGCATCTTTGTACTCATCTGAATCTTTATCAATTTTCTCTTCACTTTCTAAAAAGACATACTCAATAATAGGACTAGCCAAGTCATCTACGACTAATTTTAAACTTAGTTTTGAAACAATATCTTTTGAAATGTCTTCAGTTTCTTCTGTATCATTTTTCTTATTATTTTCTGGCTCCATTATATATACTAATGAGTTACCACCATCATCAAGTAACGTTCCTCCCAGTAAACCACCCCTTGATATTAAAGCAATTTGTTTTCCATCTTCTTCTATAGAAGATTCGTATATTTCATTAAAGAGAAACTCCTTTACGTCAAAGCCAGTCTCAAGATTTTCTCTGGTTGCAATAAATAACGTTTGGGAAGCTTCATCTAGTAATAATGCATTTAGATAATCATCAGAAATTGTCGATTGTGAGTGAATAAATTCCTGAAGTAATTTTTCGGTTTCCTTTTTTATTTCCTCTTCTTTTCCATTTTCAATTAATTGAATCTGATGTGATCCCCATTTAAATAATAAAAAGGCAATGAATAAAAAGATCAACTTTGCACCAAGGGTATCTACTATAAATGTAAGAATGAAGAATAGCCCGCTCGCTATAAATGTCAATAATATATTCATGTACAATCCACCTTTACAGATTGAATATTAAATACGCTTATATTTATAATTCTATGAACTTTTACTATTTTTCATTCTTATGTATTTTATTTATGGTGTTTTTATCACTAATAATTAGATGATAATAAAAAATTGACAACACTACAAAAAAACTATAAAGATTCGATTACACAGATCCGTCAATTACATTTTGAGAAAGGAGGAGGAGAAACTATTAATGGAATATGGTATTACAAGATGGATGAAAATGAGATTAAGAAAGTTTCTTCCGAGTTACGAAAGCATTTAGAATTATCATAATAAAAAGCTATCTGTAAGTATTTTATATCATACTTATAGATAGCTTTTTCAATGCGAATATTCGCTGTAGGAGAAGAATTGTACGCTGTTATAATGAGTTGAATTACTTTTTACAACTTTATCATTTATACGATATCCTTTTTTTAGCATTTCAATACTTATACCAAATGTCATTTGTAGATGTGGATAATCTTTAAAACTTATCCAATCACCTCCCCAATCAAATCCCAGTTTCTTACCGATTTCTGCAACTTCGAACCAATCAGACTTTCCATTTCCATTGCCATCATAAGAAGTATCCCAAATAATATTTCCTTTTGAATCCAATAAAGCATAATCAAACGCTAAACCATAGTTATGATAAGATTCACCCGCTTTTGTATTCGTTACTATATTTCCTTTTGTAGTTCTTCCTTGTTGATATAGCTCATCTTGTTTTTTAAATGATCGAATCCCTTCGGTAATAACAACAGAAATATTTTTATTTGCAGCTTTTTGGATTAAAGTATCTTTTCTTTCATTGACAATAGGATTTAGTTCTGTTGGGATTGGTGCATCTTTGCCGTGGTAAATATATGGTCTTTCTTCCTGTATTTTTGAAATAACATTAATACTGATGATGACAACAATAATAAAAACAATGATGAAACCGAAAATAATATGTTGTTGATGCTTGTCTGTCATTTTTGATGTTCACCTCACTCATAGTATGAATAAGTAGATTTGTTTCATTCTTAGAAATGCATTTAATGCCTTATTGCCTAAAATTTTTTGAACTATATAGACTATCGAGGTTTATATAATATCAATTTTATTGAGTTATACAGTATTGGGAATATCGGTTAAACTTAAAGAAAGAACTAATTTAAAGAAAAGAGTGATCAGATGCAGCAAAATATACGAAAACGTTTGATTGAACTGCAAGATTTAAATTATCGGGATTTTAACGCGAAGTTACTGCCTACAGTAGATAAGGAAACAATAATTGGAGTGCGAATTCCTTCTATTCGTAATATAGCGAAAGAAATCGCGAAAAGGGACGCTCATACATACTTAAATTCAAATTTAAGTCAGGATCTATTTTTTGAGGAGAAAATGCTAAGAGGAATGGTCATTGGTTATGCAAAGTTGGATTTTGATGAGCAATTAAAATATATAAAACAATTCATACCCAGTATTGATAACTGGTCAGTATGTGATAGTTTCTGTAGTGGCTTAAAATGTACAAAAAATCATCAAAATGAAGTATGGGAATTTTTACTTCCGTATGCCTCTTCAAAAAATGAATATGAGGCTAGATTTGCAGCAGTAATGTTATTGAACTATTTTGTTGATGAACATTATATTCAACAGACTTTAAAGGTACTGGACTCGATTCAAAATGGTAAGTTTTATACACAAATGGCTGTTGCGTGGGCAATCTCCATTTGTTATATCAAGTATCCAATTTTAACAGAAGAATATTTACAAACAAGCACACAAAATCGTTTTACTTACAATAAAGCTCTACAAAAAATTATTGAATCCAATCAAACTAATGCAGATATGAAAGAAAAAATGAAAGTTATGAAAAGAAAGTAAGAAATTAATTCAAAAAAGCGTTTTTTAGATATACCCTTTATGATTATGATTTTTAATACTAGCACCATCGTAAAATCTCAAATAGGAAAAGAGGCATCCCGGTACGTTTGGAATGCCTCTTTTCCTATTTGTTCTATCAAGCATTTCAGTCAAAGTATATTTATAAACTAACTTTCTTCTGTTGTTTTGTTATGACTTTTTGAATACTGTCTTGATACTCTGCGTTTAACTTTTCCACTAGCTTTGATACAGGTAAGATCTCATTTATACCTCCGACACCATGCCCTGCACTCCAAATATCTTTCCAAGCTTTGGCTCCATCCGCTTTGTGTACAATTTCAAGCTCTTTCGGTTTTTCCAAACTATTTGGGTTAAGTCCAGCGTTTAGTACACTTTGAACGATAAAGTTTGCATTAACGCCGCTAATTTTATCTGTGTAAATGATATCTGCCGCTTGGGCTTCAAGTAGCATCTCTTTATATGCTTGACTTGCAATTGATTCCTCAGTTGCGATAAAGCGTGTGCCCATATAGGCAAGATCTGCACCTATTACTTGTGCAGCCAAAATATCTTGTCCATGTGATATAGAACCTGATAAAATAATAAGCCCGTCAAAAAATTGTTTTACTTCATGTACAAAAGCCATTGGATTTAAAGTTCCACCATGTCCTCCGGCACCATTACATACAAGGATTAAACCATCAATCTCCGCTTCAGCAGCTTTTTTTGCATGTTTGATACTAATAACATCAGAAAATACCAATCCACCATATTCATGTACAACTTTCGCGATATCAGTAGGTTTTCCTAATGATGTAATTACAATTGGAGGCTGATATTTCTTGATAAGTTCGACATCAGCATCGTAACGATCGTTTGATCTATGAACGACCAGATTGACACCCCATGGAGCAACTTTTGAATTTGATTCCTTTGCTTCCGCTAATTGTGCTATAATTTCTTGCATCCATTGCTCTAACTCTTCACTTGTTCTAGCGTTTAATAAAGGAAAAGTCGTAACCACCCCTGATTTACAACCTTCTACTACAAGTTCAATACCAGATACTAAAAACATAGGTGCTGCAATAACCGGCAAATCTAATGCCTCTAACTGCTTTTTAACATTTTCCATCCTCTCATCCTCCTAAATAATGAATCTAGAATAATATTACATAAAACAGATTTTTTTGTACACCATTAACTATATTTATACAAAATACATTGAAAACGCCTTCATTTAGTTCATTATTTATATTCTGACATTTTAATATCCACCAATAATGGGTTATACATCATAATCGCATGATTTTCTGTTATAAACTCGTCATCAATTTGTTCTTTGTTCATATTATATACTTTACGATGTATTCGATTGTGCCTCATATATCCTCCCCAATTTTCAAGCGTAATCTTATGTTCTTTTTCGAACAATTTATAAGTACGAATTGCTGGAGTTTCTGAACGCCATTCCCCTACAAGATGTGTATCAGTTAAATATACAACTAGTTGGTATATATTAGATGTTTCATTTGTTATTTGCAAATCGAGATAGTTAAAAGCACATGTAGCACCGCTTCCAAAAGGCTGAGTTCTATTAGAATCTGGAAAAACATCATAACTATGTCGATGTCTTTCTGTAATTGTTAATGGCGTATGTAAAGTAATCCAATAGATTAAATTTGATAGTTGACAGAGGCCACCTCCAACACCTAATTGAACTTTTCCATAATGTAACACCATCCCATCTACATACCCTTTTCTTTTTGTTGTATTTCCGAGTAGTTTCCAATAGGAAAAGGTTTCACCAGGACGAATAACGATTTGATTTAGTTTTTCTGTTGCGATTTTCAAATTTTTAACCTTATTATGCTGTAACCACATATCTACATCTTTAAGTTTTCGTAACAATAAGGTTTTATGTGAAAAAATTACATTTTGTAGTGGATTTTCTTTACTTTTTCTAGTGACATATTTTTGAGAACCAAACCACCATTCGCTATATCTTTTTATTCGATAATATTTAGTTCCCACATAAATACGGGCTCTACTTCTCTTAATCGGTTTAAACGATTCCATATTTTCATCTCCCTTTCCATTTAATTCTCTGTTTAAAACGTTAATCCTCTCATTCTAACAAATTTTACTATATCGAAGTATTTCAAATATTCGTATAAATTATTTGAAATATTCACAACAAAAATTAGTTCTTTTTTAACCTATTATTATGTTATTTTTTATCGTAATTCCTGAATATAATAACAATGGTATACATACTTTAGCCTGTATGTATTTTTAATTATTGAAAGATGAGGGGGATCATCATGATTGTCAAACAAAGATATGTGAAAAAAAGTGAAGTTACATTTTGTAAGGAAACAGATCTTGCATCAACTGTTTTAGAAAAACTTGATGCGTCTGGTTATCGTTGCATCCCAATATTAGACAAAAAGAGCGAGAAATTTATAGGGAATGCATATAAAGTTGATATTCTCGAATTCCAGAAAAAGTATGGAGAAAAAGATGTACCAATTTCAGAATTAGCAAAGGATCAAGATGGAACAATTGAGATGACTAGTTCTTTTTATAAGGTTTTCTTAAAGATTAAACAACTTCCTTTTCTTGCGGTAACTGATGAATTTGGGAATTTTCATGGTATCATGACACATTCTAAAGTATTTGAGCTATTAGAAGAAGCTTGGGGTTATAAGACTGGGAGTTGCGCATTAACAATAGCGGTTCCTGTTGCTGAAGGGATTCTAGCAAAAACACTATTACTAATAAGAAAAAAATGTCCGGTACAATGTGTTTTCTCTATAGACGACGAGGACTGGTATCTAAGAAGGGTGATCATTACTTTAGATAAAGGTGCAAATAAAAAAACAGTGAAGGAAATTGAAAGTATCCTTCATAAAGTAGGCGCTCGTCTTGTTGACGTAGAAGTTTTTAATGAAGAAGAGTTTAATAAAAGCGAACAGTAGATGTTATATTATAGTTTTATAATTTTTCTTGAATAAATTTTCCCTACTAAAATATATTATCTATAAATACAGATTCTAAAATTCACTGCTGACAGTACTTTCCACGACTTGGCTACCGTTTCTTCTTTAACCTCATAAGTGCTTATCCTAAACTTTGGAGCACTTAGTGAAAAGAAGTTCTAATTTAGTAAAGTTTTTTGGAAATGTGAGAATCGAACTTACTTTTCCCCATAGCAATTGTCCGCATTGAATCATCCACATAAATAAGGAAAAAGGTAACTACATGAATGAATATTGCACTAACATTTCTTAAATGCATAAACATTCATTGTAGTTACCTTTCCACTTCTGCTTCATCTAGCTATTTAAATTAGATAAAACTATAATGAAGCACGATAAATTGCCATCACATCTTCTTTGTTCAGTCTTGCAAATCTACCAAATTCACCATTGATCGTTGCTTTATCAGTCATAAGTTCTAATTTACTGTCATCAATTTTATAATCAGATAAACGTGATGGTGCTCCAATACTATTCCAGAATTCACGTAATTTGCGAATACCTTCTAGGCCAACTTCTTCATCACTTTTCCCTTCGGCATTTACGTTAAATACTCTTTCAGCTAATTGTTTAAAACGAGCTGGTTTTATATGCAAATTATACTCCATCCAATGTGGGAATAATATAGCTAAACCACCACCATGAGGAATATCATAGATTGCAGAAACTGCATGTTCTATGTTGTGTGATCCCCAGTCACCGGCATATCCCATATTTAGTATTCCGTTTAAAGCCATCGTTCCACAATACAAAATAGTAGCTCGATATTCGTAATTCTCTAAGTCTTGAAGAAGTTTTGGGGCAGTTTCCATGATTGTAATGAGTAACGACTCACACATACGGTCTTGGAATTGCGTATTTTCTACTAGGTGGAAATAATGTTCCAATACATGTGACATCATATCGACAATCCCATAAATTGTTTGATTTTTAGGTACTGTAAACGTATTAACTGGGTCTAGTATTGAAAATTGTGGAAATGTTACGCTACTTCCCCAACCATGTTTTTCGTTTGTTTCCCAATTTGTAATAACAGAACCAGAATTCATTTCAGACCCCGTAGCTGCAATTGTTAGGATCGTACCAAAAGGTAGAGCTTCTTTTGCGAATGCTTTTTTTATAACTAAATCCCATGCTTCGCCGTCGTATTTTGAACCAGCAGCAATAAGCTTCGTACAATCGATTACGCTACCTCCACCTACAGCTAATATAAAATCAATTTGTTCGGACTTACAAATTTCAATTCCCTTTTCTGCTGTAGTTAGTCGTGGATTAGGTTCAACTCCAGATAATTCGAATACTCCTACATTGATCTCTTCAAGTATTGTCATGACTTTTTCGTACAATCCATTATTTTTTATACTACCTCCACCATAGACAAGTAGCACTTTACTTCCGTATTTAGGAATTTCCGTTTTAAGGGCTTCAATTTGTCCCTTTCCGAAAATAAGTTTAGTTGGATTTCTGTATATAAAATTCTCCATTTGTTGACCTCCATTTATAAATTGTAGATTTAATAGAATTTTTTGCTAATATTCTATGATTCCATATAAAATTTTATCTTTTATATTTTGTCCGTTCAACCATTTTTTAAAATTAATCTCCATTGCTTTATTGCTTCTTGCTACTGACGTTAAAATCGTTTGTTGTTCATAGGAATATGCAAACGTATGTAACGTCCCAAAAAGCTCTTTATAATGGTTAAAAAACAAAGGTGATTGTTCATCGGAAAAATGATTGAACATTTCATGATAAGAAGGTTTATTATCCTTGAATTTTTGAAGATATTTATTCCGTTTAAGGGAACTTTCTTCACTAAATTGTCTGTTTTTTCTTTTAAGCTCATCAATTTGAAAATGATTAACACATGATAATAGTTCATCATCTTGCCTTACAAACACATTTGAAGGGGTTGCTTCGACAACTGCTATATTACCATGATTATCACCAATAGAGAAATTATAACAAGCTGAGTGTGGAATTTCCTTCAGCAATTGAATAGCATCATCACTCGTTTTACATGTATCTAGTATCATTCTAATTGAGATCCATGGTGATAACCCTACTGAATAATCAATATTACTTACAAAATGCAAACCAATCGTCAATCCGTATTCATTGACCCCATCATGTCTCCCGATTGCTTGTAAATTATAGCCCGCTGATGCAAAAGTATTCTCTGGTTGTACCATACTGAAAATACCATCATAAAGTTCAGGTCCAAAATCATAATTTCTAACATAATAATCCTTCGTCATTACAGCTGAACAACCCATTGCCTCCGTCTTTGGCACATCATATCCACTAAACAAACAAGCTGCTTTACTAAATGGTATATGGAGGCTAGCTGCGATTCCCTCCAATTCTTCTATTAAATATGGAGCAAATGTATTATAAATATTTTTCATATTATTAATGTCAATTTTAGATTTAGTGATTAATCCAAAGGTGTTAACAATTGCCTTATTCCGAATACTTTCTCCCGTTTGATAACCAATTTGATATGAACTATCTCTAATTTGCAAAATTTCCACTTCAAGTTTCATCACATATCCCCCTATTCAATGATAATAATAAAGAAATTGGATACCCAGATTAATTTATAGTTGTCATCTGTTTAATATGACAAATGTATCTAATAATCTAATTGTAAAAATGTCGTTTTGTGTAAAGCTAAAATCTTTTATTTAATTCCTTAAATTACTTAGTATGTAAAATCAGCCATTATTTTAGTGTATAATGGAAGAAATATATTTTTTAATTTTTTGAGAATACAAATCTTCTAAACTTAGAGTCTTTATTCCATAAAGAAAGGGTGGGTGTACTTATGAATTTTTTAAAATTGCATTTTAATGAAGGTATACCAAAATACCAACAAATTTATACTCACTTCAAAGATTTAATCCTTCATAAATCTTTAAATTCAAATGAAAAGTTACCTTTCATAAGCCAAATAACAAATGAACTGAATGTCAGTCGTGGTACAGTTGTATCTGCATTAAATCAATTAACTGCTGAAGGTTATTTAAGACATGAGGTGAATAAAGGATATTTTGTAAACCCTATAAAGAATAATCAAAATCGTTGGAAACGAGATACCTATACTTTTGTACGTAAACAAATACCATCTTATAAAATAAAGTTCCAACCAACGGCTGTAGATCAAGAATCCTTTCCTATAGTAAAATGGCGACAATGTACGAACTTAGCAATGGAACAACCATTCATATTTTCAAAAGATCATTACCAAGGTGATCCATTTTTAAGACAGCAACTTTCCTTTTATTTGCTTAAATCAAGAAAAATTAATACAAACGCTCATGCAATCATAATAGGCAGTACTAAACAAGAGTTGTTAATAAAAGTTGGTTTGTTATTAAAAAATGATGTACAAACAATTATATGTGAAGACCCTGGTTTTGAACCTACTCGTATATTTAATCCATTATTTAATTTTGATGTTTTACCTATACCATTTACAATGGATGGTAAACTTTTAAAACAACTTCCTAAAGGGAAACAACATATTTTTCACACTACACCATCACATCAGTTTCCAACAGGCGTAACAATGCCCATTTATGAACGTCAAAGATTAATCGATTGGGCATACAATACAAATAGTTACATTATTGAAGATGATTATGATAGCGAATTTCGTTATACAGAACAACCAATTCCTGCACTAGCTTCTCAAGATTTAAATCGTGTAATTTATCTAGGAAGTTTTACAGAATCATTTCTACCAACTTTACGAATAAGCTATATGATACTTCCTCCAAAATTACTAAAGAAATATCATCAGGCCTTTTCACATATTGGTCAGTCTGCATCTGCTATTCATCAAAGAGCAATGGCAATTTTTATGGAGGATGGATATTGGGATTCACATTTACGCAAAATGAGATCCATATATAAAAGTAAAATGGAAACGTTAATAGCAGCTATTGAAAAATCCTTTGAGAATGAAATTGACATCGTAGGAAAAGAATCTGGTTTGTATGTGCTATTACGTGTGAAGAATGGTTATACTGAACAACAATTGATTCAAAAAGCTGCAGAAAACGGGGTAAAAGTTTACGCTGCTTCGCGCTTTTTTATCAACCGAACACCAAAGTTTCCATTAATACAAATTGGTTTTGGTGGTAATTCAGAAGAGGAAATCATAAAAGGAATTGAAATTTTAGGAGAATCATGGACATAAATTAGATTTGCCATATTCAATAGAATAAATAAATCTACATATTTCCTACTTCCCCTCTTGACATTATAAGAATATAGCGTTAAGATAATTTATGTCGTAAGGCAAACGGGCGTATGGCGCAATTGGCTAGCGCACCTGACTCTTAATCAGGGGGTTGTGGGTTCGACCCCCACTACGCCCATAAAGAAGAAAGAACATCATTTAATGATGTTCTTTTTCTTTTGCTCTATAATAAAAACCTATTATTTGAAACTAAACCAAAATTCGTTCGTATATTATAGCAACAATTATTTATTAGGGGGTTTTATATGAAAAGAATAAAATTGCTATTTTATAATCTTAATTTGAATCTACGCTATTATACTTTACAATTATCTACATTTGGATTATTAATTTTAATAGAAATCATTATGGGTATTGGTGATTTTACAATCTTTTTAGCATTTCCAGAACTATTCTTCTATTTTGTTTTAATACAGGGCGTTACTATAGTGTGGAAACGAATTTACCCAGTCCTTATGAAAAATCGATTAGTGATTTCTTCTCTATTATGTTGTTTTTCTATAGTTATCTTGCTAAACTATTTCGAATGGACACAACCTTTTTAGTTATATCCATAAAAAAAGACAATGTCCCTATAAAAGGTGACATTGTCTATGCTATTTAGTAATAACCTCTTTATTTCTTTTGCACTGTAATTGTCCAAGAAGCTTCACTTAGTTGTTCGTAATTTGTAACTTTATGACCTTCTTCAGCAGCCCATCTTGGTATACTTTCTGTTGCTTGCGTACAATCAAAGTTAATCACTAGATCTTCACCTGATTGAAGTTCCTCCATCGCATTTTTCGCTTCAATTAATGGAAACGGACATACTTGCCCCATTGTTTCTAAAACTTTTGTCATTTGATATTCCTCCTAATTTGCTGATGCTGGTGTAACTGCTTGTTTAGCAACAACTTGTTTTTTAACTCTAGGTCTAACAAAAACAAAGTAAGTAGCTGTCCAAGCACCTAAAATCATAAAAGCTAGTGCAATCCAACCTTGCCATGTCATCATTGCAGTACTTACTAATCCGTTACCAATTGTGCACCCTCCAGCTAAACTTGCACCTAAACCCATTAAACTACCACCACATACACTAGATACAATTGTTTTAACTTCTGGTACTCGTAAACGGAATTCATTGCTACCTTTAGCAGCTATAAACGATCCAACAAAGATTCCTAATACTAAGAATACGCCCCAGTTAAGAATAGACTTATCACCACTCACTAAATATTGCAAAATATTAGCTGAAGGCGTTGTAATCCCTAGTCCGGAATTACGACCAGTTGCTTCACTTAATGGCCAAGCAATAATGGCAATAATCCCCACAATACTTGCTGTGAAATATGGGTGCCAACGTCTTTCGAATAGTAAATGTGCGATTCCTGATTTCTTTGGTTTAAGTGACGGAATAACCAATTTTGGTTTTCTAGCTTCTTTGAACATAATAACTGCAACGATAATCACTAATATTGCAATAAATACCCAGACATTCACTCCAAAAGTTTTTGGAATTGAATTATTATGTACTTGTACAGAAGACAATTTTTCATTTAATGGTAGTAAGACACCAGACTTCATCATTGCACTTGTTAACATATAAAATATAAGTGCAATCCAGCTTCCTATTAACCCTTCAGCAGCTCGATACCAAGTACCAGTTGCACAACCTCCAGCAAGCACAATTCCAATACCAAAGATAAATGATCCTATTACAATTGCTACCCAAGAAAAAGTACCAGCTTCATATTGTAACAATCCAAATTGGATAAGTGCATAAACCCCGACACTTTGAATCGCAATTGCCAATAACAATGCATAAAACATCCGATTATTTTTCGTTAAGTACATATCTCGGAATCCACCTGTTAAACAGAACCTACCCCTCTGTAAAACAAATCCCAATGCTGCACCACATAGTAAACCTGTAATAACCATTTGAACCATTTTCTCACCTCATTCTTTACCTTAGTAAACTAATTGGTTTTTATTATATTATGACATTATCTGAGTTACAATAGTTAATTCATACTAACTTAATAAGTATAATATTTTATAAAAAAAAGATTCTAATGCTTTAGTAACTGCATTAAAACCTTGTAATTTGAATGTATTATAAAAAAGACCGTTATTCCTTTATAATCTGTAATCTTGGCCATTTTTGTTTCCAATTCTTCGTTTTTAATCTCTGTAGATAAATATTATATAATCTTTCAAATTGCTTAAAGTATGGCGTCGGTTCTACCTTTTTAGAAAATAAAGCAGCTAATCCATAAGGAGCTATGATCTCAAGCTCCCCTTTGTTGAGTCTGATTCCAATTGCTGTTGGTATTTCTGGAAAGTGTGCACTCCCGTCAAGAGTAGATTTGTACGGTTGAACATGATTTTTCTTATGCATTCTCGCCAGATTTTTTACAGACCAAGGTTCTTCTGGAGCTATCTTGTAAAGCAATTCTTCTATTCTTTTCTCTTCTTTTTCTGATACATTCCTATCATCGTAGTATATTATATCTATATCATTTAATGGTGTTCTTTCTGAATAGCCATGTAAAGTATCCCATATCTTACTACGGATAAAGTGAAACTTCCATCAGTGGGGGCCTTATCCCCCCCTGATGGTTAGTTGAACCAATCGGGCTTTTACGGGCAGTTATACCCGACCACTTTTTCTTTTTAGCTCACTCTTAATGTAGGTTCTTACTGCCCGTTAATGCGGGATAAATCCTGCGCAAACCCAACAATCAGGAAGGTTTAGTTTCTCAACCAATTTTAGTATATTTAACATCCATTCATCATTTTGAACAATCTTTAATAATTCATTTTCATTTTTCAAGCTCTTCGATTCCTTTACTTTTCATTTAAAAATTTTGAAATTACCTTCGTTTTCAGCAACCAAAAATGCCGATCGCGGATCATTCTTGAAATCCTGGATTATCTTTCTTTGTTGTTCAACAGTTGTTTTTCTTTCGCCAGGATTAAATAACATATTATTCGAAGCATCAATTTCACATAGTAGTTCCAAAAATTGCTTAGCATCTTTTTCTTCCGCTTGTCTGACGATCAACTCATTAACCTCCAATCACAATGAAATAAAACCCATTTTATGTGGTTTAATTAAATTACATTCTTATAGTTCGAATTTTTCCTTTATAATTTGAGCAACTTGTGTTGCAGTTAAATTTGTATTGTTAATCTTTATATAATTTTTTTCCTTTATTTCACCCTCGTTTGAGTTCATCCTGTAGTCATTCATACTATTGACTAAATGCTCTTCAGATTGAGCAATATTTCTTTTAGTCAGTTTATGTTGAAGTCTGTTCTGTGTACGATTTCTTTCAAGTCGAACATTCATATCTGCTTCCAATTCAACAAAGTATATATCTGCATTATTTTCAGAGAAAATCCTACAAATATTCTCTGTAATATCCCAATCTTCTTGTAGATTAAATGCCCAAATAAAAGTGAATATCATTCCGTATTGGTCACTTTTCGAAAAAGATTTAAAAACTTCTTCTCTGAAAAGGTGCGTTAATCGCCACATTTCTGAACTAAAACCAAATAGCGGTTCGAGTAAATCAATAGTCATATGATTATGAAATAATTTCAAATCTGTCGTTTTCTCTAGTTCTTGTCCAACAGTCATCTTACCAACTGCCTGTGGGCCAAATAACAAAATAAGTTTCATGATTCAACCACCTTCCTATTTTATAGTAATTCGTCTATCTTATTCAGTATCCTCTCTATTACTTTAATAGACGCTGATACATTTCCATCAATATTTAAAGAATGATTTGCTTTAGGAAATATATCTAACTGAAATTGCTTTTGTTTTAGCTTTTCAATTGCGGCAAAATTAAAATGCGGATCTGCATCACCAATCGCAATATAAGCAATTTGTTTACTGTTTAACAAAGAGTAAGCCATTCTATCTATTTTCAAAGAAGGCGTAAGTATTATCCATTTAGAATCATTAAAACGTTCTTGGTTCATATATTCTAATACAATTGGCATTGTCCCAATAGATTTCCCTATAAATACATATTCTGAGTACTGATGATTCGATGTAACTTCTTCAATAACAGGGTTCACCATCTGGAATATTAGTTCTGGTATTTCTTCTAGAGGCAAACGAAGTAAATCATCGATGGATGAATAATGGATCTGAATGATATCGTATTTTTTCTCTAATAATAGCAATGTTGCATAATAAAGCGCTGGTGAATCATATGTATAACCGGTTCCTGAAAACATAAAGCACATCTTGTCTGATCCCGATTGATAATGTGTATACGTAATAGAAGGTTTATTTTCCACTTGTATAGTTTTATCAATAATTTCCAATATAAATCTCCCCTTTTTAGTATTGAGTCTATTTCAACCACAAATTATGAATATTTTAAATGCTATTTAATATTCTTTGAGATTCTATATGAGTAAATGTTTAATTACTTTAGTTAAAATTGTTTTGAATATTAGAAATTATTATACACTTTCTTTTAAAAATGTAAATAATGTAAGAAGGATGCTTTTAATAAAATTGAAAAGGTCCTTCCCATAAGTAGCAAACCTACGGGAAAGACCTTACTCCTTCGGTGGTAGAGTCAAGCTTCCACCATCCTAATTGGAAATGAAATACTCTCCAAAAATTAATATTTTTATTAAGCAACAAATTCTTCTGCTTGAGGATCATTTTTAGACATTTTGTTAGAAAGCGATTTATAACTAAATAATAATACAGCTAATGTTAAAACTGAGAAAACAATCAGATAGATTAATAATGTTAACGTATTTTGGACTAACAATGAAGCATCTCCTAAAGAAATAATTGATTTGAAGCCTTCATTTGAATACGTTAAAGGCAAATATTGACTTAATGATCTTAAATTCTCTGGAAGCATAGGAATCGGTAGGTTGGAACCTGTAATCGTCAATTGAAGGACGATAAATGCAAATGCAACAAAACGTCCAAAATTGCCAGCTATCGAAACTAAGAAGAAAATAATTGTCATAAATGTTACACTGACAAAAATACTAAATAGTATAAATTGACCCGCACTTGCTACTTGAAGTTTTAAGAACAACAAGGCAAATAGTGATACTAAGACACCTTGGGCAACTGCTAAAATACCTAATTTTAGCCATTTGCTTACAAACCAACTTAATCCAGAACCAGGTAAAATTGCTGGGCGTTTGAAATCGGTTACAAATGTTAAAACAAGTAAACCGACAAATAGCGCTAAAGAAAGAATATAAGGTGCTGTTGAATCACGGTAGTATTCATATGCATTTTCTTTTTCTCCCTTTAAACTCACTGGATTTGAGAACATTGCAATTGTATTATCAGTTGCTTTAATACTGCTCACTTGTTTCGCTCCATCTGATAGTCCGTCTGTTAATTCTTGACTTCCAGATTGAAGTTTAGTAGCTCCTTTATTCAAACTGTTTACACCAGTTGTGATTGTCCCCCATCCTGTAGATACCTGTTGATTACCAACACTAATTTGTTTTAAACCTCCATTTAATGTTGCAACAGATGATGAGAGTTTCGCCCAATTAGAAGATAAACTTGCATTACCATTTGCCACCTGAGTAGCACCTGATTGTAGTTTATTTATCCCCCCAATTGCAGACGTTTGCCCTGTAATCAACTGGTTAAGACCAGAATCTAATTGTTTTGAGCCTGCTGCTAACTGATTTACGCCAGTCGCTAAAGAATTTGCACCTGTTTTTAATGGTTGGATTTGTTGAGTGAATTGTGTTAATCCTTTAGTAATAGCATCACTTGTACCAACAAGTGTCATAAATTCGATATCTTGGGCTAATTCTGGATGTTTGGATAAAAACGCTTTCATTCCATTGGTTAAATTTTGAGAGCCTGAAACTAATTGAGGTGTTGTTTCTGTTACTTTTTGAATACCACCATTTAATTGGGCTACACCAGGTTTTAATTGTTTTTCTAAACCATTTGTCAAAGAGCTACTACCAGCTTTAGCTGATTTTAGTCCATTTAATACCTGTTGTGAACCTGACTTTAAAGTCCCAATACCGTTTGCTACTTGTTTCGAACCTGCAGCTAATTTGTTAATATTTCCTTGTCCATTTTGAAGAGAAACTAAAAGTTGTTGTGAACCTGCTGCAGCTTTACTAGAGCCATCCGCAAGTGTCTTAATATCACTATTTTTTTCATTTAATGAGTCTAATAGTTTTTGAGTACCGTCAGAAAGCGTCTTTGTTCCTTTTGAGATTTTCTTTGAGCCATCTGCACCCGTTGTAAATCCATTTGAAATGTCACCAAGTTTAGCAAAAATCGTACTAGTATATGTTGCTGTTATTTTGTTACCTAATTGCTCTCGAATTTTTTCTACAGCACTTTTTGTGACTTGTGCAGCCATGAAGTTGAGCCCCTCATTTTGAACATATCTCAACTCAGGTATTTGAGGATTTTCATCTAAAACAGTCGTTACTTTTTGAGAAAAGTCCTCAGGTACTTCAATCATCATATAATACTTTTGATCTTTCATACCTTTTTTTGCTTCTTCCATCGTTACAAAGCTCCATCCCAAAGCTTTGCTTTCCTTTAGTTCTGCTACTAGTTCATTTCCCGCATTAATTTCTTTGCCATCGGATACGGCTCCAGCATCATTATTTACAAATGCAACTGGAAGATTGTCAAGATGATCATAAGGTCCCCATTTGGCAGATAACAAAATTGCTGCATAAACTAGTGGTATCAACAAGACACCGATTACTGAAAACAACACCCCTTTGTTTTCTTTAAGTTTTGACAATTCTTTACCTAAAACTTTGAACGCATCCATTTCTATCCCCCATTCTTTTTAAATGTAGAAATGACCATTATGAATGAACATTCATTCAATTGTGGCTATACATTTCTGTATAATATATATTCTAAATATTCTGTTTTTAACCTCTATTTCCACAAAATATTTTTTAAGCAAATTTCGACAATATTAATTAAAAATGAATGGATACCCTTGACATTATTACGATATAGTATTATAATATATTTTGTTATTACAAAATGGGCATATGGCGCAATTGGCTAGCGCACCTGACTCTTAATCAGGGGGTTGTGGGTTCGACCCCCACTATGCCCATCATTTTAAAAGAACCATCACAATATTGTGATGGTTCTTTTTTATCTCTGAATTATTTTTATCTTTATAAGGAATGATCTACTCGGTATTTAATCTCTTTAAGAAACTATAATTTTCCGCTTGACATTATTAGAATATAGCGTTAAGATAATTTATGTCATAAAGCAAACGGGCGTATGGCGCAATTGGCTAGCGCACCTGACTCTTAATCAGGGGGTTGTGGGTTCGACCCCCACTACGCCCATAATAAAAAACACAGCATTTAATTATGCTGTGTTTTTTATTATTTATTTGGATTACAGCGTTGTAATCTAATAAGCAAATATAATAATATACGTACTTAATCAAACTTATTAATAAATTTCAGTTATTACATTCGTCATAGACAATAACTGAGGTGCTAGATTTGTTGCTCAAAAAATTGTATAGTTCATCTATCTCCTCAAATCTTGAAGGCCAATTATTAGATTCTTCCCACACAATATCATTTTTTTAAGCAATGCATTGCTACTTCTGCTTCGGCCCAAGGAACTGTATATCCTTTACCTTTCGAGCAAAATATACTTGAAGATGTGTATTCAGGATCACTATTCTTATCATAATTAATCATTTCAATTACTTCATCTGGATTATGGCATTGATCATAGCCACTAAACGTCAAATTTAATACACCTTTTCCATTCGTATAAGATGAAAATGTTGAGTTGTAATCCATAAACGTTGATACAGGTCCCTTACCATTGATCAGTACTTTTTCTTTAGTCATTATTGGAGGCTCAAATTCACCATGCAATTTTTGAATATCCGTCATCATTCTCCCAACAAATTCAGCAGAAGCTTTCATTTTGAAATGATAATATGGTTCTAGTAAATGATTTTCTACTTGTTCAAGACCTTGTCGAATCGCTCTTAAAGTGGCTTCTCTAAAATCGCCACCTTCTGTATGCTTAATATGAGCTCGTCCTGTCAGTAACGTAAACTTAATATCTGTAATAGGAAAACCAGTTAATAAACCATGGTGCTCTTTTTCAAAAATATGTTGTTTCACTAATCTTTGGTGACCATCAGATAAGTCATCTGCTTGACAGGCATTTTCAAATATTATACCTGCTCCTCTTTCAGTTGGCTCCATTAGAAGATGCACCTCAGCGTAATGTTTTAGAGGTTCAAAATGACCATATCCAATTACTTTTGATGCTATTGTTTCCTTATATAATATTTGAGGTTTTTCAAAATATATATGTAAACCAAATCGATTTTTAACAACTTCAGTTAATACCTCTAACTGAATAATCCCCATAACATGTAAATGGATTTCTTGGAATCTCTCATTCCAAATTACATGTAAAGAAGGATCCTCTTCATCCAATAATTGAAAATAAGCTAATACATCCTTTATATTTTCATTACCTTCATTTACTACTTTCGATTGTAATGTTGGGATTATATTAACTGATAGACCATAATCGGTAACTTCCTCCCCAATTATATCTCCAATAGCAGCACTAGAAATTCCAGTAACAGCAAATATTTCACCAGCTTTTACTTCTTTTACAACTTCATATTGGTTGCCATTATATAATCGAATTTCTGTTACTTTTTCTGTATTCTCTCCAAACTTCAGTTCATCACGCACTTTTAATGTACCTGTTAACGCCTTCATAAATGTAATTCGTTGCCTATTATTATCATGTCTAATTTTAAATATTCTTGAAGTAAAAGGGCGCTCTATATTATATGTTGTTTCCGTTAAAATAGAAATTTGATCTAAAAATTCTACTATACCGATATCTTTTAAGGCGGAACCATATGCACAAGGAAATACTTCTCTATTTTGTATCAAGCGTCGAAATGTTGATAAAAAAAGTTGCATATCAATATTTTGTTCCAAATATTTTTCTAATAATTCATCATCATGTTCAGCGATAAATTCAATAACTGATTCTGATAGAGTTTGATTTGTTAAGCAGTTAGTAATTGGAAGAATATTTTGATCTAATTCTTGTTGCAATTCTTTAAGTACTTTAGGAACATTTGCAGCTTCTTGATCAATTTTATTGATAAATAGAAAAGTAGGAATTTCGTGTTTTTTGAGGAGTTGCCAAATTGTTTCTGTATGGCCTTCTACTCCATCAACAGCGCTTACTATGACTATTGCATAATCCATTACTTTTATAGCCCTTTCCATTTCAGGAGAAAAGTCTATATGTCCAGGCGTATCGATAATTGTATAAGTATCTCCATTTTTTATAAATCTACCTTGTTCCGCAAAAACAGTTATTCCTCTTTCCTTTTCTATCGCATTGTAATCCAAAAAAGCGTCTTTATGATCTACGTAGCCTCTAGTTTTTATACTATTTGTATGAAATAACAACTGTTCGGAAAATGTCGTTTTACCAGCATCGACATGTGCTAAAACCCCGATTGTTTTAAACATTGTACTTCCTCATTTCTAATATTTCATTAACATTAGTATATCAAATCCTTTCTCTCATAAAAAATACCGTTGCAAGCATTCGTTTGCTTACAACGGTCTGTTCACTCCCATTCATATGGTGTTTCTTGGTATACATAATAGTTTAACCAATTTGAAAATAGTAGATGTGTATGTGAACGCCAAACATTCAAAGGCCTCTTCGTTGGATCGTCATTTGGAAAATAATGTTTAGGTATAGGGATGTCTAAACCTTTTGCGACATCTCTTTCATACTCATCTTTCAATGTACAAGCATCATATTCTAAATGGCCAGTTACCATTATTAATCTTTCATCTTTTGAAATAGCTATAAAAAGGCCAGCTTCATCAGAAGAGGATAACACTGATAATTCAGGATGCGCTTCGACTTCTTCTAATGAAACCGAAGTATTACGTGAATGTGGTGCTGTGAACACGTCATTAAACCCTCTTAATAATTTTACAGTTGAATCTTTTACTGTATGGTTAAAAACTCCTGAACACTTTTCAGGTAACGGGAATTTTCCAATTCCAAAATGATGATAAAGGGCTGCTTGTGCTCCCCAACAAATATGTAAAACAGATGTTACATTTGTTTTTGACCAATCCATTATTTGCTTTATTTCTTCCCAAAAATCAACATCTTCAAATTCCATAAGCTCAATTGGGGCACCAGTAATGATCAGTCCATCAAAACGACGATGTTTAACCTCTTCATAAGTAGTATAGAAAGTTTCTAAATGAGATTTACTTACATTTTTTGATTCATGTGTTGCAGTATTTAGAAATGTTACGTTTGTTTGTAAAGGTGTATTACCTAAAAGTCTAAGAAGTTGTAATTCTGTTTTTTCTTTTTGTGGCATCAAATTTAATATAGCTATATTTAAAGGACGAATATTTTGACTTCTAGATCGATCTTCATCCATTACGAATATTTTTTCTTTTTTTAACAGTTCTGTAGCAGGTAAATCTTTAGGAATATTAATTGGCATTTGTAACTCTCCTTTTTGAATATCTTTAATCACTTTCGATTGAGAAGATTATTCATAATTTGACAATTGAAATCACTAACTTAAATTCCTACAATTACTTCTCTCAACCTAACACTAGTTTGTTAGGTTATATAGGTGGAATTGATGTAGGAACTAGCTTAATGTAATTGAGTGATAAAAAATAAAACCCCTTTTCTATGATAAGAAAAGAGGTTTAAATTCCGCTCAGTTTTCTTATCTTCCAAGACAGTTGTCTTGTAGGACTTAGCACCTTTCTGCAGAGCAGAGGTTGCTGAAGCTTCATAGGGCCATTTCCCTCAGCTTCTCTTGATAAGATCTATACAATTAATGTAATCCTAACATGGAAATGCTGATATTGCAAACTTTTCAGAAAATACAAGAAAAACAGAAACTTAAGCAACTTTAAAGAAAAAGAACCACTTATTCCTAGCTTATGATAATTATGGAGAATTTAGTATGAAAATTGAAAAAAAGCCACATGAATGTAGGTTACAATCAGTATCCATTTTTAAACTAAGGAGGATTTTGAAATAGACTCTTTATACATATTTAGATTAAATCTATTATATTACCTACTAAGTTTGACTATTCTTCCTGGATATGTTTTTGTATGCGGATTATGTTTTTTAATTTTTCTAATTTTTACTGTTATATAATAGATAACTATGATAAAATAATTGTTAAATTTAAGTTTTAACTAAGGAGTGCTTACTAGTGAAAATCGAAAGATCAAAAAAAATGGCTATGTTTCCAAAAGCAATATTCGGAGATTTAAAAGCGGCCGCCAATCGTAAAGCAGCTTCTGGTACTAAGTTAATCGATTTAAGTCTCGGTAGCCCAGACCTCCCCCCCGATGAAAAAGTACGTATGGAACTTTCTAATCAAGCAGCATTAGCAAGTTCTTACGGTTATACTTTGGGCGGAACGAAAAAATTCTACCAAGCTGTTGCAAATTATTATAAACGTCGTAGTAATGTAGATTTAGATCCCGAATCAGAAATTATTCAAACTATGGGTTCTCAAGAAGGTTTAGTTCATGTACCAATGGCCTTTTGTAACCCGGGAGATTATGTTTTAACAACAAATCCCGCCTATGTAGCCTATGATGCCGGTATTCACCTAGCAGAAGCAATTCCTTATTATATGCCTTTGTTAGAAGAAAATTCTTTTTTACCAGACTTTGATGCGATTCCAGTTGAAATTGCTGAAAAAGCAAAAATGATGATTTTAAATTTACCTGGTAACCCTGTACCTGCAATGCCATCTGAAGTATTTTTCGCTAAAGTTGTAGCATTTGCAAGAAAATACAATATAATAGTACTTCACGACGCTGCATACTCAGAATTCTATTTTGATGGTGGCAAGCCTATGAGTTTCTTATCTACACCTGGCGCAAAAGAAATTGGCATGGAAATCAATTCTCTTTCTAAAAGTTTTAGTTTAGCAGGAGCACGTATTGCTTATATTGCTGGTAATGCTGAAATGATTTCGATTATACAAGAACTAAAATCGAACCTTGACTATGGTACTTACCAACCGATTCAAGATGCTGCATGTGTAGCTTTAGATCATGCTGAAGAAATCACTGATCGTTTACGTTCTGTGTTTACAAAACGTCACCATATTTTAGTCGAAGGTTTAGAGAGTATTGGTTGGAATGTTACACCATCAGAAGGTGGAATGTTTGTTTTTGCAAAATATCCTAATCAAGAGATGAACGACATCGATTTTGTATATCATGCAATTGAAAAAACAGGCGTTGTAATGGTTCCAGGTTCAATATTTGGAGATGCCGGTAAAAATTATGTCCGTCTAGCATTAGTTCAAGAAGAATCTTTACTTAAAGAGGCTGTAGAACGTCTGGGAAAGCTTTCAAAAGTTGAAGTTGGCGTATAAATTTTGAGTTATATTTCAAAGTTCAAATTTGTTTCTTGACAAGTTTGAACTTTTTTGTTGTTTAAGCTTAACCAGTGGAGCTTTTCATTAACTAAAACCCCAATACTTTGATTCCATAAAAAAAGGGGGTAAACTGCTCCCCCTCTTAATTCTTTATATCCTTCGATGAGCCTTCATTTAAATAAACTTCACCGTCTTTATAAATCATCTTTTCTGGATAGCGTAGGTTTATAACCGCGTCCTGAAGTTCTTGTGAAGGTGCACGTGTTGAGAGTGACACAATTAAATTAGTAGCGAAGGCAGCTATCGCCCCGAAAATACCAGCGCCTGTATCGATAATGCCTAATATCGTAAAGCCACCATACTTTGCACTAAAAATGTAAAGAAGTGTCACAGCTAAACCGACAAGCATGCCAGCCATAGTTCCTTTTGCATTAGCCCGCTTCCACCAGACGCCTAATACGAGTGCAGGGAAGAAAGTACCGGTAGCAATTGCAAATGCCCATGCAACAATTTGGGTAATGGCACCAGGTGGGTTTAATGCAATAAGACCAGCTAGTAGTGTTGCAACAACAATTGAAATACGACCTATAAGTAGACGTTTTCGTTCAGATGCTTGTGGATTGATAATGCGGTAATAAATATCATGTGCAAACGACGAAGAAATAGAAATCATTAAGCCACCAGCTGTAGATAGTGCAGCTGCCATTGCACCTGCAGCCACTAGTCCAATAACAAAGATACCTAGATTTGCAATTTCAGGTGTAGCCATTACGACAATATCGTTAGCAATTGTAAGTTCAGCCCATTGAAGTATGCCATCACCATTCGTATCGGCTATCCCTAATTTTCCTGTATCAATCCATGATTGGGTCCACGAAGGTAATTCAGCAATCTTTTTACCAGCAACTTCCGTTAATAAAATAAAACGAGCAAAGGCTGCATAAGCTGGTGCACTAAAATATAAAAGTCCGATAAAAACTAATGCCCAAGCGCCTGACCAACGAGCCGCCTTCATAGTACCTACAGTATAAAAACGTACAATAACATGTGGAAGTCCAGCTGTACCACACATTAATGTAAACATGAGTGCTAAAAACTGCCATTTAGTTCCATTTGTGAATGGTGCAAAATATTCAGAGATTCCAAGTTCTCGGTCTAGTTCCCCCATTTTTGTTACAATTTCACCATAGGATATCCACGGTATAGGATTACTAGTTAATTGTAATGACATAAAAATAACAGGTACTAAATATGCGATTATTAAAATAACGTATTGTGCAACTTGTGTCCAAGTAATGCCTTTCATCCCACCGAATGCAGCATAAAATGCAATTAACACAACGCCGATCAGTGTTCCTATTTTAGCATCAATTTCAAAGAGACGTCCGATTACTACACCAGAACCTGATAGCTGCCCAATTGAATACGTGAAGCTTATAATAATTGTACATATAGCAGCAATTATTAGCGCTGCCTTACTATTAAAACGGTCTCCGATAAATTCAGGTACAGTAAAGCGACCAAATTTACGAAGCTGAGGTGCAAGTAATATTGTTAAAAATAAATAACCGCCAGTCCATCCCATAATATAGGCTAATCCATCATAGCCAAGTAACATGATAGTACCAGCCATTCCGATAAAGGATGCTGCACTCATCCAGTCTGCCCCAATCGCCATCCCATTAAAAATAGGAGGTACTCCACGACCAGCAACATAAAAATCAGATGTTTGCTTAGCAGTATTAAATACCGCTATTCCAATATATAAAGCAAATGTACATAGTATAATCACCAGTGATACTAAAAATTGACTATCCATATTCAGCCTCCTTCCATTAGTGATCTATCATGTTTTTTGAACCTATTTCTTTATTTCGTTCATCATCAATCCCATATTTTTTATCAATTTTGTCCCCGACAATCGCATTTACAAACAGTAAAACAATGAAAGTAAATAACGCTCCAAATGCCCCCATAAAATAGTGGAATGGGAATCCCAAAAACTGAATTTCAGTTAGTGAGTCTGCAAACGCTACCATAACATAAGACACAAGAAACCAAAGAGCAAAATAAACAAACATGTACCTATTTTTCTCACGGAAATAAGCATCAGCAACTTCTTTATCAATCTTTTTCATACGGACCACCTTTCTATTAATCTATCTCAAATCAAAAATAAATTGAAACGTTTCCTTTAAAGGAAGCGGTACCAGAATTATCTTGACTATCATTAAAATAATTAGTGCAACCACAGGAAAGGTAAGAAAAATGAACCGTTTTTTTATTAGTGCATAGGTAAGACAAATACTAGTGAATAAGATAAGAAACAGAAGCAACAAAACACCTCCTATAATCTCAACGTCTTCTAATATATGTTGGAAATGATCAAGATAAAACGATAATAAAGTAAAAAATCCTAATCGATTGATTCTACAAAATTTGATGCACATACTAAATCATACAAATATTTTTATAAGAACCTGCAAAATACAAACAAAGTTTCTCTTAAATTCCAATCTTTATCCATTCAACTTTTAACATAAAAAAGTACTTCCTATAATAGAAATGGTACCCGTTCCATTTCTTTATAAGAAGTACAATTAAAAGAGGTTATTTGCATGTGAATGGCGATTCTCTGAGCGCTTTAATTCACAGATGTTATTTCACTGTTGTAGTTACAGGAATTGCTGCTTGTAATATTTCAACAGCCTGATCTATTTCATCATAACTTACTGTTAATGGTGGAAGTAAGCGGACAACATCTTCTCCTGCAGGTACAAGTAGTAAACCATTTTTGTCAGTTATTTCAACCAATTTTGAAGAGCTATCACAAGTTATTCCGAGTAAGAGGCCCATCCCTCTTATTTCAACAGAAGCAGGTAACGCCGCTTGCAATTTTTCTTTAAAATATTGCGATTTATCTGTTACAGTTTTTAAAAACGCTTTTGTGAAAATTTCCTCAATAACTGCTGTCGCAACTGCCATTGCTAATGGATTACCACCAAACGTAGTACCATGAGTACCCGGACCAAAGCTTTCATATAATTCGGCGGTTCCTAACATAGCACCAATTGGAAAACCACCAGCTAAACCTTTTGCTAATGTTACAATATCAGGCTTTAATGCAGTCTGTTCATAAGCATAAGCTGTACCCGTACGACCAATTCCCGTTTGAACTTCATCGACGATACATAAAATTCCTTTTTCATCACAGATTTTTTGAATTGCTTGTGCGAATTCAGGTGTAATTACATGAACGCCACCTTCGCCTTGTACGACTTCTAACATAATAGCTGCTGTCTCATCGTCAACTTTTTCCAGTAAGCTATCTACATCATTAAATGGTATGTACTCAAATTTTTCGACAATAGGTCCAAAACCTTTGTGCACTTTTTCTTGACCAGTTGCAGACATGGAACCAAAAGTTCTACCATGAAATGAATGTAAGCAAGTAATAATTTTATGCTTTCCAGTATGTTTTCTAGCTAATTTTATGGCTGCTTCATTTGCCTCCGTACCACTATTACAGAAGAAAGCATGTGATAAATGTGTATCTTTGACTAATTTCTCTGCTAATTTCTCTTGATACTTATTTTCAAAGAGGTTAGAAGTGTGCCAAAGTAATTCACTTTGATGCTTAATCGTATCTACCAATATTGGATTTGCGTGTCCTAAGCTTAATACTGCGATTCCGCTTGTAAAGTCTAAATAGGATTTACCATTTTCATCCCAAACTGTTGTACCTTTACCCTTTACAATTTGAATTGGTCTAGTTTTATAATTGCCGAATAGTGCGCTCATAATAACACCCCTTCTTTTGTAATTTTAGTGCCTTGAAACTTTTGATCGACGATATGTATAGCTGGAATTCCTTCTTCTAAACATGCAATCGCTGCTTGAACTTTCGGAATCATACCACCATATATATCCTTTGTTTCAATCCAATTTCTAATAATCTCTGGGTTTACTTCTTGTTGAACCTCATTATTAATCCTAATGCCAGGTGTATCTGTTACTAACAATAATGCATCTGCTTTAATCGCCAATGCTATATCGCTAGCTACTGTATCTCCATTTATATTTAGTGGAATCCCATCTTTTGTGGCACCAAAACAAGCAATGACTGGTACTTTACCTGCATCAAAATATTGTTGAATCGTAGACAAATGTACTTTTTGAATTTCACCAACATAGCCATAAACTGATTGATCAAGAAAATCGCTCTCAAAAATAGAACTATCTATGCCATTTAACCCAATGGATGAGATACCTGCAGAATTTAGCTGCTTTGTAAGGTAAGGATTTACTTCTTCGATAAGGGCATGTTGTACGATTTTGACTGCCTCTTTAGATGTAAAACGAATTCCATTAACCTTCTTATATGCTATATTGTTTTTCTCTAAGCTAGCATTAATAGCAGGTCCACCACCATGTACTATAACAACTTGATAGCCACTTTTTATATACTTTTGGACTTTCTCAAAAAATGAGCTGTTTAAGTCGCCTAGTATACTTCCACCAAGTTTTATCACTATAGTTTTATGATCTATATGTGGCATTGATTTGGACATAGTCATACGTTAAATCACACCCCCATGCAGTTCCTTTACCTTCTCCAATTCCCATATCGACTAAAATTTTCACTTCATTTTGTTTTAAATATTCCGTTATTTCTTCTTCAGAAAATACAATTGGTTCTCCGGATTCCACAACAAGTGTTGAACCAATTTGAATTTTAATATTTTCCGGTTTAACGGTCATTCCACTATATCCAACTGCGCAAATAACTCTTCCCCAGTTTGCATCACAACCAAAGACTGCTGTTTTAACTAGTGAAGAACCAACTACAGTTTTTGCAATCTGTAATGCCTCTTTATCATCTTTTGCGCCTGATACATTTACTTCAATTAGTTTAGTTGCACCTTCTCCGTCTTTTGCAATCATTTTAGATAGGTCTTCGCAGGCAGATTTAAAAGCTTCCGTAAAGACATTCCAATCCGGATGATCTGGTGTTAATTCATTATTTTCTGCCAATCCATTTGCTAGGACAAGTACTGTATCGTTTGTAGATGTATCTCCATCAACTGTAATCGCATTAAATGTTTTTTCTGTAGTATCTGCTAATAGTGCTTGGAGAGTTTCATGACTAATATTGGCATCAGTTGTGATATACGCTAGCATTGTTGCCATATTTGGTTTAATCATACCTGATCCTTTAGCAACTCCTGCAATAATTACCTCTTTATCATCAATTTTAATGCTGTAAGCAGTATGTTTTGTGACAGTATCCGTTGTTAAAATTGCTTGTGAAAAATCAAGTGCATCTTCCAATTCTGTACCGGGGTTAATTGTTTCAATTCCCTTTTTCACAGTATCCATTGGCATTAATTCACCAATAACACCTGTTGAACATACACCTACCAAACTCTGTGGTATATTTAACTTTTCAGCTGTCAATTTCTGCATTGTATAAGCGTCTTCTGCACCTTGAGTACCAGTACATGCATTTGCGTTTCCAGAGTTAACGATGATTGCTTGCATTTTACCAGTGCTGTGAACAATGTCTTTTGAAAGTAATAACGGAGCAGCCTTGATGACATTCGTTGTGAAAACACCTGCCACATTTGCTGGAACTTCACTGACTAACAATGCCATATCTTTCTTTTTGTGTTTAAGGCCACAATGAATCCCTGCTGCTTTAAATCCTTTTGGTGAAATAATATTATGACTTGCACTTCTTTTTAATATATCTGTAACTGTCAACATACTCTCTCCCTTTATATCCAAATTGGAATTTGTGTTAATCCTGTTGTAATCTCATAACCAAACATTACATTCATATTCTGAATTGCTTGACCTGCTGCACCTTTTACTAAATTATCAATTACTGAGATAATAGTTACCCTACCTGTACGTTCGTCTACATTTATATGTATATCGCAATAGTTTGTTCCGCGAACTTGGCTAGTATTTATTTTTGTAGTGTTTTCGATTACTCGTACAAATGGATGCTTTTCATATTTATTATAAAGACTGTTATATAAATCTTCTTTTGTAACACCAACTTGTAAATTTGCATAGCTAGTTGCCATAATTCCACGATTCATAGGTACTAAATGTGTAGAAAAAGTGATTGGATTATTTTTTTCAGCAAACATTGCCATAGCCTGTTCAATCTCTGGAATATGTTGATGCTGATTGATCTTGTATATTGATGTATTATCGTTTGTTTCACAAAAGTGGTTGTTGGCATTTGGTTTATTTCCACCACCACTTATTCCACTTTTCGCATCTATTATTAAACTTTTAGAATCTATTAAGTTATCTTTCAGTAGTGGTAATAATGATAATAAGACTGCCGTTGGATAACATCCTGGATTAGCAATTAAATTAGCATTTTCAATTTGTTTTTCATTCCATTCAGTAAGACCATAAACACTTTTTTCAATAATATGCAAAGGAGCTGAAGGTAGCTTATACCATTTTTCATAATCTTCAGTGTTCTTGATTCGAAAATCCCCTGATAAATCGATTACTTTTACTTTTTCATTAAGTATTTCTGGAATTAACTTACTAGAAACTCCAGATGGCGTACTAGTAAAAATAACATCCAATTTTCGCAATGCTTCAGGTTCAATTTTTTGTATGGGCTGATCAATTATTTTTCGGAGATGTGTATATTTATTCGAAAAAGGAATACCATCTTCTGATGACGAGAAAAGATGAATTGTTTCTACCTTCGAATGATTATACAAAAGCCTTAGTAATTCAAGACCACCATATCCTGTTGCTCCTATTATTCCAACCTGCATTGCGCTCACCTCTTGTATATGATGTTATTATTATATTGTTGGATATTTATAAAGTCAACTGTATTTTTATTATTTATCAAATAATTTTAAATTTACGGACTTAAGCGTATTTTCTTATCGTTACAAAACAAATCGATTTCAATTTAATATGCAAAAATTAATTTCATATTAATCGTGTATCTTAAATGTAAATATTAATCTTCCAATTTTTTGGGTGTTTCAACTCCTGGATATTGAATTAGTTCCCTAAAATTGAAACTTCATAAAGAAAATTGAATACATATTCAAGAAGTCACTGACTAGAACGTAAATCTAAGAATAATGAATCAAACATAGATAATAGTAAGATACACAGTTAGCATCGTCAGGGCTATTTTCCTTGAAAGCTACAACGATATTTTCATTCTATATTAGCAACCACTTAAATTTTCTAATTAAAAAAAGGCAAACTGACGTCCGAAGACGGCAATTTGCCTCTTTGTATTTATTAGACTATTTTTCTTTTTTCCATTCTTCTATCTCGTACTCTAGCGATACATCATCTGTATACTTGTTATAACGCTTTTTAAATAAGTAAAAGAAATGCGTTATAAATACTTTTAAGACTGCATAACCCGGAATACCTAAGATTACCCCAGGAACACCAAAGATAGATCCAGCTGTTAATAGTACGAAAATTATAGTAATCGGATGAACATGAAGTGATTTCCCCATTATTTGTGGAGAAATAAATTTACCTTCTACAAATTGTACGATTGTCCAAACTACTGCAAGTTTTAAAAGCATTAACGGTGCATTTACGATTGCTATAATTGCTGCAGGTGTAATTGCTATAATTGGTCCTAAATATGGTACAACGCTTGTAACCATAGCAAGGAAACCTAAAACAACAGCGTAATCCAATCCAATGATTAAAAAACCTATCGTTACCATAATGCCAATACAAAAAGCAACTAAAATTTGACCTTGAATGTAACTACTAATTTGATGGTCTGCTTGTTTTAAAACAAATGCAGTTCCTTCTCTCATACGAGGTGGTAGAAGTTTCATTGCAAAATTCGGCAATTTTTCTCCATCTTTTAAAAGATAAAATAATATAAACGGTACAGTAACTAAAGCAATTACGATACCTGTTAAAGTAGATATAAATCCAGTTATTCCGGTTGCAATACCTGTTCCTAATTCTTTCGCGCCATCTTTAACCGTATCATTTAACTGATTTGAAATATTATTTAATACTTCATTTAGATTAAAATTATACTTTGCCAAAGTATCATTCAGTTTAGAACTCTCTAAAAAATCTTGAATAGAGTGAACTACTTGCATAAAGTAAATCGGAAATTCCTGAATTAAATTCATAAATTGCTCTTTTAAAAAGGGAAATATTAGTGTCACAAACAATGAAATAATACTAATCCCCGCAACATAGATTATTAGTATCGACCATATTTTTGGAATTTTCCATTTCATCAATAGATTTAATACAGGTCTTAATAAGTAATACAGAATTAAAGCTAGTATAACTGGTAAAACAACTGTTCTTAAAAAAACAACAATAGGATAAAAGATAAAGGAAATTTTTTCATAGATAAAAATAATACATCCGACTAACAATAATGTAACTAACCCAAACAACAAATTTTTGCCACCCAGAAACTGGATAAACCTTGTTTTAAAAAACGAACTTTTTTCTGGTTGCAATGAATTTCCCCCTCTTATACACACAAAATCTTCTCTGTCTATCTAACTATTTCCATTATACTCTTTTGTTACTGATTGGAACCAAGAAATTTATCTAATGCTTGTTGATTTTTTTCAACATTAATATCAAGTACAGACCCTGCTTGTGGGTAAAATCCATAATCATAGCTATGCTCAACAGGAATCGTTAATCTTTGTATGTTAGGACTTCCTCCTTTGATAATTGAAAACATATAGCCTAATTCTTGACTGTCTGTCATATCTGATTGTACATATCCTTGAACTGCACCTAACAGTTTCGGGTAATTTTTATAATTCTTTGGAGAAAGAGCTTCTTTTTTTAGGGCCTCTAATGCTTTTTGTTGACGATCAACTCGTCCAAAGTCCCCTAGATTGTCATGACGGAAACGTGCAAATCCTAACAATTCTTTCCCGTTAAGTCTTTGTTCACCTTTTTTAAGGCTAACCCCTATATTTTCGGACATATCATGATCTACGTATACTTTAACTCCGTTTGGAGCAACGATATCCACTAACTTTTCAAAACTTTTAAAGTCAATCAAAGCATAGTGATTGATTTCAACATCAAATGTATTTTTTAATGTATCCTTTAATAGTTGAACTCCACCTAAATAATAGGCTGTATTTAACTTATACGATTGGTAACCAGGTATATTTGCATAAATATCTCGCATGAAGGACACCATCTTGACATCGTTTGTATCTTTGTTCCAAGAAACTAATATCATAGAGTCTGTGCGTGATCTTACTTCACCTCGGGAGTCTACACCTAATAGAAGTATATTTTCAATATTCGACTTTGTTTGTGCATCTCCTTTAAATTGTTCTACCTTTTTTGTAGCATTTGATGCAAGTTTTTGTCCTTCTTTATATTGGTTATATGAATAAACTCCAGCTATAATAGCCAGCAGTATAAATATAGTTAAAAAAGCACGACCTTTTCTTAACTTTCTTTTTTTCTTACGGACATGTGTATGACGTTTATCGTCCATATGAATTTCTCCTTTCACCACTTCTTTTTTTTAAAGAAGTTATCGTGTACACTACATATTAGTAGTAGAAACTATTCTACGCAAGTAAAATGACCAAAAAATAATTAGGAGGTCAAAATATGACAGAAACAACTCTTTCAACTGCTACTTTTGCTGGTGGATGCTTTTGGTGTATGGTAAAACCATTTGTTGAATGGGATGGTATACACAGTGTCACTTCAGGTTATATGGGGGGACATTTAGAAAACCCTACATATGAAGATGTAAAAAAAGGCACTACTGGTCATGTAGAGGTTGTCCAAATAATTTTCGATGAAGCCATATTTCCATATGAAAAATTACTAGAATTATTTTGGCAACAAATTGACCCTACTGACGATGCTGGGCAATTCCAAGATCGCGGAAGCAACTATCGAACTGCAATTTTCTACCATTCAGATAAACAAAAGATTGTTGCAGAAAAATCTAAACAAGACTTAGCCAATAGCGGTCGTTTTAAAAAACCGATTGTTACAGAGATAAAAGCTGCAACAACTTTTTACCCAGCAGAAGATTACCATCAAGATTTTTATAAAAAGAATCCAGAACATTATAAACAGGATCGAGCTGCATCTGGTAGAGATAAGTTCATCCAAGAAAATTGGAAGTAAAATCTTCTATCCAATTTCATAGCACAAATTTATTGACGTTTTTCGCATTCAAAGGATGCACATACATTGAAAAAGGCTGTATCGTAAGCTTTATACTTATGAGGCAGCCTCTTTTTGTATTTTTCCTCATAAAATCTATTAATTATTCATTTTTCTTATAAAACTACTTGTTATTCTTTCTTAACATGAAATAATAAGAGAAGAAAACTGAAAGAGGTGAAATTATTGGACTTATTTTTAATCATTTTACCTGTATTAATCGTTTTTTTAATCGGTTATATCGGACAAAAGCTCATCAATTTTGATATTAGAACGATTTCAAAAGTATCTTTGTATTTAATGTCTCCATTTTTAGCATTTCGAACATTTTATACAACTGCACTGACAATGGATTATTTATACATATGTTTGTTTGCTTCCCTTTTGATTTTATTTTTATTTATCATTACATGGATTTGGGCTCGTTTTTTAAAAGCAGAACGTTCTGAAGTATCAGCTATGATGCTAGGTGCAGTCTTTATGAATAGTGGAAATTATGGGGCTCCCGTTGTATTATTTGCTCTTGGTTCACCAGGCTTTCATGTAGCGGTTATCATCATGGTATTGCATTCATTGTTCATGAATTCGCTTGGTATTTTCTTTGCTGCTATCGGTGGGAAAGGAAAAGCCACTGTCAGACAAGCACTTAAAAACGTTTTTCAAATGCCCGTTTTATATGCATCTATTTTCGGTATAGTACTCCAACTTATTCAAGTACATGTTCCTGAAGCAATTATGAATGGCGTTGATTTGGTCGCAGATGCCTCAATCCCACTTGTCATGCTTGTATTAGGAATGCAACTTGCAGCAATTTCTAAAACTCGAGTTCAATATCGTTTTGTAACATCTGTTAGTTTTATTCGAATTATTATTTCGCCGCTAGTTGCTACCGCAATCCTATGGTTCATGCCGCTTAGTGATTTGATAAAATCTGTCCTAATTATTCAAGCTGCTATGCCTGCAGCCGCAAATACGACGATGTTGGCTTTACAATTTGATACAGAGCCAGATTTAGTATCGTTCACTACATTTGTAACAACTATTATTAGTATTTTTAGTATCCCTATTGTGCTACATTTTCTTGGTATATAGCCAATATTTTATCAATTGTAAATTCTGCTTTTAAAGCAAGCTATAATTTATGAACTTTTCGTTATAAATAATATTTTAGAATTGAGGTCTTACATATGAATAGAATTCCTCCAGTTGTGTTACTTATAATAGCAACGATATTATGGGGTGGTAATTTCGTAATTGGGAGAGCGGTTGCTAATGATTTACCTCCATTTACATTAGCCTTTTTTAGATGGTGTGTAGCTTTAATCGTCTTTCTACCCATTATTTATACTGCACTAAAACGAGAATGGCCACAAATCAAAAAGCATTGGGCAATTGTTTTAGTTCTAGGGTTTACCGGAGTTGCGAGTTTCAATACACTTGTATATATTGCATTACACTATACAACATCGATCAATGCATCTCTTATGAACATGCTTACACCTGTAATTATTTATATACTGTCCTTTTTCTTTCTCAAGGAAAAATTAAATCGCAACCAAATAATTGGTACTGTTATATCTTTTATTGGTGTAATAACAATTATCTCAAATGGATCTATAAAAGCTCTACAACACTTTTCGTTTAATAAAGGCGATTTGATCGTTATTATCGCTGTTATTTTATGGAGCGTATATTCACTATTAGTGAAACAATATGCTAAGGAGTTACCTGGTCACACTACATTTTTTGTCTCAATTGCAGTCGGCATTATTATGCTACTACCCTTTTATATTTTTGAAACTTTTACGACTTCAATGGTGATTCATTGGTCTGCTACCTCTATCTTTGCGATTTTATATACAGGTATATTAGCATCTATTGTAGCTTTTATTGCCTGGAATACAGGGGTTGTTAAATTAGGAGCCAATCGTGCTGGCATATATCTTAATTTTATCCCTGTTTTTGCTTCCATTTTCGCTGTCATCTTTATAGGTGAAAAACTTATTCTTTCTCAGGTTATTGGTGGTCTTCTAGTCGTTACTGGAGTTTTCTGGACAGGTCGTAAAATAACTACTGAAAATAATTAATCCTTTAAGGGGCTGGGACAAAAGAGTTTTAGCCAATGAAAAATCCGAACAATAATGTGGAATTCTATTTAAAATTTCACATTTGTTCGGATTTTCTTTTAATTCATATCTATTAAAGCCCTTAATCAGGATTTTGTACAAAGGTACGAACTTTGAATATATATTTCTTCAGTATATTTAGTTTTGTGTTCCGTTCCGGACGGCGCTTTCCGCGGGCTTGGCTTCAATCTCCTCGTCACTACGTTCCTGCGGGGCTTTCAGCTCAAGCTATTCCCGCAGGAGTCGCCATCCTACACTCCACACACCATTCTATATGATGGTCATCAACAAAGAATCGTATTTTCTCAAAGAAAGACGATTGATGAAATTGATTCTATAAATTCAATTGTTCGGATTTGGAAAGCACTAATTTCGTTCTGTCCCAGCCTCTTTTTCTATGGATAAAATTCTAATATCTATTAAATAGGTATATTTCTTGGTAACTTCTGCATATAGTTACAATGCATAATTTAATATTAAAAAATGCAGTCTAATTTGTTACAAATATTACTTTACTCTGAAACATTCGTAATATATATTGTTACTAAGGAGGAATTATCCATGAAACTCAAACCCGTTATCTCGTTATCAATACTTACAGCTTTAGCTTTTGGAACTTTTTTAACTGTTCCTATGCCAAGTAAAGCTGTAATAAATTCAAATGTTACAAATGTTACAAAAAGTACTAATAATCCTAATTCTACATATAAAACAGCTTCACTTCATTCATTTAAATTAGTTCGCGCTCAACACGCAGTTAAAATATTTAGCAAAGCTTCAACCAAAAGTACCGTGCTAGATTCAGTCAAAAACAATCAGGGTGTAGTTGTATTAAGAAACTATTCAAATGGTTGGTCAAAAGTATCTTTACAATTTTCATCAGGTTATATTCAAACAAAATACTTAACAAGTGTAAAAGCTAATATAAATACCCCTTATGCTATGAATATAAATAAGACCTATTCTTACTATATTCCTGGAAATACGGGCTCTGATTTTAAAACGTATTATAAAGCAAAATATCAAACTGTATATAAACCAAATAAAACTTTAACTCATTTTTGGTTTTTAAACTCTGAACCAGATCCTTACGGAAAAATGGAATACGAAACTTCCAAAGGTCTATACACGGGATATAAGGATATTGGAATTGCAACATTAGCTGTAAAATATCCTGTAAAACTCAATAAAACTTGGAAAGGACTAAATGGGCAAACCCTAAAAATTATATCTACTAAAAAAACAGTAAAAACCAAATCAGGTATTTATAAGAATGTAGTTATTGTGAAAGAAGGTAAAGGCAAAAACTATTCTTACTATGCTCCACATATAGGATTGATTAAACAAGAATTAAATGGTAGAACGTTTTCTGAACTAGCTTCTATCGATCAATAACTAAACATCAAAAGCTTCCAAAACTCATCTTTAAAAATATAACCGTTATTAATGCTACTGCTGTTTAGAAAGAAATTGACCAATAAATTATTGGTCTTTTTTATTTACAACAAATTAGTTCGATACCACTGCGATTATTTTCTAAAAAATAATGTTATAATGAATACCTACGTTTCAATGAAAGGCGTTGACTTACTTGGATTTCAAAAAATTGCCAAAAAAATTACAAAACTACGAAAATATTCACTTAATCACTCATACTGATTTAGACGGTGTTGGGCCATCTATCGTATTACGTGCATTCGGGATTACACATTCCCCCTACTATGTAGAAACACGGAAAGTAGATGAAGCAGTACAAACTCGTTTAAATGAGTTAAATGATCACGAATTATTAATCATTACTGACTTAAGCGTAAACGAAGAAACTGCGGAAATGATTGATAAAGTAAATAAAAAGCCAGATGGTCGATTTGTAGTATTACTGGATCACCATGCATCAGCAGTTTCATTAAATAGCTATGAATGGGCTACTGTTCTACCGATAGTAAATGATATTAAAATGTCTGCAACAACTTTAATCTTCAAAGCGTTAAAAGATGCAGAGTATGAAATATCGCCTATTTTCCACTCAACAGAGGAAGAACTAGAGGAAATAGAAAAAAATACTGAGTATACAACGATGGAAAAAGAAACTTTCTTCGATCGTTTAGCACATTTAGTAGAAGACATTCGACTATACGATACTTGGGATTGGAATGTCCTTTCTATTCAGGAAGCGACAGATTTAAATACTATTTTTTATGCTAGAAGAAGACATGATTTTATACATGCACGAATGGACTACCTTTTGAACGGTCAACTTTTTACAGCAGAAGATCTTGCATATCTCCAATTTTCTAAAGAAGAATTACGAAAAATTCTAAAGAAAAAATCAAAACAAATGATAATTGTACCACAATATCAACTTAAAGGTCATGATACTCCAATTAATATTGGTGTAGTAGAAACAGACTCATACTATAGCGAACTAGGAAATCATTTAGCCGAAAAATTTGAAGAAGAAATTGATGCGGTATTTATCATCAGCTTAGTTAAAAACCGTGTTTCACTCCGTTCGATTGGAGATAAAGTCAATTTATCAGAAATTGCAAAGGCATACAATGGTGGAGGCCATCCTAATGCATCTGGATGCGATTTATCTGAATTGGGCCCAGAATTCTTACAAGCTGTACTAGAAGCAGGAAAAAACAAATAATTTTATCATTAAAAATCAAGGGGATATCTTGACATAATTATTGTTGAGATATCCCCTACTTCTTTTTAATTTTTCACCCCACCTAACTTTTTAATATCCATTTAAAAAAACTAACTTTAAAACTAAAATATTTTATAGAAAATACTAGATTAATGTAGCATATTTATGTAAGAATATAGATAGAAACCGATTACATTTTATTTTTGAAAATGTTGTGAAGGTTTAGTGTTTTGATCCTACTTATTGTAAAAGTAAATATTATTACATCAATTTTATAATGACTGTTTTGCTTAAATACGCAGTTATTCATAAGAACTTCACTATTTTAGGATCATGCACTTCACTCAAACAGGGGTATACATTTCACTTAGGGGGTAATTATTTATGGAAGCAACAATTGAAAGACGTATTGGTTTGAAAGAGCTAACAAACAAAGTAGTATCAGCAGAAGAAGCTGCTGCATTAATTTCAGATGGTGATGTTGTTGGTATGAGTGGTTTTACTCGTGCGGGTGATGCTAAGGTGGTTCCTGCTGCTTTAGTTGAACGAGCTAAAAATGAAAAAATCAAAATAGATGTCTATACTGGTGCTTCTCTTGGACCAGAAGTTGATCATGATTTAGCATTGGTAGGTGCAATCCGCAAACGCGGGCCTTTCCAAGCAGATAAAGGTATACGTACGATGATCAACAAAGGCGAAATTCTATTTGCTGATATGCATCTATCTCATGGTGCAGAACAATATCGTCAAGAAATCTTCGGACCTATCAAGTATGCAATAATTGAAGCTACAGCTATCACTGCAGATGGTTATTTAATACCTACTACATCCATTGGAAACAACCCTATTCTTGCCGAAGTAGCAGAAAATATTATCATTGAGTTAAATATCGCTCAACCTGAATCAATTATCGGGATCCATGATGTGTATGTACCTAAAGAACAAGGTAATCGTGAACCGATTCCTCTAACTAAAGTTTCTGATCGTATTGGTGAAGTGGGTATCAAACTTGATCCATCAAAAGTAAAAGCAATTGTTATTTCTAATAATACAGATGCTCCTTCTCCAATTGTTCCACCAGATGATGAAACACAAGTTATGGCTAATTATATTTTAGAATTTTTACGTTCTGAAATTAAAGCGGGACGTTTAACAAATACGTTAGCACCTATTCAATCTGGTATAGGCTCTGTTGCAAACGCAGTCTTAGACGGCTTTACAAATTCAGAATTTGAACATTTAGAAGTATATTCTGAAGTATTACAAGATGCAGTTTTTAATCTAATCGATGCTGGTAAAGTAGACTTCGCTTCAGCTACTTCCATTACACTTTCTGCTGAAAAAGGTAAACAAGTATATGAAAATCTTGATAAGTATGCAGATAAGTTAGTATTACGACCTCAAGAGATTTCCAACCAACCTGAACTTATACGTCGTTTAGGGTTAATTTCTATCAATACAGCACTTGAAGCGGATATATATGGAAATGTAAACTCAACGCATGTTTCCGGAAGTAAAATGATGAACGGTATTGGTGGTTCTGGCGACTTTGCTCGTAATGCTCGTTTAGGTATTTTCATTACCAAGTCTTATGCTAAAGGTGGTACTATTTCTTCTATCGTTCCGATGGTACCTCATGTTGATCATACTGAACATGATGTCGATGTACTTGTAACAGAACAAGGTGTTGCAGATCTTCGCGGTTTAGCACCAAAAGAGCGTGTACCATTAATCATCAACAACTGTGCTCATCCTGATTTCAAAGAACAACTTTGGGAATATTATAATGCTGCAGTAGAGGCTACTGGTAATGCTCAAACACCACATATTTTAAATCGTGCATTTGAAATGTATGATCGTTTAGAAAAAACAGGTACAATGAAAAAATAAAGTTCTATATTCTAGCGAAGAGATTTTTAATATCTCTTCGCTTTATTGTTTTTTCGTGTATTCCACTCAATCTAATTTCACCTTTCTCCTCTTATTCCCCCTAACTCTTCTCTTCTATTTTAAATATTTATCATTTATTTCCCATAACAAATACAATCCTATAGAGCTTTCCTTATAGACATGATATAATAGTAGCATTGTGAAAAAGGAGGTACTTGCATGATTCAAGTAAGTAACGTAGGTCTTCGCTATGGCGACCGTAAGCTGTTTGAAGATGTTAATATTAAATTTACACCTGGTAATTGTTACGGTTTAATCGGTGCCAATGGTGCGGGAAAATCTACATTTTTAAAAATTTTATCTGGAGAAATAGAACCACAAGATGGACACGTTAGTATGAATCCTGGGGAACGTCTTGCTGTTTTAAAGCAAAATCACTTTGAATATGAAGAATTCGAAGTTTTAGAAACAGTGATGATGGGTCACAAACGATTATACGACGTGATGAAGGAAAAAGACGCCATCTATATGAAGGAAGATTTCTCCGACGAGGATGGAATAAGAGCTGCAGAACTTGAAGGTGAATTTGCAGAAATGAATGGTTGGGAAGCTGAATCAGATGCAGCAATCCTTCTTCAAGGTCTAGGAATTCCTGACTCAATGCATCATATGAAAATGGCTGATCTTACAGGTTCTGAAAAAGTAAAAGTATTGCTTGCTCAAGCCCTATTTGGCCAACCTGATGTTTTACTACTCGATGAACCTACCAACCACTTAGATCTTAAAGCTATTCAATGGTTAGAAGAATTCCTTATTAACTTTGAAAACACAGTAATAGTAGTGTCCCATGACCGTCACTTCTTGAACAAAGTATGTACGCATATCGCTGACCTTGACTATTCTAAAATCCAAATTTATGTTGGTAACTATGACTTCTGGTATGAATCAAGTCAATTAGCACAAAAAATGCTTGCAGATCAAAATAAGAAAAAAGAAGAAAAAATTAAAGAATTACAAGATTTCGTTGCTCGTTTCTCTGCTAATGCATCAAAATCTAAACAAGCGACTTCTCGTAAAAAGATGTTGGAAAAAATCGAATTAGATGATATTAAACCATCTAGCCGTAAATATCCTTATATCAACTTCCAAATAGAACGTGAAATTGGAAATGATGTTTTAACAGTTGATGGACTTTCTAAATCAATCGATGGAGAAACTCAATTTAATGATATTCGTTTTACAATGAATAAAGAAGACAAAATCATTCTTCTAGGTAATTCTATTGCTAAAACTGCCCTTCTTCAAATACTAGCAGGAGAAGATGAAGAATTCGAAGGAACATATAAATGGGGCGTTACAACTTCTCAAAGTTACTTCCCTCTTGATAACGAAGAATTCTTTAAAGGCGGAGAAAAAACACTTGTTGAATGGTTACGTCAATTTTCGCCTGAAGATGAAACTGAAACATTCTTACGCGGTTTCTTAGGACGTATGCTATTCTCTGGTGAAGAAGTGAAAAAAGCTCCATCTGTTCTTTCTGGTGGTGAAAAGGTTCGTTGTATGTTATCTAAAATGATGCTATCTCATTCAAATGTTCTTTTATTGGATGAACCAACTAACCATCTAGATCTTGAATCTATTCAAGCTTTAAACGAAGGATTGATGAATTTTAAAGGTGCTATGATCTTTACTTCACATGACCATCAATTCATCCAAACAATTGCTAATCGTGTTATCGAAATTCGCGATGATGGAACTCTATTAGACAAACAACTTTCTTATGATGAGTACTTAGAGTGGAAAGAAGCTAATAATTTAGACTAGTATCCATACTAAAAAAGCTGCAATTTTAATTGCAGCTTTTTTAATCTATATTTTTAGATTCAATACTATCCTACTTATCTTTTCTAGAATATCAAAAATCCTAAACTGATAATAATTCCTGTGAAAATAAGGACGAATACACAGAATCCCATAATATCTTTTGCTTTTAATCCTGCTATTGCAAGTGCTGGAAGTGCCCAAAATGGCTGAATCATATTTGTCCATGCATCCCCCCACGCAATAGCCATTGCCGTTTTTGCATAATCAATACCTAGTGTTGCAGCTGCATCAAGCATAATAGGCGCTTGAACTGCCCATTGTCCCCCACCAGAAGGAACAAATATGTTTACGATACCAGCCGACCAAAACGCAAATAAAGGGAATGTCGTTTCGTTCGAAATGCTAATAAACCATTCTGAAATAACTGCAGCGAGACCTGATGCTGTCATCATTCCCATGATACCCGCGTAAAAAGGAAATTGGAATACAATTCCGCCAGTTGTTTTAATCGCCTGATTTACTGCCGCTAAAAACTTACGGGGTGTTCCATGGAAGATAATACCTAGAATAATAAGGATCGTATTGATAATATTTAAATTTAAGTCAAATCCTTTTGTAATGAAATGCCAAATAAGATAAGCTAATCCTAAAGCTCCTATTAGCACGGTTATGATTATGCTATTTTCTGAGCGATTGGCAAAGCTATTAGGAAATTGAATGTTACTTTCCTTTTCTTCTATATCATCTTCTAATAATTCAGGATTAACTGAAACTGTCTCTTCCTCTTTCGGCATCATCCAACGATTGAAAAATGGCAACGTTAAAAAGATTACAATTACTATGAACAAATTATATGAGGAAAAAAGTGTTTCTGTCGTTGGTATAACTCCTATTTTCTCAGCAAATGGATGACCTTCTGTTGCGATTGATAAAGGAACTGAACCTGCTAGACCACCATGCCATACAACAAAACCAGAATATGCACTTGCGATTAATAAGCGATAATCTACTTTTGATACATGTCTAGCAATTTCTTTTGCAAATAATGCACCTATTACAAGGCCAAAGCCCCAGTTAATCCAACAAGCTATGATAGAAACAAAACTAACAATAATAATTGCTCGTCCCGGTGTTTTTACTTTGCTTGCAAGTTTACTCAATATTTTTTTAAAAATTGGGCTATTCGCTAATACATGTCCTGCTGCTAAAACTACAACCATTTGCATTGTGAATGCTAATAGTCCCCAAAAACCATCGCCCCAATAGGTTACCATATTCATTGGAGTAGAATCTGTAAATATAAGACCGCAAACAAGAACAAGAGCTGTTAAAATTATTACAAAGACATAAGGATCAGGTAAATATTTTTCCATTAAAGTGTTAGACCATTTTGTAAGAACCTTCAATATATCTCCTCCTCAAAATAACTATATGACGAAGAATGCTAATATATCATTTGATATTTTGATAATATTGAAGTATCTTAAATTTTTTACTTGATATATTTGAATCTACTTTCCAAAAAAGACCAGATTTTATATTAAGTAAATAGTTTTATACGCTTTACAGATTTGGTATAACATTGAATTTAAAAAATTGCATATAAAAAAGGAACACCCCTAAGGATGTTCCTTTTCAAAAAACGTTATTAGAATTTAGTAACGTTAGCTGCTTGTGGTCCACGGTTACCTTCGACTACTTCGAATTCAACTTTTTGACCTTCTTCAAGAGTTTTGAAACCTTCGCCTTGGATAGCTGAGAAGTGTACGAATACATCATCTTCGCCTTCTACTTCGATAAAACCGAAGCCTTTTTCTGCATTAAACCATTTTACTGTACCTTGTTTCATGTGAGATACCTCCAAAAATTTTAAAAATTTTAAATCAATACGCAATTCTTAACCTAGATCAAAGATTTACATATTACAAAAAGTAACTATTCGCCAGCTACGCTTTGTAATACATAAATATGACATATTGAAAATTATGTAATTGATAGAAAGGGGTAAACGAGTTACCCCTATAAGCAGTAAATTAAAGTTTTGTTACATTAGCTGCTTGTGGTCCACGGTTACCTTCAACAACTTCAAATTCAACTTTTTGACCTTCGTCAAGAGTTTTGAAGCCTTCGCCTTGGATAGCGCTGAAGTGTACGAATACATCATTTTCGCCTTCTACTTCGATAAAACCGAAGCCTTTTTCTGAGTTAAACCATTTTACTGTACCTTGTTTCATGTGAGAAAACCTCCAAAAAAAATAAAAGTGAACAAATAAAATTTTAACCACAAACAAAAATTCACATATTACATAAAGTACCGAGACAAGCCGATCACTTTTTGTAATATGTGAATGGAAGTTTGCGGTAAATCAATTTCATTTGTTGTATTAAGTATACCACTTTCAAAATGATTGTCAACAAAATTGAAGAATTTCCAAAAAGTTTATTACTTTCAGTTATTTAAGTTCTTCCCATATAATGCCATGATAAGTTTGAATATCGTCATCACAAGCTTCACAAAATTGAATTTCATCATCTGACCAAAATGCCCAGAACCTATCTTTTTTTAACTCATAATGCGTGTATCTTTGTTTAAAACGTTCAATCATTTTATTTAAATAACTTTTAGCCTTCTCATAATCTTCAAAAGTTTTTTCTTCTACTATATATTCTTGCCAACCATCAAATTGCCACCATGGCTCATAATCGGCTTTCATATAAATAATTCTATACATCAATTCCATCCTTCTTCTAATAAATTTGATAAAATGTTCATAATATCCGCTTAGATATATCTATATAACAAAATTAAAATGTGATAAAATTACTATACACATTATTATAAAATAATCACAAATAATCGGAGGATTATCGTTATGTTTTCATCAATAAGACCTAAAATAGAAATAGATCAACTTTTAGAAAGAGGCACAGATATTTCCATCGACGGCCGATTTAAAAATACTTTATCATTTAATCATTTTACACATAAAGACGAAGCTACGTTAAAAGAATTGTATAAAATGTTTCTTAACACAAGCCCATCAATTAAAGACTTTTTCGTTTCTTATATTGAAGAGATTTCACCAAATAAGCGTAACCATATAGATGAAAAGTTTATAGAACAATACTTACATACATTCTTTAACACACAAAGAGATGAAAACTACATTCATAAAGTAATCAGTTTTTATCATATGCTTAAACGCTATAAATGTGAAGCTGGAAAAACTATTGTTTTACTTAATCAGTTTTCCTTTTATGTAACATCTCATATATTGTATAACTTTGGGTTCAAACCTGCCAAAGCTTTTAACTTACTACGTTCTTTTCAAGCAGCGATTAATATTGAACATGAACTATTGATAGAGGTTATAACTGAAAGTACACTTGAACACTCTGTGACTGGAGTTTCTTCACTCATGGATACAACATCTCAAATAATGTTTATGAAAGATTTAGTCATCAATTTAGACCAACAATCAAACGAAATACAATCATCATCAGCAGCAACAGAAGAAATATCTGCATCTATCAATGAAGTGGCTAAAAATTCAAGTAAAATTTCCGAAAAAACTGCAGAATCTGTTAAGTATGCTACAACTTCTAAAAATAAAATCAGTTCTTCTTTAAATGACATAGTTAAGACTGGTGAAACATTTTCTAATATCGTTCTTTCTTTTGATGAATTACAAAAACGCGTAAATGATATCGAAAAAGTAGTCACATTAATAACGAACATTGCAGATCAAACTAATTTGCTTGCTTTAAATGCGTCAATTGAAGCTGCAAGAGCTGGCGAACATGGAAAAGGATTTGCAGTTGTTGCACAAGAGGTTCGGAAACTTGCCGAGAATACTGTTTCGGCATTAAGTGAAGTGACTACTAATGTACATCATTTAAAAGATTACTCAAAAAATGTGGCAGACTCTATATCTGAGACTACAACTATTATTAAAGTTGCTACAAACGATGCTAAAAACTCACTTCCCCTTCTTACTCAGATTGTTCAAATTATTGAAGAAATCAATAGTGATGTAACACAAACAGCCGCAATTTCCGAAGAACAGGCATCTGCGGCTGACGAAATTTCAAATCGTATGATTCAGATTACCAATTTACAAGAAGATATTAGAGAATTGGCGCATTCTACTTCATTAGGAATACATCAATTAGGAGATGAAATAAATCACTTTAGATTAAGTTTAATCGACAATAGTAACGCCAAACTTTCTAGTCTTGCCCTACTGCAACTTTCAAAGGCAGATCATATTTTGTGGAAATGGCGAATTTATAATATGTTCCTAGGAATTGAAAATATTCAAGAAGGTGAAGTATCTTCTCATAAAGATTGCCGACTTGGTAAATGGTATACATCAGAAAAAGCACAACAAACTTTTGGTCATGAGAATGTATTTAAAGAACTTGATTATTATCATCAAGAAGTACATAACCAAGCTTTGATAGCTGTTCAATTATATAAAAAAGGCAAGATTGAAGAAGCTGAACAAGCTCTATCTAAATTAGAATTATCTTCTAATGAAGTGCTCAATAAGATTAATTATTTAATCGAAAAAATTGAGCAGCAACGATTAATGGCACTTTAATATTCGGTTTACTCTATTTATAAGTTAAAAAGCTGATAAACGTTGATTTATCAGCTTTTTTATTATTTCAAAAAATAGTCAATAATCTTCATCATATTTATCCATTTTAAATATTTAACACGCAACAATCATAATAAGTACTAAAAATTACTTAAAGACTAAAAAGTCCGCTATAATAATTTTAGAAAAAACTCTTATATGTTTGTTAAAATGAAACTTTCTTTCGCTTCATTCGTACATAAAATAAGAGCGATAGAAGGAGGAAAATTCATGCTCAAATTCGGACAATTTTTATTAAGAAATTTTCTTAACCTACTCATTGCAATGACCACTTTAATGATATGTAATTGGAGTTTTGATATTAATTTTTGGATAAGCTCTCTTTTAGCAATTGTAAGTTATTTGCTATCAAATATAATCATTAAGAATATTCAATACTTACGCTATTTGAAGAGAAATGGTCTCAATCGTTCTGAATATAAACATATTCAAGAACAGTTAGCAGAAGCTTATTCGCTACTTAAAAACTTAAACAGAAACTATACTAAAGTTCGTTCTATCTCTATGTTCAAACAACTTTTAGAGATGAATCGTTTAGCTAAACGAATTTATCATATAGTTAAAAAAAGTCCAAAAAAGTTCTATCAAGCAGAACAGTTTTTCTATGCTCATTTACATTCAGCTAGTGAATTAACTGAGAAGTATGTTCTTTTATCTACACAACCTATTAAGAACAAAGAAATTCATCTAGCTTTACAAGAAACGCGTGAAACATTAGAGGACTTAAACAATGTTATGCAGAAAGATTTACAATCAGTACTTGCTACAGATATTGAAGAACTTAAAATGGAGTTAGACTTTGCGCAACTTTCAACAGCTCAAAATCAAACTTCTGCAACTATGAGAGGAGAATCTAAATGACAAATTCATCTTCCAATCCTACGCCATCGATGGATGATTTATTAAGTAATCCGTTTGAATTACAACCGGAACCTAAGCTTTCAAATGAGCCATCACCGACTGAACAAAAAGCACCTTCTGTTCTTGAACGATTATCCGATGAAGACCAAAAAAAAGCACATCAATTAGCCGAGCAAATTCCAGTTGGTAACTATGAGTCTATTCTAACTTATGGTGCAAATGCTCAAAATGAACTTTCTCGATTTTCACATCAAATGCTCGACCATGTTCAACGAAAAGATATTGGTCCAGTTGGAGATATTTTAAAAGACTTAATGGAAAAATTAAATGAATTGGACCCTGAAGAATTACAACAAGAAAAAAAGTCTGGTATTCGAAAATTTTTCAAAAGAGTCTCTCGTTCCCTTCAAGAACTTATGACTAAATACCAGAAATTAAGTACACAGATTGATCGTATTGGTATTCAACTAGAACATTCAAAACAAGGACTTGTTGATGATGTTCATATGCTCGATCAACTATATGAACAAAACAAAATTTACTTTCAAGCATTAAATGTATATATTGCTGCAGCAGAGCTTAAAAAAGAGGAAATTATTAGTGAAATGCTTCCCAAATTAAAACACAAAGCAGAAGCCTCACAGGACCAAATGGATGCACAAGAATTTAATGACTTAACACAATTCGTTGATCGTCTTGAAAAAAGAATTTACGATTTACAGTTGTCACGTCAGATAACAATTCAAACAGCACCACAAATTCGTATGATTCAGCAAACCAATCAAACGCTAGCTGAGAAAATCCAGTCATCTATTATGACAGCCATTCCATTATGGAAAAACCAAATTGCCATTGCATTAACATTAAACAATCAACGTAAAGCTGTTGAAGCACAAAAACAAGTGACAAAAACAACGAATGACCTGTTACTGAAAAACTCTGAAATGTTAAAAGTAAACACAATTGAAACAGCTAAGGAAAATGAAAGAGGCCTTGTAGAAATCGAAACGTTGAAAAAAACACAAGAGAATTTAATTTCTACGATTGAAGAAACTCTTCAAATACAAGCCGATGGACGTCAAAAACGAAAAGCTGCTGAAATAGAAATAGCAAGAATGGAAGAAGATTTAAAACAAAGACTCCTATCCATTCATACAAAACATCAACAAGAACGATCATCATTTTAAACAAAAAGACTATCTTAAAGAGTTTTGCGACCTTTAAGATAGTCTTTTTTATTTTCTATATTTTATTGACTTTGAATAACAAGTGAAATCATTTTACGTAAAAGCCTAATCGTTATATCAGTAAACTTTTCTACACTATCGGCAGTTACTGTATGTGAACCATAAATCATATGGAATAACTGCAATTGTTCCTCTCCTGGCATTTCATTGTTTAGAAACAAGTGAAGTACTTCAATATTCTGTTTTTCTGCTTCTAACACTGCATCAAGAGTGTCTTTTACACCATTTTGTGCATATTCAAATGCTGAAGGCTCTCCATCTGAAAAAAGAAGTAGAAAACGATGTTTTTCATTTCTTTGTTTTAACCGTTTAGTCATCCAGCGAATGGCAAAACCATCTCTATTATCTTCGTGGGCTGTAAGGGACATTATGGATGCCCCATTATCCTTTTGGATGTCCTCAAATTTGTGTAGCCATTCAAACGTATTCGGTTGAATTTCTGGCGTTGCTTCATATGCGTCCTCATAAAAGCCAACAATTTCATGAGGAATATCCATTTGTCTCAAAACATCGTGAAATAACAAAACAGCTTTTTTTGTTTCATCCATTTTATCAATCATTGATGCTGAACAATCGATTAATAATCCAAAAACAGCATCTAATGGCTTTGCAGGTGCAGTTTTCTTATAAAAAGGTTTACATCGTTCTTCCAAAAGTAGATTTATTAATTTAGATGAGTCTAATCTTCCCTTTGTTAAATGATCTCGTTTGGCAATTTCTTTTTGAGTCAATCTTTTTCTAAACTCTGTCGTTAGAGCTTTCACACTTGGTGCTTGTTCTGCACGCCAAGTGGCAAGGTTAGTTAGCGTTTGAAGAGTTTTTGTAGTTTCTATTCTTTTTTCCTCAAACACTACATTTACGTTTTCTTTGCCATATTGCTGTCCCGCTTGTTGCTTTTTTCTGGGGATTTTTTTATTTACATTATGATTAGCTTTTTGTGGTGTCGCATTTCCATTTGAGACTCCACCTGTGCCCTCTTCAGAAATTTGGTTTCCTTCTTGCCCTTCCTCCGATTCTACACTAAATGCTTTACCTGCATTTCCGCGTTGCAACTCAAAACGTAGATGAACACCTGTTTCTTCTTTTGTTTCTCTATGCCATGTTCGGAATAATTGTTCAATCGTTTCTTTTGCATCGTTTTGGTTGCCACATTCTTGCCCTTTTACACCTCTATGTTCATGAGATTTTACTGCCTCTGGAATTGAATCCATTAATGCATAATAATCCAGAACTAAATCTCTACTTATTTGCTCTTCGATAATGGGTATTATTCTATACACCAAATCGATACTTTGTTGCGTTTTCTTAACATCATAAATTTGTTGAAAAGGGTAAAGCAAAGGTTCAAATTTGTTGGACACATCATTTTCTGGAAGGTTAATCATTCCTTCATTTGCAGCTAGATATAAATAATTGATGCAAGCATCCGCTAGTAAACCTTTTTGAGCATTTACTTCAAATCGATGTTTATACGATTCAATATAAGTTTTCTTTCTAATTTGAATCGATTTAGCAATACCTGGCCTTTTTTGTACGACAAGGTCCATTAACCTAAATTCTTCAATTAGGAGGACAAGTTGCTTTAAAAAATTTTTTAATGGATGGATTCGAATTTCTTCTTCAAATTCTAAATACGCATTTACATCAAAATGACACCAAAAGCCTAATGTCAGTATATAGATATCTGATAATCTGCCTAAGTGCATCGTTTCTTTATCACGATGACGCCAAAAAACGCTCATTGCAATTTGTTGTTCTTGAGGTCTCATTTCGATTAACTGTCTTTCGGACATAGACAAAAATGGTGCATTCGAAAGAGCTCTAGCTAACTGTTCATAATGTAACATTTGTCTAGGATCTATTTGTTCGTTGTTAAATTGTATAAATCGACTAAGTTCGGCCATCTAAAAACCTCACTTTATCCATGTTTTTGCTAATTCAATGACTAAATCTTTTTCACTTTGGTCATCTAGCTTTTCTGCTACCGCGTATCGAATAGCTCGTATAGGTTCGATATGCTGAGCTAATTCTGTAGCATCAAGTAAACTACGAATAGAAGCTGCTTCTTCACTCAAAAGTCCATTCATCACTTGTTGTTTTAAATCTTCCGCTAAATTTAACATAAGTGTGAGTAAATCAGTTGAAACGTTAGGGAATCTTTTTTGCCATAATTCTTTTAATTGTTGACCATTTAAGTATGGAATACTAAAAGAAACAAAACGATTTTTCAACGCTTCATTCATGGGCGTAGTACCAATATACCCTTCATTTATAGCAGCAACTACACTAAAGTCGGGATGAGCTTGAATAACTTCCCCTGTAAATGGATTTGTTAACATTCGACGATAGTCTAAAACACTATGTAAAATCGGCAAGGTTTCTGCTTTTGCCATATTTATCTCATCAATATAAAGTAAATGACCTTGTTTCATCGCTTTTACAACAGGGCCTTCTACAAATTCTATTAATGTTTTCCCTTCTTTTTGAACCATCGTTTTAAAACCTAATAAACTTTCAGCATCCAGATCAACAGAACAGTTAATACTATGCATTGGTTGATAAAAGAAGTTTGAAATAGATTCTGCTAGTTTTGTTTTACCTGAACCCGCAGGACCTTTCAATAATATAGCTTTTTTTAATGTTACACTAAGTAGAATATCGTCCCATAAATAATCATTTGGTGAAATGTAACCGCCTTTACCAATCAGTAACTGATCATCTTCTGTATGTTTTCTATTTTTGCGAATTGATTGTTCTTGCAAGATGATCTCTTTCATATGAATCACTTCCTTTTTCTTTAATATAAAGCATCTATAACTACTATAATCATTAATAGGTATATTGCGTTTGATACTTGTTACTCCAAATATTATGTATTGGATCTGTAAAAATAAAAACAGCTTTCCGCTCACATTGGTAAGCGAAAAGCTGTTTTTATTACTTCTACTTATTCAAAGTAGTTTTTGTAATAGCCACCCACATGTCCGGTATTATCGATGACGAAATAGAATTCTTCTGTTTCGTTTTTCACTTCATATTCTTTTCCAACTGTTAATACATTTGAAACTAAATATTTTTTTGCATTCGTATGCTTACATGTTACTTTCTTAATAGTCGGTGCATTTTTCCAATCTAAATAAATCATTCTTTTAAACAACCTCTCTTAACTAAAGTCAAGCTTGATCCAATTACAAAAAATAATTGCATAAGCTTACTCCCCATTCATTCGGGTATATTACATATATTTCTTATTTTAAACGATTTCCATAAATTTGTCCTATAAATGAATCAATTTCATAACTCGATTTTTTCTAGAGGTTAGACTAGTCCAATTTCTTGATTTTCATTTTTTTAAATTATGCAGCTGTGTTTTGCTCATTTAATTTTGCATTCAAACGATCGACTGCTAATTTACAGGCATTATAAATAAATGTCACCATATTGAAGTGCAACTTGGCTTTTCTGCCTGTTCGGTGACGGACATTATTTAATTGAAAATATTCTTTTAAGTAGGCATTTACTCGTTCAACAGCTGTACGTTCTTTGTAAAGTTTTTTCCATAATACAGAGCCTCTTGCTGGATACGTGTACTTGCGAATATCCGTTTTACACTTGATTTTAAAGACCTTTTGACATAGTGAATCTTCGCGTAATGGACAGGTTGCACATTCTTTAGGACGCGTAAATTTTAAGGTTTGGTATTTCTCATCAAAGCTGTCGTAACAGTAGCTATGTTCACGCACACACGTTGGACGAAAATTTGCATCGAAGCCCAATATTTCAGATTCACGACGTTTGACATAAGGAATGACAGCCTTCATGTCTTGATTCAAAATTTGGCGGTAAATCGCTTCATAATCATATCCTGCATCAAAGACAGCGGTTGTGAACTGATTTGGCAAGACTTCCGCGACCTTTTTTAAGAGTGGAATGGCCGCTTTACTATCACTTAAATTGCCAGACGACATCAAGCGTGCCACAATGTACTGGCTTTTTGTCGATACAGCTAAATGCCCTTTAAAGCCGAACCAGAATGTGTTTTTACCGTCACTATTTTTCTTGATGCCCCACTTAGGCTGGATTGGAATGTCCCTCCAAAGTGTCGATGTAGGAATGGTTAATTGGGCTTCTAATTTCTTTTCATATGTTGAGAGGTTGGCTTCGATCTCTGCTTGTTCAGCGAGCCAGGCAGCTCGTTCTTCTTTCGATTTACGTCCACGTTTTTTAGATGTTTTTTCTTTTTTCTCAGTTGGTTTTGATGCATCACGCGCTTCAAAATGTGTTGCATCATAACCAATATGTTCATCGTCCAAAAATCCTTCTGTAAAGGCTGTTTGAATCAGTCCATCATGCATTTTGTCGAAGACATCTGATTGACTAATCACGTCGACCATGCGTGAATAAGAAGCTTCAGAAGGCACTGAATCTGATAATAGAAAGCCACAATCTAAGCGGAAAATAAGATCATATTTTAGCCGCTTCACTAAATCTTTTACGGTTGGAATGCGTTCCACAATACGAATAACTAATCACGTCGACCATGCGTGAATAAGAAGCTTCAGAAGGCACTGAATCTGATAATAGAAAGCCACAATCTAAGCGGAAAATAAGATCATATTTTAGCCGCTTCACTAAATCTTTTACGGTTGGAATGCGTTCCACAATACGAATAACTAATGATTGAATCATCGCACCGTAGTTTAACTCTCGCGGAGCACCGTACATGGTTGTTTTACGGAACAGTTGGAAAATCGGTTGTAGATTGAAAGTAGACAAAATCGCATCAAAACGACGAGAACTTTCCATATCCATTAATTCTTGGATGTCAAAAAGACGCATTTGTTTTACAATAGTCATAGGGCATTCACCTCAGGGATAATTTTGGTTTGGTCACTTAAATTATACCAAATTGGGGAGGTGCCCTATTTTTATTGTTTTGAACCCCTTGGGAGACAAGGGATTGGAATTATGAAATTAACTCACCTAGATAATAAATGAATTTTTCTGATTGATTGTTTAATATTTGAGAGTGATCCTTCTTGTATTTCTAGTGACGATTTTTGCTCATCTTTAGTAGTGGAAACACATGCATAAATTACAGCTTTTTCTTTTTCAAGACTTGACCACCTCTAATTTATATATTGCATATCATTTACAACCTTATAAGTCATATACAATAGTTAAAATTAGAAGTCGAATTAAAATAATTAAATAAAAAATGAGTACACTCATAACATAAAATGAGTATACTCAAATACGGAATAATACGGTTATATAACTCTTAATCAAATACAGTAATAAAATATTTATTTTTTAAAATAATTATCAAAAAATTCAACTATACCATCAAAAATTTTCTTACTTTTATTTTGATAAACAATATCACCTTTTTCATAAGCAATTAATAAAGCCATTTTTTCATCATATCTTTCTCTCGTATATTAGTAGTAAGAGCTCTTTC
>NZ_ML122556.1:0-66376 GCF_003844195.1 Rummeliibacillus sp. TYF005
CTACTAATATACGAGGAGAAGAGAAAATGAATAGAGAAATAGAATTTTACGTAAGTAAGATTGAAGGAGAAATTCTCATGAACCTAGCCGATCACGATGATGCGGACCTTTATCTTATTGCAAAAAATTTACTAAAACATGAATCTGAAGAAATGATGGAGTCTATTTGTCAGGCTTATGAAGTAGTTAAACATGAATTAGTTGGATAAAAAAGAGCACTCATGGGTGCTCTTTTTTGTTTAGAATGGATTAGTGGTTTAAAACTTTTGATAAAAATGTTTTTGCACGATCAGATTTAGGTGCAGAAAAAAACTCCTCCGGTGGAGCAACCTCGACAATTTTACCCTCAGCCATAAAAACAATTTGATCACAAATCTCTTTGGCGAACCCCATTTCATGAGTTACTACGACCATAGTCATCCCGTCATCAGCTAATTTTCGAATAGCATCTAAAACTTCTTGAACCATCTCTGGGTCAAGTGCTGAAGTAGGTTCATCAAAAAGCATTACATGAGGTTCCATTGCAAGTGCTCTGGCAATAGCTACCCTTTGTTGTTGTCCACCGGATAATCGGGATGGGTAGACATCGAACTTATCTTCTAGCCCAAGAGATGTTAGAAGTTCTTTTCCTTTTGCAATTGCTTTTTCTTTTTCAATGCCTTTCACTTTTATCGGTGCAATAGTTACATTTTCTATAGCAGTTAAAAAGGGGTAAAGGTTAAAACTTTGAAAAACAAACCCAATATGTGTTCGCGCCTTATTAATGTCAGTTCCTTTTTGATGTATCGAAACATCCTCAACAATAATTTCACCTTGATCGATCTCTTCTAGTGCGTTGATTGTACGAATAAGAGTGGATTTTCCAGCGCCACTTGGGCCAATCAGCGCAACTACGTTCGATTTTTTTACGCTTAGGTTTATATCTTCTAATACTTTACTTTTTCCAAAACTTTTTGATACATTTTTGATCTTTATCATCATAGATTCACCTCTCTAAAACTCATTTTTTAATAGTTTTTTCTCAAATTGTCTAATGATCAATGATAATGTAAATGTCACTGCAAAATATACGACAGCTACAAATGACCAGATTTCAATATAACGGTAAGATACAGCAGCTAAGTTAGTAGCTTTTAATGTCAAATCTACTGCTGAAATTGTGGATACGAGAGAAGAATCTTTTATTAATAGTATAAATTGTGATGCCATTGGTGGTAGAGTTTTTCGAATTGCTTGTGGGAGTATAATCAGTTTCATGGCTTGAAAATTAGTCATTCCTGAGGACCTGGCAGCTTCCATTTGACCTTTTGGAATAGATTGAATACCTCCTCTAACAATTTCTGCAATAAATGCACCTGAGAAAATAGCTAAAGAAACAATAGAACCCCAAAAAGATCCTAATTTTAAAAATTGACCCATTACAAAATATACCCAAATTAGTATAACAATTAATGGGATACCTCTAATAATTTCTACATATGCAGAAGCTAGAAATTTTATAAAATGATTTTTAGATATACGTCCAATCCCAACAATGATGCCGATTGGGATTGCTAAAAGTAAAGAGAGTGCTGATATTCGAAGGGTTAACAGTAAACCTTCCCAAAAAATTCCTAAATTATTTGTAATGATGCTCCAGTCTGGTTGATAAATCATAAAGTTTGCCCCCTTTTAAACAATAAAAAATTAAAGGAAGAAAGTAAGTACGGTATATACAATACTTTCTTCCAAACTCGTTATTCGGCTTCTACTTTATTGTTAATATTGTCGTACCACTCATCACTTTCAAACCAGTAACTTCTGGATTTTAATTCATCTGGTCCGTCAATATAGCTATATAAGAATGAATTCAACCATTGTACAGTTTTTAAATCATTATGTTTTACAGCAATTCCTAAATTTTCAGCAGAAATTTGATTGTCGATTACTCTAGATTTACCATTTTGTTTATTCCAAACACGAACTGAAGATTCATCATAGACTACACCATCAATTTGTCCAGAAATCATAGCTAATGCTGCTGCAGCCATTTCTTTGTAATCTTTGATTTCCGCGTTTTTAAATGTATTTTTTGTAATTAATTGACCTGTAGTTCCTACGACAGTAGCAATCTTATTTCCTTTTTTGTCTAAGTCAGTCCATACTTTAGTAGTTGTATCTGTACTTGGCACAAGTGCTACTTGTTTCGTTTTAAAGTACGGATTTGCGAAGCTAACAGATAAAGCTCGAGGACCAGTTATTGTCATCCCGGAAATAATCATGTCAATTTCACCAACTTGTAGAGCAGCGATTAAACCATCGAAGGAATACTCTTTAAATTCAACTTTTACATCAAGAGCTTTACCAATTGCTTTTGCAGTATCGATATCGTAACCAACGTAATTTCCTTTCAAGTCAGTCATTTCAAATGGTGCATATCCAGGGGCTGTTCCAATAACAATTTTTTTGTTTTTCTTAATCTTTTCAATTGTAGATGTACCGCCATCAGAACTACCATTTCCACTGTCGGTTCCTCCACAGGCTGATAAAATTACGGATAGAATCAAAACAAAAGCTAATAACACTTTTTTCATATAAAATCCCCCTTATATCTATATATTTTTAGAGTGTATACATCTATCAAATCCCCTTTGCACATGAGATGAATACAATCTTAAAAACCAAAATAGTAGAAAAATATATTTTGTATATTCCGAATTATATGAATATTTTTAGATAAGTGTCAATCTCAATATGAGATGAATTTAATCTAACTTTTATGAGATTTCAAAAGTAAATATATCAATATAGTTTTTAGCTTTTTTATGAATATATATTAGAATAATCGCAATGCGTTATTCTCAATTTTCTGATAAAATTTAGCTATTCAAAGAAAGAGGTGAATAAGATGCATCAATATTGGTTGTTTGTTACAATGTGCATTTTACTTATTCTATTACCAGGTCCTGATACAGCTATTGCAACTAAAAATACTTTAATAAAGGGAAAAATAGGTGGACTCAAAACGATATTTGGAACCTGTTGTGCGTTACTCATTCATACATTTGCAGCAGTTGTGGGATTGTCAGCTATTATTGCTAAGTCAGCCTTTCTATTTTCTATTTTTAAATATGTGGGAGGAGCCTATTTAATTTACCTAGGGATTAAATCATTTATTTCAATCCGAAAGAAAAAGGAAGAGAGTTTGATAGAACATGAAGAAGATGTAGAAAGTGATGATCATGCATGTTTTAAGCAAGGCTTTTTAACGAATCTACTAAATCCAAAAGTTGCTGTGTTCTTTCTAACCTTTTTACCTCAATTCGTTGACTCGAATAATCATTCATTTTTACCATTCATCTGGATGGGGCTAACATATGTTGTTCTTACAGCAATATGGTTTGTATTTTATATTCTTTTGCTTAATACTATTCGTAGCTTTATGATGAAGCCTCAAACCCAAATGGCAATTGAGGGTGTTACTGGAACGGTGTTAGTAGGGTTCGGTATAAAACTAGCTTTAGATAAATATTAATATATCAATATATTAAAAAGTATATTAGAGAGAAAGAAGTTGTTTAAGATGGTACTTCATTTACAAGATGTCTCACTTAAAAAAGATGATGCATGGATATTACATCATATAGATTGGAAGATTAATAAGGGCGAACATTGGGTGTTATATGGTTTAAATGGAGCAGGAAAGACTGCATTATTAAATATGCTATGTGCCTATTATTTTCCAACTAGTGGTCAAGTTGAAGTTGTTGGGAAAATTTTTGGTAAATCAGTTCTAGGGGAACACCTAAGACGTAAAATAGGTATTGTATCAGCAGGATTCCAAGCAAAATTAAATCCCTTAGATAGTGCATTTGAAATTATTTTAAGCGGTGCTTATGCTTCAATCGGATTGTACGAAAAGCCTACACCAGAAATTAGGGAGAAAGCGATTAAATTGTTACGACAACTAGGTGCAATCGAGTACGCAGATCGAGATTATAAAACATTATCACAAGGTGAGAAACAACGGGTTTTGTTAGGGCGTGCACTTATGGGCGAACCAGAGTTATTAATTTTAGATGAACCTGCTACGGGTTTTGACTTTATAGCTAGAGAATCCTTACTTAAAACAATTGGAGAGATTGCCAAGTTAAAAGACGGTCCAACAATTATTTACGTGACACATCATGTTGAAGAAATATTACCGGAATTTCAGCATACATTGTTGTTAAAAAAAGGCGAAGTATTTGCTAAAGGAAAAACAAATGAGATGCTTACGAGTGAAAATTTAAGCGAGTTTTTTGAAATGCCTGTCGAATGTATTTGGAGAAATGAAAGACCACTATTAGTTCTGAAATCATAAAATTTTCTAAAAATTCTGTTGACAGCATCTAACATTCTGCGTTACAATCCAATCAATCAAATAAATTAAAGCCAAGATTGGAAATAGTAAAAAGTGTTATAAGCGCAAAGAGAGCCGATGGGTGGTGTGAATCGGTCGTTATATACTTTTGAACTCGTCCATGAGCTACTCCGTGAACCTATAATAGTAATGGAGTTCGGATTCCTACCGTTATTAGGATAGATAGTGATCGCTATCGAATGAGTGGGGCAATTTTAAATTGTTCAATTAGAGTGGTACCGCGAGTTAATCTCGTCTCTATAGTTAGTTTCTATAGAGATGAGATTTTTTGTTTTTTGGCTTTGTTAAAATTGTTTAATCGAAACAATTCACTAATGACAACGCCATACTACTAAAAGAGGAGTGGTAAATATGACAAGAAAAATTTGGGTTTTTGATACGACTTTACGTGATGGTGAACAAGTACCGGGTGCAAAATTGAATATTTATGAAAAACTTGAAGTGGCAAAGCAACTAAAAAAATTACAAGTAGATATTATTGAAGCGGGTTTCCCAGCATCATCTACGGGAGATTTCAATGCAGTGAAAGAAGTAGCACAAAAAGTAGGTAACACGGACGACATTATGATTACAGCTCTTGCACGTGCCGTTAAAGCTGACATCGATGCGGTATATCATAGCGTTAAACATGCTGAAAATCCAATGATTCATATGGTACTCGGAACATCTGATATTCATGTTGAAAAGAAATTTGGTAAATCAAAAGATCAAATCCTAGATATTGGTGTTGAAGCAGTAAAATATGCAAAAAGCTTACTACCTCAAGTTCAATATTCTACAGAAGATGCATCTCGTTCAGATTTTGAATATCTATGGAAAACAATTGAAGCCGTCATTAAGGCAGGAGCTACAATGATAAATGTACCTGATACGGTTGGTTATGCAGTTCCAGAAGAATTTGGAGAAATGGTCTATAAACTTAATGATCGTATTAAAAACTTAAATGATAAAGTATTACTAAGTGTTCACTGTCATAACGACCTTGGCATGGCAACAGCAAATACACTTGCAGCTATTAAAAACGGGGCAGATAAAGTGGAATGTACGATTAACGGTATTGGTGAACGTGCAGGAAATGCTTCCCTTGAAGAAGTGGTCATGGCATTACATACACGTGGTAATTATTTTGGCGATGTTGCAACAAGAGTAAATACAAAAGAAATAATCACAACATCAAAACTCGTCAGTAGCTTAATGGGATTAGATGTTCAAGTTAACAAAGCAATCACAGGTGAAAATGCATTTGCCCACTCTTCAGGTATTCACCAAGATGGTCTTCTAAAATCACGAGATGCTTACGAAATTATTCACCCAACTGAAGTAGGTTTAGATGATATGGAGCTTGTTTTAACAGCTCGTTCTGGTCGACATGCAGTAAAAAATGCACTAGAAAAACTTTCAGTTGGAACTTTAACAGATGAACAATTTGAAGAAATTTTCGCTGACTTTTTAAATCTTGCAGATGCTAAAAAAGAGGTATATAACCATGATTTATATATCCTTGTAGAAAAATATTTTGTACGTCACCAAATGGCTGAAAAAATTGAAAGTCATAGTGGGGATTTCTACGAACTAGTTGATTTGCAAGTTATTAGTAACACTACTTTCCCATCTGCAAGCATTAAAGTTAAAAAGGGTAACGAAGTATTTAGTGCAAGTACTGTAGGAACAGGACCAATCGATGCATTGTATTCAGCGATGAAAGAAATCATTGATATGGATATTAAACTTCTTGAATACAAAATTTCTAGTGTATCAAGAGGTAAAGAAGCACTAGGAAAAGTAAAACTACAAGTTGAATATAATGGAGAAAAATATATAGCAAAAGCTACTGATACAGATGTCATCAAAGCAAGTGCACTTGCTTATATGAATGCAGTTAATAGTATTATTATCGAAAAACTCCTTCCAGTATTATAAAATACCATAGTAGAATAATTGATTTGTACTTAAGAAGCTATCGAAATGGATAGCTTCTTTTATATCATTCAATTAGGAAATGAAAATAGTGATATAAAACACACTAATCAAGTTCATGAACTTGCCCTGAATATGGGTCGAAAGAAAAATATTTGTTTATGCCTTTGGATTGTCCTAATATTTTATAAATTTGATAATAATCATTATCTCTTTTTGTATATAATTCTGGCTGTAATATAAGAGTATGATTAAGCTTTTCTTTCTCTTTTACTATATCAAGTGCATCTTCGTAAGTATATTTTGGTTTTTCATAATTATAGATAAGTAAACATCCAATTGTTAAGAATATTAAACTCCAATATTGTATTTTTCTTATTAAATAGTTCGTGTTGACCAATAAAATTATTACATATATCGTGAATATTATTAATGGATAAACGGCATAGTGCCTTAAACCATTAATATAAAAATATAACTTGCCGTTAATATATGTATAGATGCTAACTGAGCATGTAACTAGTAAAATTAAGGTGAATTCTAAATATCGATTATTTAAGATTTTTCTCATTAGTTTCTCCTTTTAAAATATATTAGACCAAGGAGTGGAAAAATGAAACATACGACAGTTACTCTTGTAGACTATAACCCAAATTGGTTGAAAAAATTTGAATATGAAAAAACAAGTATCATAAATGCAATAGGTGATCAAATATTACATATAGAGCATATAGGAAGCACAGCTATTATAGGATTAAAAGCAAAGCCCATTATAGACATAATGGTAGGTATACATCATTTGGAACAAGTTTCTTCGCTAGTTCAACCACTTCAAGATATCGGTTATGAATATGTCCCAAAAATAGAATTCAAAGATAGAAAATTTTTTAGAAAAGGTCAATGGGGACAAGGTACTTGTCATTTGCATATTTGTGAATATGACAGTTCGGAATGGAGAGAAAAAATATTATTTAGAAACTACTTAAGAAATCATCCCGAATTTGCGGAAGAATATGCGTTATTAAAGACAAATTTGGCATCTGAATATGCGTTTGACAGACATACATATACAAAAAACAAAGAGCCCTTTATTCGTACAGTATTGCAGAAAGCGAAACTAGAAAAAGATATATAAAGTAACAAAAAATCTCTGAGAATACAACAGCCGTTGAATATCCAATGGCTTGTTGCTGATTAGGTTGGTTTGTTTAAAGATTTACTTAAATAATCTATAATCCCCATTGCACTTACTGCCAAATCTAATGGGATTATTTTAAAAACAGGATGATCTTTAGAAAGACCTTTTGCCTGTAATTCTGCAAAAATAGAGTTTGTTAATATTTCCTCTGTCCGTTGAACTTGTTTTGTAAAATCAGTTTCTTCTTTCATGGTTTGACGTCCCGCATCCATGAAAATAGGTAAGTAACGTCGAACTTCTGCATAAGCAAATTGTGGATGAGTGTACGATCCGTAATGACCGAAATAAAGTACATTAGGTTTAATCTTTTCAAAAAGTTGAATCGAATCTTCCATCAAATTAGGATCAAATTGATTTGGTGATGTAGAAGGTAGAATAACATCGAATTCTTCTTCGGTCATATCAGGGTAGTAAACGCCTGTTGTATCTCCAACAAACATTCCATTTGTTAATGATTCATGTATTGAAATATGGTGATTTGCGTGTCCCTTTGTGTAGTAGAAAGTGAGAGTAGAGGATCCTAATCTTATAATTTCTCTATCTCCTATGGCATAAAGTTGTTTTTCTTGAATTGGTAAAATTTCACCGAAAATTGCATCGAAATTTTCTCCGTAAACGGACCTTGCGCTGGCAATTAGACGACTAGGATCAACTAAATGAAGGACTCCTTTTGGATGAACTAACACGGTTGCGTTTGGACAGTATTTCATCATTACACCAGCACCGCCTGCGTGATCTAAATGGATATGCGTCAAGATTAAATAATCGATATCACTTGGCTTGATATGTAATTCTTCTAAAGCGTTCAAAATATAAGGGATTGATGGGCTTGCTGATGTTTCGATTAATGCAATTTTGTCATCAACTATTATATAAGAAGTTGTGCGGTTTTTTAATCCTAGATCATTTGTATCAATACTATATAAATGATCGGCTATTTTCTCATACTTCAATATAAAACCCCCTCCAAATTTAATGATTGAGTATATTTTAACATAAAGAAGAAAATATTGTTATTGGAAAGAAAATTTATAAATTTTAATAAACTGATATGAAAACTATCTCTATCTCAGAAAATAAAACTAGTCTCAGTCATGATAGAAATTATGAAATTTTTATACAATAATCAAATTATTCAAGGTAGTTATGGCTATAATTATTACGAACCCAATTCTTAAAATAGATAATTTATTGTTGTTTCAATATCAATTGAAAGGTGTATTGAAGATGGAAATTAGAGAATTAAAATATTTTGTTACTGTTGCCAAAAATAAGAGCTTTTCAAAGGCAGCCGATATTTTACATATCACTCAACCAACATTGAGTAAAGTGGTTAAATCTTTAGAACAACAAATGGATGTTACACTATTTCACCGTTCACCACGAAAAAGTGAATTAACAGATGTAGGTGAAGTGGTCTATGAACATGCGATGAAAATATTAAATTTAGTAGATGAATTAGATGTTGTATTAGAAGATGTAACACAATTAAAAAAGGGGAAAATAAAAATAGGTATGCCTCCTTTAATAGGTATTCTCTTTTTTCCGCAAATGATTAAAGGATTCCAAGAAAAGTATCCTGGAATAACTATTGAAATAGATGAGAGAGGAGCAAATGTGATTAAAGATTTAGTAGGGGCAGGCGATTTAGATATGGGGTTTGTTATGTTACCGGCTGATACAGAAGAATTCCATGTCATTCCGTATACATCACAGCAATTAATGCTAATTGTCAATCAATCCAACCCCTTAGCAAAACAAGAGACAGTTACGATGCAAGATCTTAAAAATGAGTCTATGTTATTGTTCAGCCAAGATTTCACATTACATGATCGCATATTACAAGAGTGTGAAAATGCTGGATTTACACCTCACATTGCATATGAAAGTTCGCAATGGGACTTTATCAGTCAAATGGTTGAGCATAACCTCGGGATTGCCATGTTCCCTAAAGCAATAGCTGAAAAAGTTAATCCTAATGCTGTTAAGGCAATACCAATTGTCAATCCGTCTATACCGTGGGAGATTGTTCTTATCGTTAAAAAGGATCGATATTTATCCCATGCAACGAAAAGTTTTATCCAATATATCGCACCAAACTATTCCGTTTAGGAATACAAAATATAAAAAATATGTATTTTACGAATGTTAAACAATAGAGTAAAGTAATTGTATTGAATAGATCGATAAGCAAGACGAACCATTATAAGGTAGTTTCTGTTTATAACCGTCTAGATTGTTTAAGACGGTTTTTTCAATACAATTTAAAAAGGTGTGATTTATATGTATATGAAAATAATCAAAATAATTCTTCAAATTATTTTTCTATACGGTATTTTGCTTTTAGGTGATGGGATTGCAAGATTGGTTCATTTGCCTATCCCTGGAAGTATTATTGGTTTGGTCTTATTGTTCACTGCATTACAGTTACATATTGTGAAGCTTGAATGGGTAGATCTTGGTGCGGGATTATTGACTGGCGAATTACTACTATTCTTTGTACCTTCAGCAGTAGGTGTTGTGCAGTACGACCAGATTCTGGGTGTTATTGGCGTTAAGCTTGTAGCTGTAATTGTGTTAAGCACAATCGTCGTGATGGCTTGTACAGGATTAGTTGCAGATTCTGTCCAAAAGAAGGGTGCGAAAAAAGCATGAGTTTAATTGGTCTTATAAGCTTTATAGGTACTATTATTATCTTTTTATTAAGCAAGAAAGTTTATAAAAAGATGAATTGGATTATCTTATCACCATTATTAATTTGTCCGCTAATTATTATTGCAATATTGTTAATCACTCATACCTCATATAGTGATTATAATTCAGGAGCGACTTGGTTATCTAAACTTCTAGGACCAGCTACAGTTGCATTCGCTGTTCCTATTTATAAGAACTTTCCACTATTAAAGAAGCATGCAAAAGCAATTGGATTGAGCTTAGTTACAGGTAGTGCCGTTGCCATCATTTCATCTTTTTTGTTTGCAATGTGGATTGGTTTATCAAATGATATGGTCAATAGTTTAGTTCCGCGTTCAATTACAACACCTATTGCAATGGATATTTCAGAAATCATAGGGGGCGAGCCTACTATGACAGCTGTATTTGTTATTGTTACTGGGTTAACTGGGAGTATTATTGGACCGCTTGTCATAAAATATATTCGAATACGAACATCCGCAGCAAAAGGTTTGTTATTGGGAATGGGTGCTCATGGCTGTGGTACATCTAAGGCTTTTGAAATAGGGGAATTAGAAGGAACTTATTCAAGTCTTGCAATGATTGTAGCAGCTCTTATTAGTATTGTTTTATCAGATACTTTTTTCCCTGTTCTTCAGCATTATTTAGTCGGCTAACTAAACAAAACGACGTGCCTGAACAGTAATTTTAGAGGCACACTTTTTGCGACGAGGGTAGTGGTATTCGACCACCACAGCCCCAATACCTTTAAAGTGGATATTTTTATAGAAAAAAGAGGCTTTCCATAATCTCTTTAATTATGGAAAGCCTCTCTTTTTATTATTGATAGATTAAAAGCTTTTGACCATTTTCAACTGCATTGTTATCTAATCGATTCCATTGTTTGATGGATGTAACAGAAACACCGTATTTATGAGAAAGAGAATTTAATGTTTCCCCACTTTTTACGACTACTTGTTTCTTTTCCTTTTTTGGTTGGTCATATTCTGTTAAATGGTATTGTTTTATGATTGAATTTAGTTTTTGGTGATAATTTGTATCAGTCGCGTATGTGCCAGTTAAATATTTTGTAGCCTCTTTATATGATCTGGTTTTGCTTTTAAATGTCTTTTTATAATAATTTTTGTTCCAAGACACTCCATTATGAAGTAATTCAGCGTAATCTTCCAAAGATGCCTTGTAACTAGGGTACTTTCTAAATTTTGCATATATTTGATGCATTTGCCCACTACCGTTGTCCTCAGATGTCTGGAAAGTAACAGATTGTTTTTTATATGAACCTTTGATGCCAAAAAGGTTATTATTTGGTGGGGTGCTTAGATCACTTGTACCACCATTGCTTTCTAATACAGCTTGAGCAATCATTACAGAAGCATACAAATCGTGTTTATCTGCAATCTCACGCGCATTTTCACCAATGGAGCCGATAAAGCTTTCCACACTTTGATCTTCTATGTATTTTTTTGATGGCTCTGAAACCGATTGAGATAATTGTTGAATGATGATAAAAACAGATGTAGCAAATAATATTGTAGTAAATAGTGTAAGTAACAAAGCTTTTTTCATCGGTAAACGGTTTAAAATGAAATCTTTGAAACCTTCCTCCCTTTCTAATATTTTTTCCCAAACAGGCACTATGATTCTATCGCAAGAACGAGAGAAGCGAAGAATATAGCTGAATAATGCTGCCTATAAAAGGATAAATTATGTTCAAATCCTTTTAGTATATATGAAAAAACCCATATCTATGGTTATTTCAATTCTATAATAGTTTACCATGTTTTTTAAGACGAATGTTAAGATAAAAAGTTTCTTTGCCAAATAAAAGAAAAAACCCTTCTATTAGAAGACAAAGAAGGGATTACTATTTTACTCTGGCAATGTTAGGGTTATTTTTTTGCCATCTGCAATTTTATTTTCTTTTTCGTCAAAGACATCACTCGTTTGTAGGACATATTTTGTCGGTGAAGTATGAGCTTCATCAAGGATATAACCAATATTTCCTCTTTTTGTTTGACTCGGTTCTATTGTACCGGATAAGTCATCTAGATAAATATCTTGTTCCCATGTCCATTTTTGCCCTGTATTTGAAGTTAGTAAAGCAACAGGGGAGAAATGAACGGTCTTATCACTGTTGTTAGTAATTTCAACAAATGATTTGACGACATCAAACGTAGGCTCATGAGTTAAAACGTGAAAATAATCAATCATTGAATAAGTAGGTTCAAGATAAACTTGTTTCACATCCCGAATTGTTAAGGTGATATCACCAATTTCAAAACTCTTTTGCTTTAAATTTGCTTTTTTTAGTTTTGCATAACCGAGTTTGTCAGTAATTTCATCTCCTACATTTAATAATGTTCGATCATCTGTTACTTGAGGATTTGCTTGATAATTTTTATGATAATCTGTATTACTGGCAGCTTCTGCATGAGAGCTATTTGAAGTAGAAGATTGTATTGAGCAACCTGATAGTAAAGTTAGTATACAACCACTAAGTAGTAGGGTAGTAATAGACTTATTCAATATTGTTCCTCCTTGCTTGAAAAAATCTGGACGCCACTGAAAGGGACGACCAGATCATGTTGTTTGAGTAATTTTAAGAAAATGAAATTTGCCTCATAATTATGATTGATCTTTTATTTTAGTCTTTTTCTTTTTGTTTTTTTCAATGATATTGAAGATAATTTTAGCTTGATCGGTATTGTCGATTTGTCCTGCAAATTTAGAAGCATCAGGTCCAAAAGCATAAACATTTACATCTTCGCCTGTATGACCACCTGTTGTCCAACCGGTATTAGAACGTTTATCGTATATTTTTTCAATGGCATTATCAATATCAGTCGCTTTACCTGAAGTTACATCTTTCACCGATTTGATCTCGTCAGCAGTTAAAGTTAGTCCGCTGTATTTTTTTAATGTTTCTTCTACATCAGCACCTGCAGCTATTTGTTGAGCCATATAATCTGGTGTTTTTTTAGCAGCTTTAATCGCTTCTGGGAACCAGTTATAATCATCTTTTGCAGCTAATGAGAAACCACCTGTTGAATGGTCAGCTGTAGCAACTACGAGAGTATTTTTGTCTTTTTTAGCATAGGCAATAGCAGCTTCAAATGCTTTTTCAAAATCTTTCATTTCACTCATAGCAGCAACAATGTCGTTGTCATGACCAGCCCAATCGATTTGGCTTCCTTCGATCATTAAGAAGAAACCGTCTTTATCCTTACTTAGTTGTTTAAGAGCTGCATTTGTCATGTCAGCAAGTGATGGGGTAGCAGCATTGCGGTCAATCAATTTGTCTAACCCACCATCAGCAAATAATCCAAGTAATTTTGAATTGTTATTTTTTTGTAATTCTGATTTTGAAGTTACATAGTTATAACCTGCTGATTTAAATTCTTTTGTAAGATCACGGTCTTGACGGACGAAATTAGATTTACCACCACCAAGAAGCACATCAATTTTATGTTTTCCATTTACCAATTCATCAAAATAATCATCTGCAATACCATTCATATTTTTTCGAGTCTCATCATGAGCACCGAAAGCAGCAGGTGTTGCATGTGTAATTTCAGATGTTGCAACTAAACCAGTTGCTTTTCCCATTTCTTTAGCAGATTCTAAGACAGTTTTTACATTCTCTTTATTATTATCAACTGCAATGGCATTATTGTATGTTTTAACACCTGCTGACATAGCAGTTGCTGCGGAAGCTGAATCTGTCACATTTTCTTCTGGGTCTTCAGGGTATGTCATTTGTTGTCCAACTAAATATTTGTCGAATGATGTCTGGTTTACATACTGATTACTTGAACTATTTTTTAAATAACGGTAAGCAGAAGTGTATGAATTCCCCATACCATCCCCGATTAAGAAAATGACGTTTTTCACTTCATTTTTCTTTGTAGTAGTCTTTGCATCAACATCCGAAGCTGAAATAGTAAGGCTGCTTAAAGCAAGTGTGGAAATTGCAGCAATAGAAATAAGTTTCTTTGATAAATAAGATTTCAATGGTATTGCCTCCTTTAATTGGTATAGTTTAACTATAAATAATCATCATTAAGCTAATATTAATAGAATGTAAGGATATTTTAAGTTATTTTAAAAGTAGTATTTGTCAAAAGACAGATATAAAACATCTTAAAGTTAAAATAATATTATTGAGCTAATATGAGAAATACTATTAGAGGTGTTTTACCTTAAATAGAAAAGATAACATAACATAATAATTATCCTGCGTCTTAATTATTTCCCGAGAAATGAGATGCCGAATTTAGCTAAATACTAGTAAGCTAGCACCTAACACATAAAAAAGAGACGTCGATAAATTCGCCATCTCTTTTTATTACCTATATATAGAATATGAGGTTTTAATAAGTTTCCTTTTTAACCATAGTAATAAATTCTATAAGATCGGTGCTGAATTCATCTTCCAAAACAAAACCAAGCTTTTCATATAGATGGATAGCTCTTAAATTGAATTTGGCCACAGTTAATCTTATTGGCGTACTTTTATAAGTTTCTTTAATAAAATTAATTATGAATGAGCAAAATTCAAAACCATTACCTTTGCCCACAAGATTAGGATTCATACCAAGACCCATATCAACAAAATCATCTATATAAGCACCAAATTGAATACCAATTGGTACTTGTGCATTCTTCCCGATGCAGAAAAAACCAATTAGTTCTTTAAATTCATTTACAATTGCGTAGTATGAATGGTCAAGTAATTCTTGCTTCGATTCATATGTTATTTCATTATTGTAAAAATCATAGGGCTCTTCGTATTTCCATTTGAGAATGTTGATAGCCATTTCTTCATTCATATTCTCCATAAATAAATTCATTTTATATACTTACCTGACCAATTTTTGACCTCTATAATAAGAAACTAACAGAATCAACTAATTAAAAACATCTCTTCTCTAGAAATATATGAGGAGAAGAGATGTTTTTATGTTTTTAATCATACTTTGATATAAATTACTGAATGCTATTTTAATTAGTCAATCTCATTTATAAAGCTACACTGTCAAAATAGTTTTTAATTATTCGAATGAACACTTGAAATAGATTTATAAAGATTTTCTAATAATTCAGGACTAATTTCTACAGGGTTATTTTGCATATTAGGAGCGAAACTATTTGCAATTAGAAGGTTTAAATCATCTTCTGTTTTTACACCTGCATCTTCGATTGTTAAGCACATTTTCATTTCTTTCTTTAATTCATCAATTTGATCTGCTAAGTCCTTAGCATCTTCAAATCCGAGGCGACGGCTAAAAGCATCTAGTCTTTTTGCTTCTTTACCGATACTGTTGAGTCTCCAGAAAGTAGGTAAAGTTAAAGCACATGCTTCTCCATGTGGGACACCGAAATTTTGAGTCAATGGGTATGAACAAGCATGAGCGGCAGCAGTTTGTGTTAAGTTAAATGCCATACCTGCTGTTACGGAAGCTAGGCACATATTGGTACGGGCTTCGATATTATCAGGAGCGTGATAGGCAACCAAGATATTTTCGAAAACTAGTTTTGCTGCATATTCGGCAACTAGGTCTGTATACGGTTGGTGCTTTTTTCCGTAAAAAGCTTCTAATGAATGAGCTAAAACATCTAAGCCACTGGATGCTGTTACTTGTTGAGGACAGCTTAATGTTAGTTTTGGATCAACTAACGCATAAATAGGATATAAAAACTCACTTGCTAGCGGCCCCTTTATACCGCGTTTTGTATCAGTTAACACAGATACATTTGTAATTTCGCTTGCAGTACCCGCTGTTGTAGGAATAGCAATCATTGGTAATCCTTTGTGTGAAATTGGTTGTTGCTTTGTAAAATAGACTTCAGTTGTATAAGAAGTTGTTGCAACAAAGCAGGCAACTTTAGCGCAATCTAATATACTTCCACCGCCAAGCGCAATCGCAAAGTCACAATTATTTTCTATAAGGGCTTTAACACAATCATCTGTATTTTGAACGGTTGGATTTGCTTGTATATCAGAAAAAATAGCTGCGATTTTACCGTTTGAAGCATCCTTTATCTCATCTGCAATTCCGTTTCTTATCATTGAAGGTGCACTAATCAATAATCCTTTTTTAAAATTAAATTTTTCTAAGATTTGTGGTAGCTCTTTGATTTTATCTACACCAAAATCAATCGGTACAGGTTGTTCATAGTAAAAATTTTCCATATAATTCCTCCTTTAAACTGAAGCAAATTTAGGTTGATTGATTAACTTTTCAAATTCTTGTATGACATTTTCGAAAATATCCATAGCTTCATTTAATTCATCCACTGTAATGACAAGAGGTGGAGCTATTATAATACTAGATTCGTGAGAATAGGTGTAAAATCCTTTTTTAAGTAACATTGATATGAATTTATTCATCAATCGAACAGGATCCTGTCCGTAATCTAATCCATATTGAATGAGGGGCTCACGGGTTGTTTTATCCTTTACTAACTCAACCGCAGCGAACAAACCAAGATGACGAACTTCTCCAACGATAGAGTAGGATAATAATTGTTCAAGACGCTCAGCTAAAACTTTACCTACTTTATAAGCGTTATCAATGAGTTTTTCTTCCTCATAAATTTTTAAAGTTTCTAATCCGATTTGAGTACACATTGTATGACCGCTGTAAGTTAGACCAGTCATTAGAGGATGATCATCAAAATAAGAGGCAATTTGATTGCTCACAATAACTCCTCCAAGGGGTGCATAACCAGAAGTAATACCTTTAGCAAAAGTGATCATATCTGGTTCAAAGTCATAATGGTCAACGGCGAACATTTTACCTGTGCGTCCAAACCCAGACATCACTTCATCACAAACCATTAAAATACCGAACTCATCACATAATGTTCTAACACCTTCTAAGTAACCCTTAGGCGGGATTATAACACCGTTACTGCCAGGTATTGGTTCGATGAATATGGCCGCAATCATATTTGGGCCTTCATATAAAATTTGCTGTTGCAAACGTTTTAGATAAAATTCTGTTGCTTGTTCTTCACTACTAAAATCAATTGCTTCTCTATATAAATAGGGAATATCAAATTTAACGAAACCGGGAATACCGGGCTCGGCACTTAGCCGGCGATTTTCGCCTGTCAAATTACCAGCACCAAATGTTGCTCCGTGATAAGAGCGGTAACGAGAGAAAATTTTATATCGACCAGTCACCATTTTTGCAATTTTAATAGCATGATCGTTAGATTCTGCACCACCACAAGTGAAAAAGACTTTCTGCATATTATTCGGTGCGAGTTCAATAATTTTTTTTGCTAAGGCAGATTTAGATGCACTGGCAAAACCAGGAGATGATAGTGGAATCTCTCCAATATGTTTAAAAGCTTCAAGTAGTTTAGGGTGTTGATGGCCCACGTTTGTGTAGACAAGTTGAGAACTCATATCGAAATATTTTCGACCTTGTTCATCCCAGAAAAAAACACCTTCTGCTTTGGTCATTACTTTAGGAAGTATACCTAGTTGTTTGGACCAAGAAGTTAAAACGTACTCTTGATGATCCTTTTGAATATCATTAGACAATATTTTATCCATTATTACAGCTCCTTTTAAATAGATGTTATTTTATCTCACATAAAAAGGATACTAACAATTTATTTTGAAAACAATGAATATTCAGACATAAAAGTTTGTGCAAATGCATAAAGTTATTATTTTGATAAAATATCTTCAATCATGAAAGCAATTGATAAATTTGTTTTAGTAAACGGAGTACTTAAATCAGCATCCAGAAGCGTTTCAATTTTTTTGACTTTATATAGAACTGTATTTCGATGTATGAATTCTCTCTTGCTAATTTTAGAAGTACTTCCATCTTCCTCTATAAAAATTCGCAAAAAGCTTTTCATGTTGGTATTGTGCATTTGATCGTATTGAACTAATGATCCTAACATATCTTGATAAAATCGTTGTATAAGATCCCTATTTTCAACTGCCATAATAATTTTGTAGGCACCAATTTCCGTATATTTATAAAGATTGGGATTTTTATGCTGCTGTGATAGTTTTATAACGGTTTTAGCTTGTTCTAAACTTTTTTGAAGATCTTTTGTATCTGTATAAAAGTTTCCCATTCCTATGAATAGTGGAGTGGGGGTCGGGTAATTCTCATGAAGTTGATTGAATATAGAGTTGACAGTCCTTGAAAATGGTATATCTGGAGTTTGAACATGGGAACGACTTATTAAGAAGATTAACTGATTATTGTCGATGAGCCGAAGAAATGACTTGTAACGGACAGAAAATGCTTGCCGAATAATTCTCTCGTAAGTTGTGATTTCTTGGGTCTCGCTAGAAGGGGTACATATAATGATGCCTTTTTCATCTTCTTTAGAAAAACCAAAATGTTCTAAAGCTTTCTCTAACGAATGATCTTGAACATCAGTAAATAATAATTTTCTCATTAAATCTTCTTCAGTTAGCTCTCTTTCATGATGAGTATTAAGAAAGTGAAAGGTCAGTTTCAATAAATCGGCAATACGGTACCGCCATTCCATCTCAAAAATAGGAAACTGTAAATCATTTGCAAGAGTTATTGCTTCGGTTGGTATTTTAGAAATATAAGGACCTATATTAATGATTAATCCTGCAGTTCGCTTTTGAGCAAGCGCTGTAATAAGTTCTAAAAGAGCCTCTGTATTTTCACTTAGATGAATACCTGTAGAAATAATAATTTCGTTTGCTTGACAAAATTTTGATAAATCTACACTTTCAATCACGTTTATACCACTGACTTCATTGTTTAATCCATCGGCCCCTCCCCTTAAAACGAGCATATGAAATATTCGTGAATCCAAAAAATGTTGAAATGTTATCATCTATTTCACCCCTAACTTCTATAGTAGAAAAGCTAAAGTACTTTGTGCGAATGCACATGTTTTTTTAGTGAAATGACTATATACCATAAATTTATAATACACTAAAATTGGAAATGTTAGTAGATGTAATAAAAAATAACATGTATTTGGGAGGTAATATATTGTTTATATGTAATGAAAGTCGTTTAAAGGAATCAATTCAAATGTTTAGTAAGTTTGGTCAAACTACAAATGGCGGAGTAACAAGGTTATCTTTATCTCCTGAAGATGTTGCTGCAAGAAATTACTTTTGTAAATGTTGTGAAGAACTTGGGATGGATGTCACCTTTGATGATATGGCAAATATTTATGCGACATTGCCAGGCAAAAAAGAGTTACCTCCAATTGTAATGGGTTCACATTTAGATTCAGTTGAGAAAGGCGGACGTTTTGACGGAGTTTTAGGTGTTTTAACTGCGCTTGAAGTTGTCAGAACATTGCGTGAATTTGAAATAGAGATTGAAGCACCGATAGTCATTGTCAATTTTACGAATGAAGAAGGTGCGCGTTTTGATCCAGCAATGATGAGTTCTGGCGTATTAGCTGGAAAGTTTGATAAAGAAAAAATGCTACATTCAAAGGATAAAAATGGAGTTGCTTTTTTAGAAGCATTAGAAGGAAGCGGCTATCAAGGAGATAAAGAAAATCGTTTAAAAGAAGCTTTAGCGTATTTAGAAGTTCATATTGAACAGGGACCTGTGCTTGAGAGTAAAGCGATAGATATAGGAGTAGTTGAAGGGGTTCTTGGAATGGTATGTTATGAGATTACGATTATAGGTGAATCCGATCATGCAGGAACAACACCTATGACAATGCGAAAAGATCCATTATTTGCAGCTACTGATATTATTACGTCTTTAAGAAAAAAACTAGCTTCGTTAGATCAAGATTTAGTTTATACAATGGGAAGAATGAACGTTTCACCTAATATTCATACGGTCATTCCGAATAAGGTGGTATTTACGTTAGAAGCTCGTCACCAACATCCAGCAATTATATCAAAAGTGGAGGATTTTATTCATAATTTGCCATCTGATATTGATGGTTGTGAACTCTCATTTGAAAAACTATGGAGCAGGGACACAGTTGTATTTGAAAGTGACATCTGTCAATCGATTGAAGATTCATGTGAGAAATACGGATATACTTCTCATCGAATGTACAGTGGAGCAGGGCATGATGCGCAATTTATGGCAAGCTATATACCTTCGGCGATGATATTTGTACCGAGTGTAAATGGAAAAAGCCATTGCGAAGAAGAACTAACGAGTTTTAAAGATTGTGCAAACGGGGCAAATGTCTTACTTCAAACAGTACTCTCTCTTCAAGAGAAATTAGTAAAAGAAAAACAAACTATATAGAAAGAAGGAACACTATGAAAAAACTAATTACTGGCGGAACAATCGTAACAGCAGCTGATAAGTATGAAGCGGATATTCTAATTGAAGATGGCAAGATTGCTTATATTGGAAAAGGAATCGTAGATGATGAGGCGGAAGTGATTGATGCTTCTGGACAATATGTTTTTCCAGGTGGAATTGATCCCCATACCCATCTAGATATGCCTTTTAATAATACGGTGACAGATGATGATTGGGAATCGGGTACGATTGCAGCAGCATTTGGTGGTACAACAACCATCTTAGATTTTTGTTTAACAGCAGGCGAAATAAAACTAATGGATGCAGTAGATAAGTGGCATGAGAAGGCAAAAGACAAAGCTGTCATCGATTATGGATTCCATTTAATGATTGGTGATTTAAACGAAGATACTTTGGTTGAATTACCGAAAGTGTTAGAGCAGGAAGGAATTACTTCTATAAAAGTATTCCTTGCCTACGCGAAGGAATTTCAAGCTACTGATCGTACCCTTTATCAAGCTTTTAAAGTTGGAAAAGAGATGGGTGCAGTTGTAATGGTCCATTGTGAGAATGGTTCAGTTATAGACGAATTAGTGGAGGAAGCAAAAGCGCTTGGTCATACAGAACCAATTTATCATGCTTTAACTCGTCCTCCTCAATTAGAAGGTGAGGCAACAAAACGAGCAATTGAGTTGGCTCATTTAGCAGATGCTGAACTTTATGTAGTGCATGTGACATGTAAGGAAGCCGTTGATGAAATCATTGCTGCACGACAAAAAGGGTATAAAGTGTACGGTGAAACTTGCCCACCTTACTTAACACTCGATCAGTCAGCTTTAGAAAAGCCTAACTTTGAAGGAGCTAAATACGTTTGGTCCCCACCACTTCGACCTAAAGAACATCAAGAAGTTTTATGGAATGCCTTAAAAGCTAAACAACTTCAAACAATTGGATCAGATCAATGTTCCTTTAATTTTAATGGTAAAAAACGTTTAGGAATTGATGATTTCTCAAAAATTCCGAACGGAGGACCATTTATCGAAGATAGATTTAGTGTCTTATATTCTGAAGGCGTCGTGAAGGGGAAAATAACAATCAATGAATTCGTTGATATGATTTCAACAAATGCAGCGAAAATTTTTGGCTTATATCCTCAAAAAGGAACAATAGCAGTTGGATCAGATGCGGATATCGTCTTATTTGATCCAAGAAAAGAACGTATTATTTCAGCTGAAACGCATCATATGAATGTCGATTATAGTGCGTTTGAAGGATTAAAAGTAACAGGGGAACCTATTAGTGTGTTAAGTCGGGGGAATTTTGTTGTAAAAGATAAAGAGTTTGTTGGTGCTTTAGGAAGTGGTCAGTATATTAAACGACAAGTGAAGAAGGAGGAAACAAAAGAGGTAGTTACTCAATAATATAGGGGTGATTAAATGATTAATAGTTTATTAGATAAGAATTTTGAAGAAGTTACACTGGGTTTTTCTAAAGCTAGTGCAATGGAAGAAGCGAATCGTTGTTTATATTGTTATGATGCACCTTGTATGCGAGCATGTCCAACAAGTATTAATGTGCCAAGCTTTATCAAAAAAATTGCTTCCGGAAACTTAAAAGGTTCTGCAAAAGTAATTTTAGAAGCAAATCCAATGGGAGCAAGTTGTGCAAGAGTTTGTCCAACTGAAGAACTTTGTGAAGGTGCCTGTGTCATGCAAAAAGATGACAAGCCAATTAAGATTGGAGCCCTTCAACGTTATGCAACAGATTGGGTAAAAAATCAAGATATTCCATTATTCAATGCTGGTGTTCCAAATGGTAAAAGGATTGCTATTATAGGAAGTGGACCAGCAGGGTTATCTGCTGCACGTGAACTATGCCGAATGGGTTATGAAGTTACAATCTTCGAAGCTGAAAAAAAGGCTGGAGGACTTAATCAGCATGGGATTGTATCATTCCGATTACCACAAGAAGTTGTTGACTGGGAAGTAGAACAAGTTCGTCGATTAGGAGCAACTATATTAACAGGGAAGAGAGTTGGAAAAGATGTTACTTGCGATGAGTTATTGGAGAACTTTGACCGAATTATAGTGGCAGTAGGAATGAGCAAAGTCCCTAATTTAAATATTGAAGGAGAAATGCTAGAAGGTGTACTTGATGCAATTGAGTTTGTCAAAACAACGAAGCAAGAAACAGTTCCGCAAAATATGATAGGCAAGAAAGTAGTCGTTATCGGTGCAGGAAATACGGCGATCGATGCGGCAACATGTGCAATTCGTTTAGGTGCAGCAAGTGTAAAGATTTTATATCGTCGTACTGCCATTGAAATGACAGCATATCCATTTGAATATGAATTTGCTAAGCAAGAGGGGGTAGAATTTCAATGGCTAACTTCACCTAAAAAAGTAGTAGGGAATGAAGATGGCCAAGTTATGGCATTAGAATGCGTTCAAATGAAATTAGTCGATTGCTATGACAGAAAAGATGCATTATTAGAAGTCGAAAATTCAAACTTCACGATAGCAACAGATTTTGTCATTCGTGCAATTGGACAAAAGCGTCAAGTAGATTTGATACAGGAATTCAACATTCAACAAAGTAACGGCATTCCTTCAGTTGATCCTGTAACACTTCAAACATCTAATTCAAAGGTATATGCCTGTGGTGATGTGATATATGGAAATGGATATGGTGATGCAACAGTCGTTTCAGCTGTCCAACAAGGGAAAGATTGCGCATATGCAATTCATCATTCATTAAAACAATCATCAGAGATTGCCTAACACAAAGAGGGGGGATTATATGGCTGATTTACGAATAAATCTTGCAGGAATACAGTCACCAAATCCGTTTTGGTTAGCTTCTGCTCCACCAACCAATTCTGGATATCAAGTACAAAGAGCATTTGAAGCTGGTTGGGGAGGTGCAGTTTGGAAAACACTTGGCGATCCTATTTTAAATGTATCGTCTAGATTTGCAGCAGTTAGTTTCAATGGACAGAAAGTTGCAGGCTTCAACAATATTGAGCTCATTACTGACCGTCCACTTGAAATAAATTTAAAAGAAATTTATGAGACAAAGAAACGCTTTCCCAATCATGCGATTATCGCATCTTTAATGGTAGAACCGAAACAAGAAAAGTGGCATGAAATTGTAAAACGAGTAGAAGACGTCGGAGTAGATGGTTTGGAATTAAATTTTGGGTGTCCCCATGAAATGGCTGAACGTGGTATGGGAGCTGCATCTGGTCAGGTACCTGAACTTGTTGAAAAGCAAACCTACTGGGCAAAAGAAATGGCTAAAACGCCTGTTATTGTGAAGCTAACGCCAAATATTACGGATATTACCGTAACTGCCGAAGCAGCAGTAAGAGGTGGGGCGGATGCGATTAGTATGATAAATACGATTAATAGTTTAGCTGGAGTTGATTTAAACACTTGGAATACAATTCCTCATGTTGGTGGTAAAGGGGCACATGGTGGTTATTGCGGACCAGCGGTAAAACCAATTGCGTTGAATATGGTTGGGGAATGTGCTCGAAGTCCACATATTAATCTACCAATTTCAGGGGTAGGTGGAATATCAAATTGGCAAGATGCTGCTGAGTTTTTATTGATGGGTGCAACCGGTGTCCAGGTTTGTACCGCTGCGATGCATCATGGTTTTCGTATCGTAGAAGATATGATCGATGGATTGAATAATTATTTGGATGAAAAAGGTATTACATCAGTGATGGACATTGTCGGGCAATCCGTACCAAAATATTCTGATTGGGGTAATTTAGATCTAAATTATAAGGTAGTAGCAGAAATCAATAATGATAAATGTATTCATTGTAATAAATGCTATATTGCATGTGAAGATACATCCCATCAAGCTATTGACCTTTATCATGATGCAAGCGGACTTTCTCAACTGAAAATACGTGAGGAAGATTGTGTTGGCTGTAATTTATGCTCTATTGTTTGCCCAGAAGAAGGAGCCATTACGATGAAAGAAGTGAAAAATACTTTGCCGTCTATGACATGGAACGAACGTCAGGAAATGCTAAAAGTATTGAATACAACCGCTGAGCCAATTGGAAAGTAGATGTTAGTAATTTGGCAAAGTAACTGTTCTTAATAAATTCCCAAGTTGTTATTTTAGATATAGTGAGATGAAATATTAGGGTAGGAAATGCCCTCGTTAAAATTGAAAAATGTGGAGGTTATGCCTATGGAGCAAAAAAATGATTATTTGAAATCCCCTGATTTATTGCCTATCTCTTATGAGAAACGAAATGTTGGTGCTTTTGGTTTTTCAGTTATTTGGGTAGGGATGGCGATTGTATTAGCCGCATTCGCTATTGGTGCTGCAGGAATTATCCATTTACCTATGCCGATGCTAATTTTCGCTACATTGGTCGGCTCCTTAACAATTGGAATTTTCATGGTACTTATAGGTGATATTGGTGTGGAACATGGGCTAGCATTTCCTGTTTATATGCGTGCTCCATTTGGCACATTCGGAACGCATCTCCCTTCATTGGTAAGGGGGATAACCGCATCGTGTTGGTTTGGTATTAATACGTATTTTGGTTCTTTAGCGATCAATGGAATTTTAAATATTTTATTTGATTTTGATAACTGGTTTGTCTGTTTCGTATTCTTTGCCGTATTCCAATTATTAAATACTTCTTTAGGTATTAAATCGATTGAACGTTTTGCAGATTTAGCCGCGCCAATCATTATTTTCATCTCTTGTTGGATGTATGTAGCACTTGCTGATAAGGCAACTTCTTCAGGGAAAGAAGTATGGTCATGGGTTGAATCTCCAACAACAGGAATGGCTACATTTACAGCATTTATGGTTGTTGTAATGGCAAATATGGGCTTCTGGGCAACATTAGCAGCTGACATGCCTTCTCTATCTCGTTTTTTCAAAGCACCAAAAAATGAAAAAAATTGGATTAAACGCAATAAGACACAACTGGTAGGTTCGCTTATTGTGATGCCAGTTGTCAACACATTTATGATTGTCATCGGTGCAGTTTGTTATATGGCCGTTTCATCCGGTGATCCTGTTGCCGCATTACAAGAGTCTGCAAGCGGATTTGTATTAGCAATATTATTGTTAATGATTGTATTAGCGCAATGGTCTACAAATACTTCAGCAAATGTCATTCCGGCTGCAACAATCTTTTCTAATATTGGTGGTCCAAAAGTCCCTTTCTGGATAGGTGTCGTAATTGCTGGAATTATTGGTACTCTAGCACAACCTTGGAGTCTTTTCGATGTATTGAATTCAGTTCTTCTAATTATAGGTGGTATTTTAACTGCAATAGTTGGCATTATGTTTGCAGATTATTATTTACTACGCAAACGTCGATTAAATGTGGAGGAACTTTATGAGATTTCAGGGCAGTATAAATATATGAATGGTTTTAATCTAGCTGGACTGATTTCTTGGATTATTGGCGGTATTATAGCAAATTTATTACCAACTTATTCTTCATTGGTAGGATTTGCAGTTGGAGCTGTTCTTTACTATGTTCTGGCAAAATATTGGTGGTTTAAAAAATACCCACAAAAGGAAATTACAGATCCAAGTGATAGAAAATATTTGGGTATAACAGTAGGACGTGATTGGGAAATATCACCTCAAGAAAAGCAAGAACAAATACCGGAGCTCACACCCAATTTAAGCCCTAAATAGTTTTAAAACAAGTTGTAGTTTTGCATTCGAAAAGGAGTGATTCTGATGTCGGCATACTTACAAACAATCGATGAAATTGATCAAATCGATCGTTTACTGCTTCAAAAATATTGTATGAAAACTTTTACAGAAAATCTTGATGGTGCAAAAATTGAATTTTATCATCAAGAAAGTAATGATTCAAAAGAGCTTCATATAGGTTCTGCAGATGCGCGTAAATATGCATCGGTTAAAGTATTCGAGCAAGTGTATAAAACCTTAATATGAGTTATTTCAATTTAAAATTTTCCTCTCTTCAGTACACGTAGTAAAGGATTTAATCCTCTACTATATGTACTTTTTTTAATGTTTCATTCGAAAGTCTATATTGTAATTTAGCAAATAGTAAGATAAAGTTATTGCATTATATAAAAGGAGTTCGAATGATGCAATTTATGTCCTTTTTTCATCCGATTGTATGGATTATATTAAATGGTACGATTTTTACTCGTATTGCTAGTTTTATGACTATTCCATTTTTAGCTATTTATCTTCAAAGTGAACTACATGCTTCTCCGCTAATGATTGGAATTACATTAGGAATTGCTCAACTATGTGCAACATTTGGTGGTTTTATAGGTGGTTATTTGACAGATAAGTTTGGAAGAAAATTTATCATGCTGACAACCATTTTTATATGGAGTGCAGTATTTATAGGTTTTGCAACTGTTAGAGTTGTTTCTTTTTTTATTTTGTTGAATGCAATCAATGGTTTATGTCGTTCCTTTTTTGAACCTGCCTCACAAGCATTAATGATTGATTTTACAGAGGAAAAAAAGAGAAGACGGTTATTTTCATTTCGCTATACAGCGATTAACATTGCAGCCGTGATCGGACCATTATGTGGTGTATGGATTTCTAGCCTATCCAGTGCAAAAGTTCCTTTTTTAATCACAGGTTCAATGTATACAATTTACGGGTTATTTTTAATTTTTGTCTTTAAAAAGTATGAAGTGACACCTAAGAGTACTACAGAAAAACAAACAATTATTCAAATGCTTAAAGTTGTATTAGGTGATCGAAAACTATTATATTTACTTGCAGGTGGAATTTTAGTTAGTCTTGGATACTCACAATTCGACTCGACTTTACCACAGTACATAAATTTAAATATTGAGAATGGGGTTAAACTCTATTCTTTACTAATCACACTTAATGCGATTGTCGTATTAGCATTACAATTACCAATTGGCATATATACAGAACGGATTTCTATTATGAAAAGTTTGGTTATTGGTATCTTATTTTTCGCAGCTGGTTTCCTTATCTTTAATGTTGCGACTACAACTTGGGTATTTGTCGTTGGAATGATAATATTTACAATTGGTGAAATCTTCGCTTTTCCAATGATGAATGCTTTAATAGAAGAAATTGCTCCTGCTACACAAAAAGCAACCTATTTAGGAGCTTCACAGTTTAAAAACTTAGGTGGTTTTATGGGACCAGTATTTGGAGGATGGCTACTAGTTCATTTTGAATCTCAGCTATACATTGTGATGGCAATAGTTTTCTTACTAAGCCTTGTATTCTATCGATTAGCGTTTTTGAAAAGAGATGCTATTAAAGTTTAAATAGTAAAAGGAGTTATCCAATTGGATAGCTCCTTTTATAGTTGGTTGTGAGTGTATAAAAAGTACAGATTTGGTTAGACGATTGCTAATCCCACACTTTTTTTAATCTAAGTATTCCTTCCTCGATTTGTTCAAATGATAGCCCTCCGTATCCTAATATAATCATTTGCTGAGCTGAAGGTTTATAGTATGAAGTTGAACTAGGATAAACGCATACTCCTATGCCCAAAGCCTTTTGAATTGCTTCTTTTTCACTTAAAGTGTTGGGCAGTTTTAAAACGATGTGCAGTCCTGATTTTTCACCAATAATTTGAAATGTGCTTGGTAAATGAGTCTTGATAGCTGTTATTAATGCAATTTGCTTTTTTCGATATAGTGTTCTCATTTTTGCTAAATGTTTGTCAAAAAGCCCTTGGGTAATGAAGTCTGCTAAAATGAGTTGGTCTATTTTAGAAACAACTGATTTTTGATCTTTATAAAAATTAGTAAATGCTTCGACTAATGATGATGGCAATATTAAATAGCTAATGCGAATGGATGGTATAAGTGTTTTTGAGAATGTACCGGAATAAATGACTTGTTGCAGTTGATCCATTTTTGCTAAAGATGGGAATGGTTGTCCTTTAAAGCGATATTCCGAATCATAATCGTCTTCGATAATATAAGTATTATTCTTTTGTGCCCAATGTAATAATGCAGCTCTACGATCAGCTGACATTACCATTCCTAATGGAAATTGATGAGCAGGGGTTGTATACAAAAAGTCTATTTTTTGTGTAGGCACAGTTACCCCATTTTTATCAACAGCAATATGATATGTATGATAACAATATTGTTGGAAAATAGCGCGAGCTCTTTTAAAACCAGGTTCTTCGATGCCAGCAATACTAGTAGGTCCAAAAAAAAGACATAACGCTTGAAGTTGATGTTGTGTACCTCCAAAGATAAACACTTGCGAAGAATCACACTGTACTCCTCTTGAACGTTGGACATACTGAGCAATCTCAAAACGAAGAGTGGGTTCGCCTTGCCATGGAGAATTCACTAAATTTTCTGGTTGCAAATACTTTTTAAATAATTTCCGCCATGATGTGAAAGGGAAAGAAGAGGCATCGACATGACCATTATGAAAATCAAAATCAATATCCGTTTTAACAGGTGATGTTTCTGTAACTGGTTGAGTGGCTTTCGTTTCTTTAATTTGTTGCCATTCAAATTCAAATGGTGATACAAAATAACCAGATCTTTCTTTACTATAGATAAAACCTTCTGCATCTAATTGTTCATACGCTTCCTTAACAGTATGAACGCTAACGCTTAAATTTTCAGCTAAATGCCGCTTTGAAGGTAATTTACTATGAGCAGGAAGTTTCTTTGTCACAATGGTGTTTTTCAGTTGCTCGTAAATTTGAACGTATTTAGGGGAGTCATTGTTTAGATTAATATTAACTTCCATAAGTATTCACCTCTATTATGAATAAAAGAATCTAACATAATCATACCAAAGATTACTATAGAAAGAGTTGATGTCTGTTAGAAAGGGATTTTCATAAAAAAGAAGAATAGTGACACTAAGTTGCGACCAATTTTCAAAATATTCGTCTAATATATAGATACATAAAAGGAGTTGGGATAATGAATACTAATCAACTCGTGTCCAGTTGGTATGATGAATTTGGCACAATGATTTTTACATATATTTTGATGATTTTGATAGGTTGTATTATTGTTAGCACATTACCTTTGTATTCATCAACTGCTACTGATTTTATGCAAAAATTGCTTCCTATGAATATAAGTAATGAACAAAATTCTTATATTGATAGAAAAATTAGCAAACTGCTTGAAGTGGAGAAGATTGACTTTCAAAACGTTGGAATAAGCACGAATCCTTTTACTATTAACATTGGACTTATGTCAAATGGCAAAAGATTTGATGAACAGAAATCTATACTAATACCTAAAATAAAAAAACTTTTGAAAAAAGAGAATATCGATGATTATAAGTTGGAAATTACACCTTATCATAAACCAAACCCCACTAAAGAGACTAAAATGACAGGTGAAGTAAAAGTGGAAGGAAAGGTTTTGCAAACAAACTGGCCAATTATTGTTTCAAATATTTATAATTCAATGGCAGGAAAGTCTACTTACAAGATGAAAGGAATAAGTTTCAAAGAGGGAAAAGATCTTGTGAATATAACCATCCGTACAGGATTAGAAAAAGATAAAGATACAAAAATTATTGTGAAAAAAATTGAAAATGAATTACAGGATTATTTTGCTGAAGAAAAAACGCAAAAGCAAATTGGTAACTTTAATTACGAGATTATAATCCTAGATAAAGAAAAGAATATGATTGGAAAAGTTGAAAAATATTAATGTCATTGGATTGTTCTATAAATGCTCAACTAAAAAGAAATTTGCAAACTATATTATATGGAGGCAAATTCGAAATAAAGAAAACAAATGATTATAGGGATTTTTTTCTATATAGAAAGGGCTATCTTTTAAAAAGTAGTCCTTTTTTTCTTATTCTAAATTAACTTTTAGAAGGGCTAACTCTACAGGAATATTCATACTTTATTTCATATTTCTTATATTCCGCAATATCAATCGAATTTTCCCATAAAAATTCTTTCTTTTTCTTTAAAATTTCGTAAAAACAAGTGACAAGATAACGAGTTAGCCCGATTAAGAAGAATTTCTCATTTTATACACCACTTGATCATTGTAAAATAGAATAATGCGAATTTTGTAAATAATTATATTAAATTTGAATATTTTAGAAACCTTTTTAAGGTTTTTTCGTATTAATAATAGATTATTTGAGTTAAAATTACATAAAACAGAATTTTTCATCAATTATCGAGAAGGAGAGATTTTATGGGGCCGAGGCTAAGCGTATTAATTGATTTTACAAGAGAGAAATTTGGATTGGAGCAATATAATTTGCATCATTATAGTTTTTCCAGAACGATTGATCTTTTCAAAAATACGTATTATACACTTTGCATGGAATGGTTTCCAGATTTCATTGATGACGAGTTACTTGAGGAAGGACTAAATCCAGAGGGAGCAGCAGTAATAGAAATAGATATAAATAGTTATCAGACAAAAAGTGCCATTTTCGTTGGAGGGAAATCCTATTCAAATCAGTATACTTTTTCAGGTTTAGATACTAGAGAAATTATTCATTGGGTAGAAGAGCAAACAAATCTTACTTTTAACAAACAGTTCCATCTAGTAGAGGTGGAAAAGGGACGTTTATATTTTAAATCTTGCCTTAATGGACAGGAAGTATCACCATTTGGAGATATTGAACTAAAGTATGATTATGATGGGAGAATTATATTTTTCTCTGTTAATGGACATTTTCCTAACTTAGATTTACAAGTGAAGGAAGATTATACGCTTTCGTTGGAGAAAATAGATGAACTAAAAAGAGCTCAATTGAAATTAATCGATTATCCATCCGCTATTTATAAAAAGTTAATTGAGATATACGCTGTCGAGGAAATTTATATAAAAAATGATCTTTCAACAATTCCTTATGAAGTATCTTTAATAGGAAAGGAACATTTGAAGATAGATAAAATAATTACTTGGGAATCGAGACTTTCAGATCAATTTGAGAGAAAAGAAATTGCAATAATTGAAGAAATACCGGAGGAGTTAGCTTTTTCTGGTGAGTCACATCCAGATTTAATCCCAATTAGTGAGCAAGAAAGAGAAAAATGTGAAATCGCTGTAACAAATTTTTTACGTCAACAATATCCATTCGATTCTGGAAACTGGAAATTATCAGAACTTTGTCGGGATAAAGGATATATTCATGCAATTCTTGCGGGAAGTGAGAAGAAAAGCTGCGTCTTGCAAAGAAAGCTATTGCTAATTATTGATAGAGTAACATTAGAAGTACTTAATTATCTTGACAATAAATTCATGTTGGAAACCTTTGACTTATATCGATTGCCTGAGAGAATTGTCATATCAGGAGAAGATGCTTACGAAAAGTTAAAGGATTATTTTGAACTAAAGCCTACTTTTGTCTATGATCACGAGCAAAAACAATATATTCTATGTGGCAAATTAGATTGTGCCTATGGTATCAATGCCTCTACTGGTGAAATAATTGAGTTAAATAATTTGTGATAAAGTGAATGGAGCTTCTGGTATGGTCTATTTTGTTAGATTTGGTTATGTTATTTATACCAAAAACAGAATAGATTAGAAGGAAGGAGTTGAGAAATATGAAATTTACTGAATTACATAATGAACAAGTGATTTTAAAACCGATGGAGAAAAGTGATATTAATGGAATTTTAAAAGTAGCCACTTTCCCGGAAATCTGGTCATACTTATCAGTAACGTTAGAAACGCTTGAAGATGTGAAAAAATATGTATCGACTGCATTAGATAATATGGAAAAAGGAATTGAATATCCGTTTGTTATTATTGATCCTGTTACTAACGAAATTATTGGATCAACAAGATTTATGGATATTAATGAAAGACATAATCATCTAGAAATTGGTTCAACTTGGTTGACACCCGCATATTGGCGAACAGCCATAAACACGAATTGTAAATATCTGTTATTGCAATATTGCTTTGAAATCTTACATTTAAATCGGGTCCAAATTAAAACAGATCATGAAAATACTCGGTCACAAAATGCAATTGAACGAATTGGTGCGAAAAGAGAAGGAATATTAAGAAATCATATGATAAGAAAAGATGGGACAGTTAGAGATACTGTGATGTATAGTGTAACGAATGAAGAATGGTTAGAAGTAAAAAAACGCTTGAAACACATGTTATAGTAAGCATTGACTATTCTTATAAAAAGGTGCCGCTACCAAAGTATAGCGGCACCTTATTTTATATTTTATCCAATTTAGAACTTAGTTCGTAGATGAACTTATCGAGTTCATCAACTCGAATGGATACGGCAGAATATTTCTTTTGAATACCCAAATAGAATATTGCGTTTATTGGTTCTTTTAAAGTAATACGTATATTCGGATATACTTTTTCAAAATCCTGCAGGACGAATTCTAATGTATCTCTTGATGATTTTTTCATCAAAGAATCTTTATCTATTATAATGTCACTTATTAAATCGTATGGGATCTCAATACGTTTCATAAGACCTGAAGAGATGAATAATGTTTTTTCGCTAAAAGTAATAGGATTTAACCGCATTGCTTGCAAATCACCTATAAAGAAAAGAACGGAGTAGACATTGAAAATAAGCAACAGTATCGATAAGATGATAGATTTATCATGTAGCCACCAATGTATACCTATAGTTTCAATAAAAATAGCGTGAATAATCATTATTTGAAAGGCGATATAACTAGAGTTTTTGTAAATTGTTAATCCATCGCTAGGCTTTTTTCTCCAACTAAAAAGGGAATAATAGATCATTAATCCTTCAGAACAAATAATATGCACTAATTTATATGATTTTACATGATGGTCAACGGCTTTTGGAAATGCAAATATTGTTGGGATTTTACTTTGCTTTGTTGTACGAATTATTTTTGGCATGAAAATGACTAAAGAAACTAATATAGAAATTTCAAGAATCAGGAGAGCTGCTTCTACTGCAAACCCAATCCAAGTAATCGCAACGAAAGGTTGTAAATGTTCTATCGGTATAACAAAACGAGCCAAAATACATCCAGCGGATAAAAATAAAATGCTATTCTTTAATGTAAACCTTTTTTGATAAAGTAAAATAGTAAGCGGAGCAATAATACATAAATCAAGTAGTGAACCGAGAACAACACTATTTGTATCTTCTGGCAAGATAGAAGTACCATAAGATGTACGATATAATGCAAGATTTGAAGTAATAACAAGTAAACCTAATAGTAACCAAAATACACTTTTTGATTTAATAACCACAAAAGCCCTCCTATTATCTTGAAATTTAAATACGGAATTATTGGAACGTTTACTAATGTGTAAATGAATAGCTACCGATATAAACGAAAAATTACGAAAAATTACGTAAGTTCATAAAAATAACGATAATATAAAATATTTTAAATTAATGTATTAATACCATTAGTCTATCATTATTTGGAAACTTATGAAATAATAGAGGCGACCCCAAATTTTGGTGGAAGGAAGTACTATTTTGTTATCAACATTTCTCATTAATTTTTTATTTTTATTGATCCCGTTTGTGGTCTATTTTGTCTTTTGTGATTATCGAAATCTAAAAAACTATAGTTTGACTTTTACTCTTCTAGCATCTGTTACAATGGTATTGTGTCTGTTATTCCCAATCCATTTGCATAGCGGTTTTATAGTCGATTTGCGATATATTCCATTTATATTAGTTGGATTATATCTTGGTTTTAAAAATATATTGTTCTTATACATAGTTCTTAATATATGTCGAACGTTAATCGGTGGGGAAGGGATTATACAATCATTTTTATATTCGACATTGGTTTTAATAGTCGTATCTTTGTGTCATCGGAAGTTTAAACAATTAAACGTAAAGCCTCGTATTATTTTTGGGTCAGTGTTGGCTTTATTGAATGTATTATTCTACCTATTTACTCTTCAGTTTCAGGTTCCAGATAATAAAGAGTTCTGGATGTTGGCCATTAACTTAACAAGTACATACTTTATCATGTCATTTATAATTTTCAGCTTAATAGAGCGCATCTTACAGAATTTAAGAACACGTGAAAAGATTGCTCAATCTGAGAAATTCCATGTAATTAGTGAATTATCAGCAAGTGTAGCTCATGAAATTCGAAATCCTTTAACGACTACTTCTGGATTTTTACAATTATTAAGTAATTCGAATTCAATTTCAGAAAATGACAAGGGCTATATTGACTACTCATTACAAGAATTGCAACGAGCTGAGAAAATTGTAAGTGATTTTCTTACTTTTTCAAAACCTCAAGATGACCTGTTAGAAGAAACAAATCTAATCGAAGATATAAAATATGCCAAGAATATATTGATTCCTTATGCGAATATGCATCATGTTCAAATGAAAATAAGTTTTCACAACTCATTACATAGAAAATTAAACACAACACTAATGCGTCAATGCTTTATAAACCTCTTTAAAAACGGGATTGAGGCGATGAAAGATAGCGGCGGAATATTATGCATAAAAGTATTAGAACATAAAAACAATATAATCATTAAAATCACTGATTCAGGTATAGGAATGGATGAACAAGAAATTTTGTCGATTGCAAAGCCATATTATTCAACTAAAAATGATGGAACGGGCCTTGGGATGGTCATCGTTTATAATGCCATTCACAATGTTGGCGGGCAAGTAAATGTTGAAAGTTCAAAAGGAAAAGGTACTACATTTACCATCACGATTCCTGTTTAGAACTATAGAAATGAAAGGATATACTCTTTAAATAGGGTATATCTTTTTTTGTCCAAAAAATGAATAAATGATTCTCCCAGAGGGATATCGTGAATATTTAAACATTTATATATATAAATTTGCATATAGTAAAAGCTGAAAATGAATTTCGAATCATTTTCAAATAGTTAGAGGATATCTAATCTGAATATTGAAATGTTAATGTATAAAGTATTAAATGTTTCATAGTATATCGAATTTCAAATTAATGAATATATACTAATGTATAAATGCAAAGGGGATCTATTATGGACGAAAATATATTGTTATCTAAACTGATTCCACCTGAACCAGCAGCGCATTATATGAGAAGAGCAAGAGTGATGAAAAAACTTTCAAATAGCCATAATGCTAAACTCACCATATTACATAGTGGAGCTGGATTTGGTAAAAGTTCTGCATTAGCACAATTTTTAGCTGATCAATCAATTGCTTATTCATGGTATCAAGTAACGGCAGATGATGATGATATTTTACCTTTTTTGCGTCATTTGTTTTATAGTGTAAGACGTGTGATCCCATCTTTTGGAGATCAGATGAAAGGTTGGGATCAGTTATCTACAGTTCCTAAAACGGAGGAATTAAACAAACTCTATATTATGTTTGCAAATGAGTTTTGCAAAATTCGAGAGCCGTTCTTTGTCGTACTGGATGATTATTATTTAGTAGATCATATATATCAAATTCATTTTATTATGGAAAAACTTATTCTCCATTTACCATCAAATGTCCATCTCATTGTATCATCAAGAATTTATCCCTCATGGAATTGTTTACGAAACCTAAGATTGACCAATCAACTTGTAGAATGTGTAGAAGCGGATTTTGTTTTTTCAACAGAAGAAATTCAGGTGTTTTTTGAAGATTATTTTGAACAATCTATTACGGAAGAACAAGTGAAACAAATATCCAAGGCTACGGATGGTTGGGCGATTGCCATTCTTTTTTTAGCTACTCAAACAAATAATTTAGAAAAATCTATTGATAAATTACAGAGCCCAAAAACTAGTGATATATTTCATTATTTATCAGATGAAGTATTTGAATCTCTTGAAGAATTTGAGAAGGAAGTAACTTTAAAATTCAGTATTTTTGAAACATTTTCTCATAAAGTAATTGAAGAATTCTATGGAAAGAATTTTTCAGAGGTTCTTACCAAACTTGTTAAAAAGCATTCGTTTATACAGCCTCTAAGTGGGTATAGTGAATTTCGATACCATGTACTTTTTCAACAATTTTTGGAACTGAAAATGATGGAACAGAATATAGATGAATTTAATAGATTACATTACAACGCTACTATTTTCTTTACGAAGAAACAAAATGCAATTCAAGCTGTTTATCACGCTATGAAAACAAAAAACGAAGATATCATTGCTAAGACAATCATCAGGTTTGCTAGTCAATTTTTAGAAGAAGGAAAATATGATTGGTTGATTGAGAAAATTCGAGAGTTATCAAAGGATACTATGGTTCAAAATTTTCAACTCTACTATTTTGTAGGTGAAAGCCAAAGATTTCGAGCACAGTATAAAAAAGCACGCACCGCCTATGAGAAATGTCTGGAATTCGCAAAAAGACATGGAAATTATGAACTTATGTTAAGAGCAAAAATAGGATTAGCACATATCTATTTAGATACAATTCAGCCATCGCTTGCAGAAGGTTATTTACAAGAAGCATTAGATTTGGCGGAACATACACAAATTGAAAAAGAACAATTACAATTTATACAAAAACAATACGCTGAGAATCTAGTAAATTTGGGAAAACCGTTCGAAGCAGAACAATGGATTGAAGAAGTTGGACTTTCAACTGAAATATTACTGCATGGAAATTTAGATGTAAGAATATTGCTTCGACAAGGGGAATTTCAGCAAGCAAAAAAGTTAATAGAAACTCGTTTAGATTCGAGTGGTGTACGATTGGATGCATATCGAGAAACAGATGTACTCTATTCATTTATCTTAACTCTATTAGGTGAAAATAAAGGCGCATTAGAAATTGCTAATAAAAGTATTATTAAAAAAGACAATCAGTTTTCACAATACCATCTATCAATAGCTTATCTACGAAAAGGTCATACTTTACTTGTATTAAATCCATATAATGTTTTAGATGCAGAAAAATATTACTTGAAGTCTATTGAAATCATGGATAATTTGCAAGTGAATCGTGCAAAGGCAGAATCTTATATGGGTTTAGCAATCGTTAAAAGTAGGCAATACCATTTCGAAGATGGTATCATGTTTGCGGAATTAGGGTTAGAAGAAACGGAGAGAGTTCATGATCATTGGGTTTCAGCATTACTTTATACAGCCTTAACAATTATATATGTCGAGCATGGACAATTGAAAGAAGCTAAAAAGGCCATTTCACTTGCGAAGGGAAAATTTTCGGATGCAGACTATTTTGGTATCATAATCGTTAATTTTTGGTCTGCCTATATTGCTTATTTAGAAAAAGATGATCAAGTCTTTTTGAATACTTTTAAAGATTGCATCTCTATTTTGATGGAACAAAAATATGAATTTTTTATAACAGCACAACATATTTTTGGACCAGTGCAAAGTTTAGTATGGTGGAAAATGGTTGACCATTGGAAAAGGCTCCAAGATACTGATACTTCTGCACCTCTTATGATAAAGGTGTATGAATTATTAGAAGTAGACACTAGTCAGGCTGTTCCTACATATGTGTATAAGATTCAATTGCTGGGAAAAGTAACGATTTTTCGAGATAATCATGAAATAGATGAAAAATCATGGCAACGAGAGAAAGCGAAAGAATTATTTCTTTATCTATATATGAATCATTCAAGATTTGTTTCAAAAGAAGAAATTGTCAATGCGTTATGGCCAAAAACAACAGATCAGGCAAGCCTTAGAGACTTTAAAGTTGTTTATAATGCATTGCTTAAAGTATTGGAACCTAATCGATTGCCTCGCTCAGAAAGTGCCTATATTATTCGGAAACAATCGATGTATAAACTAGTTACAGAACACTGTATAACGAGTGATTACATTTCTTTTAAGGAATTTATTCATTATGGAATAGAAGAAATGAATCCGACATTTTCAAATGAATGGTTAATGCGTGGTATTCAATTATATACAGGAGAATTAATCGCAGATAAACCTTATTTATACTGGGTTCAAAATTTTAGAGAAGAAGCAAAGCAACTTTATATGGAAGCTGTGGAGAGAGTGGCACAAAATTTTGTTCGATTAAAGGAATTTAACAAAACAATTTATTGGGCAGAGCATTTGCTGAAAATGGATAATACTTGGGAAGAAGCGTATCGACTAATAATGTACGGTTATTATCAATTACATAATCGTGCACAAGCAGTAAAATGGTTTGAAAAATGTGAAAGAATATTAAAGAAAGAATTGAATATTGAACCAATGGAAACAACCGTCCAAATGTATGACATGATATTAAAATGACCTCTCGAATAATCGTTAGGTCATTTTGTTTTGTAACCCATTTGTAACTTACAACCTTTATGATAAAACCACAAATATGAAAGCGCTTTAATAAAAGCCGGACTTGAACAAAAATCGCTAGATAATTTTTTAAAAGTAATCAGACGTTCACTGCAGAAAAGTGGTTATGACGAATCAAAATTATCTTATTTAGCAAAGCTGCATATGAAAAAATCAGCTCATGTTTATGTTCGACAAGCATTGGAGCTAAAAGAAACACAATCGATCTATCGTCATATTATGTCATATCGGACAAATAGATCAAATATTATCACTAGATCTTGCATTAGAAGAAGGTAAAATTAAAAATGGAGACATTATCACATTTGTAAGCGCTGGAATAGGCTATGTATGGGGTGCAGTGACAATTCGGTGGGGCCGTGAAAGGTGGTATTGATATGACAAATCAACAAGAAACATTGAAAAAAATAAATTTATCAAATGGAGAAACAATTGCATATCGTGAAAAATCCGGTGGTGAAGAAATACTTATTTTAGTGCATGGTAATATGACATCTTCAAAACATTGGGATGTCCTTATTGAAAAATTAGATAAACGATTTACCGTCTATGCGCCAGATTTAAGAGGATTTGGTCAATCATCGTATCATCAACGAATTCAACATATTAAAGACTTCAGCGATGATCTAAAGTTATGGATTGAAGCTTTAGGTTTAAAGAATTTCTCATTAATGGGATGGTCAACTGGTGGAGCAGTAGCTATGCAATTTTGCGCGGATTATCCAGGACTATGCCAAAGACTAATATTATTAGCATCAGCTTCCACAAGAGGGTATGCATTTTTTGATACAAACCTAGACGGTACACCGAATTATTCGAAGAGGCTATTAACGTTGGAAGAGGTGGAAAATGACAAAGGTAAAACGTTAGCGATGCAATGGTTATACGATACAAAGAATAGAGATGGGTTAAAAGCGGTATGGAATGCATTAATCTACACGCATAACCAACCAACACAAGAACAATATGAAGCTTATATAGATGATATGTTAACACAGCGTAATCTTGCTGATGTGTATTATGCATTAAATACTTTTAATATCAGCGCTGTCGATAACGAAGTAAGTATAGGCCACAATGAGGTAGCGAAAATTCAAATACCGACGCTCATTCTGTATGGTGAACGAGATTATGTGGTAGGAGAAAGTATGACAAATGAGATTATTGAAGATTTTGAGGGGAGAGCGCAGGTTGTAAAACTAAGTAATTGTGGTCATTCAGCGTTGATTGATGATTTACCTCAACTTGTTGAAGCGGTTGAACATTTTATATAAGGGGGAATCACAATGCGTTTACAAGACAAAGTGGCAATTATTACAGGTGGTGCTAGTGGGATTGGTTTAGCAGCAGTAAAACGGTTTGCAAATGAAGGTGCAACAGTAATTATTGCAGATTATAATTCAGATGCAGGGAAAAAAGTTGAAGAAGAGTTATTAAAAGAAAATCTAAAAGTTTCCTTTTACCAAATAAATGTTGCAGATAAAGAGAGCATAACGAATGTAGTATCAGAAATTCTTAAAGAATTTAACAAGATTGATATTCTAGTTAATAATGCAGGTATTACAAATGATGCTATGCTTTGGAAAATGACAGCAGAACAATTTGATCAAGTGATTGATGTCAATTTAAAAGGTGTCTTCAATTGTACGCAAGCTGTTGTTCCTTCAATGATTGCAAATGGATACGGAAAAATAATTAATACATCTTCAGTTAGTGGAGTATATGGTAATATCGGTCAAACCAATTATGCGGCGACAAAAGCAGCTGTTGTTGGAATGACCAAAACCTGGGCAAAAGAACTTGGTAGAAAAGGAATCAACGTTAATGCAGTTGCACCAGGATTCACTAGAACGCCTATGGTCGAAAAAATGCCAGAAAAAGTCCTCAATCATATGGAATCAATTGTTTCTTTAAATCGATTGGGCATTCCAGATGATATAGCCAATGCCTATTTATTTTTAGCTTCTGATGAGTCTAACTACATTACAGGGCATGTATTACAAGTGGATGGTGGAATTATGATGTAGGGGTGAAAAAATGGGAACCGAGCATTCGTGGATATTAAAAAGAACTGCAATTATGCCAAATAAAATAGCATTAATCGATATTGATTCAGAGAGAAGTTGGACTTATCAGCTTCTTTCTGATGAAATTTATAAATGGTTAGCATTTTTTAAAACTATGGGCTTGCAAAAAAATGATAGAGTAGCCGTAATCGCTGAAAATCGAATTGATTTATTTGCTATTCTTTTTGCATGTGGGATTGGAGGTTATATTTATGTCCCGCTCAATTGGCGATTAAGTGAAGCTGAATTGAACTATATATTAGAAGATTGCACCCCAACCTTACTAATATATGAAGACCGATTCATCTCAATTGTAAGCAGAAATTCACATATAAAGGCACACCCAATTAATGAAGAACTCCCCATAGGAAAAAATAATATAGATAACAATGGGAATAATTCCGAAGATGCTTGGTTGTTAATATATACTGGTGGTACTACCGGCAAACCTAAAGGTGTCGTAATATCTTATAAAGCAGTAAATTGGAATGCTTTTAATACAATCATCAGTTGGAATCTAAGTAGTGATGATTGTACATTAAATTATATGCCTTTGTTTCATACCGGGGGACTAAATGCATTGTCCATTCCAATCTTAATGGTAGGTGGTACGGTAGTTGTTGGAAAAAAGTTTAATCCTCAAGAAGCTGTCAAAGCACTAAATAAATACAAAACAACTATTTCACTATTTGTCCCAACTATGTATCAGGCCATTATTAAAACAGAGGATTTTCAACGTACAACTTTTCCAACAGTTAAAGTCTTTTTATCGGGTGGTTCACCTTGTCCTCTGACGATTTATAACGCTTTCCAACAAAAAGGATTAAGCTTTAAAGAAGGGTACGGATTAACAGAAGCAGGACCTAATAATTTTGTCATTCATCCTGAAGTAGCAGCGAAAAAAAGAGGATCAGTTGGTAAAGCCATGCAATTCAATCAAATTAAAATACTAGATTCAGAAGGAAAAGAATGTGAAGTCGATGAGATAGGTGAACTTTTTATAAGTGGAAATCACGTATTTACTGAGTATTGGAAAAACCAGGAAGAAACAGCGAAAGTTAAAAAGAATGGATGGCTTCGTACTGGAGACCTGGCCAAACAAGATCGAGATGGTGATATTTACATTATTGGACGGATAAAAGAGATGATTATTACAGGTGGAGAAAATGTTTATCCGCAAGAAGTAGAACAGTGTATTATTACACACCCAAAAGTCTTGGAAGTAGCTGTAGTAGGTACGCCTGATCTACACTGGGGAGAAGTTGTAACAGCTTTTATTGTAGGAAAAAATAACTTTAATAATATCGAAGAAATACAAGAACATTGCAGAAATTTTCTTGGAGGTTATAAAATTCCGCGACGAATCTTTTTTGTAGCAGCACTACCAAAAACTCATGTTGGCAAGATTGATAAGAAGAGATTAACTTAATAGAAGCTTAAAAGACCTAATTTTAATATTGTAAGTGAAATTCAATACGAGAGAGGCAAATTTCCGTCTTCGGACGGCAATTTGCCTCTTTCTTTCTCTCTTTTTTATTCCTTTTCAATCAGAAGTTTTAGTGTTTGCTCAAGGTTGACTACAAATATCACTGTTGCTTCTTGGATCTCCATGCCAAACAGAATTGATGATAAATGAAGAATCATACCCATGTTTTAAGAGGGGAACGGAAATACAAGGCTTAAAATGAAAAAAAGCAAGTGTGAGAACAAATTGAGCATTCACATACTTGCAATAAAAATCAGAGAGGACTTTTTCAGTGTGTCCTTAATAATTATTAGGTCTATTACTGTATATGAATTTGGATGACTAAAATACATTAAATTTGATATAATTACATTATTTGGTTATCATAAATCTTAAATTGGTATGAAATAATTAGCCAAAAATATAATGTGAAATTATAAAAGAGGAGCATGCTAAAATGTTAGGAATTTATAAAAAAATCTCGATATTATTTTTTTTACTATTTTTAATATTTAACTGTATATCAATATCAGCAAACGCTATGAGTGTAGAGGAAAGTAATATAATTTCTTTAGAGGATTTTGACAAGGTGGTTCAACCATTCGGGTCAAAATTAATAGCTGTGAAAATAAATGGGAAATGGGGATATATGAATACACAAGGAAAATTGGTTATTCCAGCAACTTTTCAAGAGGCTCATAATTTTAGTGAAGGATTAGCATCGGTTAAGAGTAATGAAAAATGGGGATACATAGATACAACAGGTAAGTTTGTGATAAAGGCTGAATATGAAGGCGTAGCAGTTACGTTTAATAATAACTACACACAAGTGGAAAGGAAAGGAAAGTGGGGCGTTATTAATAAAAAAGGGAATATCATTATTCCGATAAAGTATTCCAAAATAAATCCTGTGAATGAAGGATTGGCAAGTGTTAAGTTAGGAAACAAATATGGTTTTATTAATTTAAAAGGCAAATTAGTAATATCAACGAAGTATGAAGATGCATATAATTTTCACAATGGATTAGCACCAGTTAAAAGTAAAGGAAAATGGGGCTATATAAATAAGTCAGGAAAATTGGTGATTTCTTATAAATATATCGCTGCAGAAAGCTTTAATAATGGTTATGCAAGAGTAGTGATAAAAAAAGGAGGTAATTATTTATACGGTGTAATTGATAAAGCTGGTAAACAAATAATAATACCTAAATTTTATCAAATATTATCATTAAACAATGGAATTGCACCTTATCTTCTTCAGAATTCATCTGGTGAAATATCAATGGGGTATATCTCTTTGAAAACAGGTAAGAATTTATTTAAAGTAAAAAAATCCATCCAAGTGTTTTCGGAAGGTTATGGTTTTGCTTCTTATAAAGAAAACTTATTAAATGTGATATATGATCGTAACGGGAAAAAAATATATTTGAAAAATAAATATTATGATATTTCACCACTTAAGAATGGATACGCAATTGGCACTCTTGACTTTGAAGAAGCTAATTTCAGAATTATTCATAAAGTAAAGTAAAGAATTATAGAGTTTTAAAAAATTTTAAAATAAAAATCAAATCTAAATTTTAAAAATTTGTTACTTTGTCGAATTATGAAAGATAAAATCGATTTAAGTAAAAAACATACTAATATATCTACAGTTTTTAAGCTGTGATTTAGTTAAAAGTATTAATTTGTTCAATAAATATCAAAAATATGTAAAAATCAAGTAAATAAATAATAACTTGAATATTTCAAAAATATGCATTATGCTTTTTCTATGCTTTTTTTCATAAGCATTTAGTAACATTTAATATCCATAGTGAATAAAGTATTTAAATGAAAGGGGATATTGTTATATAAAAATGGTATTTTATGTATATAACCATTATATTATGTCTTTTATAATCTTGTTTTCTATTTTCTTTTTTATGACACCAAGTGCAAATGCAGAAAATTCTAATCCTCAACATCAATACTATGTTTCTACAACCGGGAATGATGAAAATACAGGTACAATTGACAACCCATGGTTAACAATTCAAAAAGCTGCAAACAGTACAAAACCTGGTGACACAGTGTTTGTTCGAGAAGGAATTTATTCGGAATTTGTAACAATATTAAATTCAGGAACAGAAGATGATGGATATATAACATTTAAGGCTTATCCTGGTGAAAAACCTGTATTGGATGCGAAAAAAAAAGAGGTGAAAGTTGGAAATATTGCATTTTTCACACTTAAAAAAGCAAGTTATATTATAATCGATGGATTTGAAATGAAGAATCTATTAACAAATGGTTCAGAGTATTATCCGAATGGTATTTTAGTTACAGAAGAAAGTGACAATATCAAATTACTGAATAATAATATACATCATATTGAAAACCATTCGATTAAAGGAAATGCCCACGGGATATTAATATATGGCAATTCATCCACTTCGATTCATGATATTACGATTCAAAATAATCAAATTCATCATTTAACATTAGGATATAGTGAAGCGCTAACACTTAGTGGAAATGTTGAAAAATTTATAGTTTCGAATAATAAGGTTTTCAACAACAATAATATAGGCATCGATGTTGCAGGATTTTACAAAGCGTGTCCATCAAATTGTATCGATCAAGTGAGAGATGGAAAAATATCAAATAACATGGTTTATAAAAATTCTTCTAAAAATAATCCGGTCTATAATGGGCACTTAGCAGCAGGAGGAATTTATGCAGATGGATCAACAAAAATTGTGATTCACAATAATTTAGTATACAAAAATGACTTTGGTATTGAATTAGCGAGTGAAAATTACGGAAAGAAGACAAGTTATATTACTGTAGAAAATAATAATATTTTCAATAATAATGGCGCTGGACTTATTATAGGAGGAGCCTCAAAATCGAATGGTGGAGCATTTAAAAATATTATCAGGAATAATGAGTTTTCTTTAAATGATCGATTAAATCAAGGATATGGTGAGATAACTCTCCAATATCAAGTTAATATGAACCAGTTTCTTAATAATATATTTTACATTAATAAAAATACAGAATTATTCCATTTCAGTGATAAAAAAGAGAAAAGTAATACGATAAATAATAATAAAGAATATTTTCAGATACTTTTTTCTCCTCACTATGATCTAATGATATTTAAAGATTTTACTTAGTTCAATTTTATCCGCAATAATTCGCTATCCCCACATCCAGAAATTCAAAAGAATAGTAAAAGAAATATAGAATAATAGAATACTCATTCACGACTAGATTTGTAATTATATTGTTATATTGTTATATGGTAATTTTTTTAAAAGTAATTTTCATTATTTTTATTAACTATTATTAAGAATATTATGTTATAAAATGTATTTTAATATATTAAGATAGGGGCTAAATGAATGAAAGTATTAATAACAGGAGGATATGGTTTTATAGGCTCGCATGTTGCAGATCGATTTTATAAAGAAGATTATGAAATTTTCATCATTGATAACATGGAAACGGGTAGTAAGAAAAATATTTCGTTCAAACATAAGGGATATGAACTTGCAGTAGAAGATCCTAAATGTGAGGAAATATTCAAAAATGTACAATTTGATGTGGTTGTACACCTTGCAGCACAAGTAAGTGTACCCAAATCATTTGAAAATCCGAGAAAAGATACTGCATCCAACGTAGTAGGATTAGTAAATATGTTAACTCTTTCAAAAAAGTATAACGTTAAAAAGTTTATATTTGCTTCTTCCGCCGCTGTTTACGGTATGAATGAAAACCTGCCATTACATGAAGAAGAGCTTTGTGAACCAATCTCACCCTATGGAATTAGCAAGTGGGTAGGGGAATCCTATTGCCAAAAGTGGAATGAAATATATGGCTTTGAATGTGTATGCTTCCGCTTTGCTAATGTCTATGGACCTAGACAGAATAATCAAGGTGAAGGAGGCGTCGTTTCAATATTTGTAAACAATACTCTTGAAAAAAAATCACTACAAATTTTTGGTGATGGAGGACAAACAAGAGATTTTATCTTTGTAAAAGATATAGCAGATGCGATTTATCGAGCCTCTAATTCTCATATAAGTGGAACATATAATTTATCAACGAATACAGAAACTAGTGTAAATGATTTAGTCGAAATATTGAAAAATATACATGGAGAAGTTAAAGTCGACTATCTGCCTGCTAAAAAAGGTGATATCTACCAATCTGTATTAAGCAATGATAAAGTAAAAAATCATCTTGATTGGAGTCCAATATATGATATAGCTCATGGATTAGAAATGACTTATGAGTGGGCAATTGCGAAACAAGCTGAACAAGAAACTGCAGCAAGTACTGTTGGGCAAAAAAAAAAGTCTAAAGAATGGATGCAATTTACGAAACCCTTCCAACCTTATATAGAAAATTTTCTAGTTTTTACAATCATTGCTTGGTTATTATTATCACAACAAGTATCATTTTTAAAACCAATAGATATCAGCATCTTTTATATTGTAATTATGGGGATAATTTATGGAAGTATACAAGCGTTTTTGTCAGTTGGATTTTCTGTTTACTTATTAGTAGTTCAAAAGTTGGCAGAAGGCAGAGAGTTTGTATCACTTCTTTATGATACTTCATTTTTCTTTCAGGTTGCACTTTTTCTTTTTGTAGGACTAGTAGTCGGTTATACAGTGCAAAGAAAAACGAATAAACTTCAAGAGCAACGTCAAAAAATAGAAGACCTTGAAGAACGATATGAATTTATAGATGGTATTCATACTGAACTTCGAGAAATAAAAGACGAGTTACAATTACGCGTATTAAATAGCGAAGATAGCTTCGGGAAAATTTACTCAATTGTAAAAGAATTGGATGAATTAGAGCCTGAAAAAGTCTTAACAAGATCTGTAAATGTTGTACAAAGTATTATGGGATCCGAGAACGTTTCTATTTACGTATTCAATAAAAACAAATCATTTTTAAGATTAGTAGCTAATGCGGATTATTCGAAATACTCGAATAATAACTCGATGAAAGTAGATGAATCTAAATTTGTTCAATCTATTTTAAAAACAGGTAAAATTTTTGTGAATAAAGCTCTATTACCAAATACGCCTATTATGGCTGCACCAATCTTCCATAATCATGAAATATCGGCAGTCATAACAATCGAAGGTTTAGATTTCGATAAGATTTCTTTATATCATGAAAATCTATTCAAAGTTACAACAGAACTGGCAGAAGCAGCATTAGATCGAGCTTTGAGCTATATCGATGCGACTGAAGTAAATCGTTTCGTTCAAAATACCCAAATATTAACAGAAGAAGTTTTTAAAAAGATTATTGAAAATAAAAAAGAAGCAAAGAAAAAACATAATATGCCATTTGTGGTTCTCGAAGGAGATTATGTTGGAAGTGATATACAAGAATATTCTAGTAAATTAATATGCCTTTTAAGAGAAACAGATTATATTGGGCGTTTAAATAATCAACGTATTGCAGTAGTTCTTTCAAATACAAAAGAAGAAGACGTCCAACTTGTACTATCTAGATTTAAATCGGTAGGTATAAATATGAAATTGTTGGAAGAGGAGATGTATATATGATATACATATACCTTTTGTATGTTGTTATATCTGCTATTATTCTTGCTTTTATTTCGAACAAAAATATGAAAGAATGGCTTTTTAAAACGGTTGTCATTATTTTTTTACCTATTATAGGATGGTTATTACCAATCATTTGGCCAAAAAAGGTCATTAGAAATAAAGGCGAATCTTTAGAAGATTATCTTAAACAACAAAATGAAGATATTGCAATTGAACTAATGGCTACAAAAGAGATTATTGAAAGAGAAAAAGAATTGGATATTATTCCAATTGAGGAAGCACTAGTTGTTAGCGAATATACAACTAGAAGAAAAGTAATGTTAGATGTATTAAAGAAAGACGCCATTCAATATATGGATGTTATTAAAATGGCCATCCTAAATGATGATACTGAAACATCACATTTTGCGGTAACAGCGGTTCTGGAAGTGAAACGAAAATTAACGCTGGCACTTCAAACCTTTTCTGTTGAATTTGAAAAGAAACCTAATGACACATATATTGCAAGTTCATATGCTCAAGTGCTGAAAGAATATATGAAAAGTGGCTTTTTAGATCAGCAAACCTTAAAAAAGTATAAATATACGTATATACAAGTTTTAGGCCAACTCATTGACAATGGTAGTAGAGATACATCTATATTTGAAGAAAAGATGAAAGTAGAGATAGAGCTTCAAGAATTTACTGTTGCTGAAAAAACTGGCTTGATGTATTTAGAGGAATTTCCTAATCTAGAAAATCCATATATATGTCTGCTGAATTATTACTTCACAACGAAATCAAAGAAAAAAATGCAACTAGTTATAGATGAGCTCATGAATTCATCTGTTCAATTTTCCAATCGTGCCCTTACGATAGTTAGATATTGGAGGGAGGAAAATAATTATGTCTATGAAAGATAGTAGCTTCAAAAAAGTAATATTCATCATTGTTATTGTCTTTATCTGTGGTTTAATATTCCAAGTTTCTAGAACACAATTTGTTTTAAAATCACAAGCGAATAAACAGTTAATAGAACAAAAAGATGATATTTTAGCAGGTGCTGTTAATTTATCGAATTATAAGCAATCGTCAGGTAATAGTTATTGTATTTTATATAAAGGAAAAGATAAACACGGCATAAAAATAAAAAATAACACAAAAAAATCACTGGAGTATATGAAGAAAAAAACTCAAGAGATTAATATTGAAGAAGAGAAAGTCAATTTAGATAAATGTGATGTGACATTACTAACGACTAATCATATAGGGGATATTGGAAAAATAGAGAAAATTGAAAATTATGTATTTAATGGTGGTTATATCTTTGCTATGACTACTCTTGAAATAGATACTAACTATCAAATTATCTATCGTAAACTGGGTATTTCTAGTTTTAGTGAATATATAGATACAAAAGGAATACAACTGATATCAAATGTTTTAATAGGTGAAAAAGGTCTAGAAATTGATGATGAATTTGTATCGAATTTCTCAATTGGTGTAAGCCTTAATGATGAAGCAGAAACGTTAATTAAAAGCATGGATGAAACGCCGCTGTTATGGAAAAGTAAATATGGTAAAGGTGCTTTTATGGTTTTTAATGGCACAATCCTTGAAGAGAAAATTAACCGCGGATTATTAGTGGGGTCCTTAAGTTTGCTTGAACCATATTTTATCTATTCTGTATTTAACGAGAAATTGTTTTATATTGATGATTTCCCAGCTCCAGTTCCTAAAGGGAATAACTCTGTTATTTATAAAGAATATCAACGAGATATCGCCACATTTTTTAATGAAATTTGGTGGCCAAATATGCTCAAAATTGCTGAAAAGTATGACTTAAAGTATACAGGAGGAGTAATTGAATCATATGGAGATAAAGTAACTCCCCCATTTAATAATACAGAAGATAAAGATCGCCACTATTTGATAGAGTATGGACGTGAAATTTTAAAAAGTGGCGGTGAAATAGGGTTTCATGGTTATAATCATCAATCCTTAACGATTGATCAAAATGTATCAGACATTTTCGATTATAATGCTTGGCGAAACGTTGACGAAATGTCTGAATCTATAAAAGAACTCCTTGAATATGCTGAGAATGCGTTTCCTAAATACAAAGTTTCTGCTTATATTCCACCTTCTAATGTATTTTCTCAAGAAGGAAGAGAAGCCTTAAAGGCTGTTTGGCCTAATTTAACAGTCATTAGTTCACTTTATGAAGAAGATATTGTTGGAAGAGCGTATGTACAGGAATTTGAAATTGCAAATGATGGAATTATTGAAATGCCAAGGATTACCTCCGGCTATTTTGAAAGAGATTTTGATCGTTGGGCAGAAGCAAATACAATGACAGGCTTAGGATTTTTCTCTCATTTTGTCCACCCTGATGACGTTATTAGTACAGATAGAAGTAATAATCTTGGATGGAAAGAAATGTATAAAGATTATGAAAAATACATGTCTAGAGTTAATAGAACCTATCCATGGCTACGATCAATGACTTCAACTGAGGGAGCTTTAACACTAGCTAAAACGTTGCAATCTCAAGTAACTTGGAAAAACTCAGAAGACAGTATTGAAGGAACAATTACAAATTATGCACCAAATTTATACTATATTCTTCGTTCCGACAAAAAGATTAAAAGATTACATGATTGCGAATTACAAAAAATCGACACAAATACTTATTTAATAGAAGCAAAAGATGAAAAGTTCAAAATTGAATTGGGGGAATCCTAAATGCGTATATGTTTAATTGCTGAAGGATCTTATCCATATGTCACAGGTGGGGTTTCAAGTTGGATACAAGGTTTGATGACATCTATGAAAGAACATGAATTTATCATTTATGCAATAGGAGCAGAAACAAAACAAAAAGGAAAGTATAAATATCAATTCCCTTCAAACTTAATAGAGATTAAAGAAATATTTTTAGACGAATATCAATTTGAAGAGAAAAAATGGGGACAGCGATACAATTTCACAGCACAACAAAAAGAGAGTTTCAAAGCTTTGTTATCTAATATGAATGTAAATTGGGAAGAATTATTTGATTTAATCCGTAGCAATAAGTTTTCTAATATCAGTGATTTCTTATCGAGTAAAGACTACTTCGATCTTGTAGAGTCTTTAGGGAGACAGCAATATAGTCAAGTACCTTTTACTGAATTGTTTTGGACAATTAGTTCAATGTTACTACCTCTATTATCGATTATTCGACACGATCCACCGGAAGCAGACGTATATCATGCTGTTTCCACAGGTTATGCAGGGGTTATTGGAACTTTAGCGAAGTACTTGTATAATAAGCCGTTAATGTTAACCGAACATGGTATCTATTCCCGAGAAAGAGAGGAGGAAATTATTAAAGCAGACTGGGTAAAAGGTTATTTTAAAGATATTTGGATTAATTATTTTTATACATTATCTAATTCCATTTATATGGCGGCAGATCAAGTAATCACATTATTTAATAGAAATAAGGAAATCGAAGTTGAATTAGGTTGTCCAGAAGATAAGATTCAGATAATTCCTAATGGTGTAAATGTTGATGATTATCAAAATCTAGTTACAATTCCTAAGGATGATATTATTCGTATTGGTGCAATCGTACGCATAGTCCCTATTAAAGACATAAAAACTATGATCCAAAGTTTTGCATTAGTAGAGAAGGAGATTTCAAATATTGAACTTTATATTATGGGGCCAGTTGAAGAAAACCCAACTTATTATGATGAATGTATTCAAATTGTAGAAGCACTTGGTGTAGAGCATGTTATTTTCACTGGTTTAGTTAATATTAAAGATTATTTGGGGAAAATGGATTTCTTACTACTAACAAGTATTAGTGAAGGACAACCATTAGCAATTTTAGAAGGGTTGGCTTGTCGAAAGCCATTTATATGTACAAATGTAGGTGGTTGCAAAGAACTTCTAATGGGTGTAGAGCATGATTTATTTGGACAAGCTGGATTTATTGTGCCTGTGATGCATTATGAAGAAATAGCGCGTTATATTATCGAATTATGTAAGAATCACAAGATGCGAGAACAATTTGGTGAAAACGGATATAAACGTGTCAAAAATAATTATACAAGGCGTGCATTTATTTCGAGTTACCGTGAATTGTATCAATCATTAGGGGGGGAATAATATGGCTGGTATTGGTTTTGAACTTCGAAAGTTATATAGAGAGGAAGGTCTTGTTCAAAATGTAAGAGCTTATGTTTTTTCTTCTATAATAACGATTGGTCCAATGATTTTATGTCTAATTCTAATGTTTGGTGAACAATTTTTGATGAAGATAAACGATAGTGCTTACTTAGATAATGAATTGTTCGTCGCAACAATGGTCTATTGTTTTGTACTATCAATTATTGTTACTTCAGGTTTTTCAATGATCGTAACAAGATATATAGCTGACATGATTTATCAAAAAAAGTTAGAAAAGGTCATTTCTGCTTTCTATGGGGTTTTAACAATTGTATTGCCGATTTCTGGTATTCTTGCAGTTGTGTTTTTAATTGGAGTTCACGAAAATACTTGGTATAAAATAGTGGCCTATTTATTTTTTATTGAGTTAGTAATTATTTGGATGCAAAATGTTTTCTTATCTGCATTAAAAGATTATAAGAGAATCGTCAAAGGATTTGCCATTGGGATTTTTATTTCATTAGCAGTTAGCTACTTATTGTTTCAGTTTTTATCTATTAAAACAACAATAATTGCGTTAGCAGGAATAGATGTTGGATTTGCTCTGATCATTGGTTTGACAATGGTTCATTTTGAACGAGTTTTTCCAAGGGATGAGAAGAGTGATTATTTTGCTTTCTTAGATTATCTAAAAAAATATCCAGCTATTTTCTTTATGGGGTTATTTATATATTCCGGTGTCTATATCCATAACTTAGTCTATTGGATATTTTCAGATGAACATTTTAGAATCGCTAATCAGTTTTGGCTAATGCCATTTTATGATGTTCCTGTCTTTTATGCATATATCTCTGTCGTAGCATCACTTGTGATGTTCGTTGTGATTGTAGAGACAGACTTCTATGAAGCTTTTTATAATTACTATCAAAATGTTGTAAGTGGCGGAAACTATGAAAGTATGAATAATGCTAAAAAGAAAATGCAAAAGGTATTATTACAACGGATTACTTTTTTAGTAGAAGTTCAATTGCTTTTCACAGCTTTATCTATTGCATTAGGCATTATTTATTTACCTAAAATCGGTTTTACGATGGAGCAGCTTGATTTGTTTATATTATTATGTTTAGCTTATTTTTTCTTTATTATTATGTTTGTAATGTTACACATTCTTTTGTATTTTGATGATCGAAAGGGAGTTTTAACTATTAGCGGATCATTTGTTTTATCAAATGCAGTTTTCACATTTATAACGATGAAATTGAATTTAGATGGAACAGGTATGTTTTTTGCATCATTTATCTTTCTAATGTTTTCAATTGCTAGATTATTATATGTCCTAAAAAACATAGATTATTATACATTCTGTTCCCAACCATTAAAAACTATAAATAAACAAAATAATGGTAAATATCCTTTTCAAAAGAAAGTTTCTATGTTATCCATCCTAGTCTTATCTATTGTAGTTCTAACAGCTTGTGGAAACAGTGAAAAGAGTGCTGAAAATAAACAGAAAGAACAGCTTTATTCCGAACAAGAGGGAGAATTAGAAGAAACAAGTGATAAATTGGAAGACGATAAACGATTGTACGAAAGAGATGAGGATGGTTCGATTAAGTCTATTTACATTACCGTTCTTCCAGAGAAGAATAAGGATCTAGATTGGTATGGATTAAATCGAATTACAGAGCGTTATAGTGATGACAAGTTGGACATTATTTTTGCAGAGGGGACAGAGAATGGTGTTGGACCAAAGAAGGGGAAATTTGGTTATGATTCAGAAGAAGCCAATGCAAAAATTAGCATTCGAGGTAATTCAGCTCGATCAGCTGCACAAAAATCATATAAGATAAAATTGTTTGATAGTGCTGGTTTATGGCAAGAACAACGTACGATTAATTTAAATAAACATATTGACGATCCTAGTCGAATAAGAAATAAGCTAAGTTTCGATATGATGGAGAAGATTCCTAATATAACAAGTTTGAGAACACAATTTGTTCATTTGTATGTAAAAGATTTAACAGATGGTAATAGCAATAAGTATGAAGATTATGGATTATATACCCAAATCGAACAACCAAATAAAAAATTTTTAAGGACACATTTACTTGATCCAAATGCTTACTTGTATAAGGTGACATTTTTTGAGTTTGGAAGATATAAAGACCAGATTAGAACAAAATCCGACCCGAAATATGATAAGAAAAAATTCGAAACAATTTTAGAAATCAAAGGTAAAGATGACCACGAAAAGTTAATCTCTATGTTAGATGATGTTAATAATTATAAAATTCCAATAGAAGAAGTAATAGAAAAGCACTTTGATTTAGATAATTTACTAACTTGGACGGCTATTAATATTCTTATGGATAATATGGATACAGACGCTAATAATTTCTATTTATATTCTCCATTGAATTCTGATAAATGGTATATATTACCTTGGGATTACGATGGAGGATGGGAATTGCAACGAAAATTAAATAGTATACGATCATATCAAGCTGGCATCAGTAATTTTTGGGGGAATATTTTGCTAAACCGTTACTTCCGTTCAGAAGAAAATGTACAAAAACTTACAGATAAGATTGAAGAATTATCTCAAAAAATTAACGCAGATACTGTTGCATCCCAAATTGATCAATATCATGATGTCGTAAAACCATTTATATTAAAAAATCCAGATAAAAAATATCTTTCTATAGAAAGTTCAAAATATGAAAGTGAGTTAAAACAAATTATTAATACTCCTGAAAAAGCAAAGAAAAGATATTATGAAGATTTACAAAAACCGAAACCTTTTTATATGGCAGATGTTGAACAAACAGATTCAAAGCTTCTATTTTCTTGGGATGTTTCATTTGATCTGCAAGCTGATGATTTGTACTATACGGTAACTGTTGCAAAAGATCCTTATATGAAAAAAATTATCGCATCCAAAAAAGATATCCGAGAAAATAAGTTTACGATGAAACCTCCTGCAAGCGGTCAATATTTCTGGAGAGTTACAGTAAGAGATGGCAAGGGTCATGTACAAACTTCATTTGATATGTATTCGGACGAAGATGGAAATGAGTTTAATGGAATAAGAGACTTCGAGGTGAAGTAATATGAACAACCCAAAAAAATCATTTAGACACGAGCTAAAATATTATCTTAATGCAATCGAGTATATAGCTCTTCAAGAAAAAGTTTCTAAATATTTGGCACTTGACAAAAATTCTGTGAATAAGGATGGCTATCGAATAACTAGTTTATATTTTGATGGTGTCCACGATCATTCAATCTATGATAAAAATAACGGTTACTTTCAAAGAGAAAAATATCGCATACGTATTTACAATGGTAGCGACAAAAAAATTACTCTAGAGAGAAAAAGTAAACGTGGAGATTTCATATGCAAAGAAGCGGCACCGATTACAAGATCTATGTACGATGCGATTATGAAAGGCGACTTTTATGTTCTGGAGAATGCGGAAAATCTATTGTTATCGGATTTTTATGCAGCATTACAATATAGAAACTTCCGTCCAGTTGTTATTGTAGATTATATTCGAGAAGCATATGTCTATGATTTTGGAAATGTACGAATAACATTTGATAAACAATTGAATGCGGGGATAAATACAATTGATTTGTTTGATGAACATATTATTTCACAAGAAATTTTACTCCCAGAACAAGTGATTTTAGAAGTGAAATTCGATCACTTTTTGCCTGATGTAGTTCGGCAATTAGTCCAACCAGAAAGACATGTAAGATCGACTATTTCAAAATATGTACTATGTAGAGAAGTAATGATTCAAAATTTTAATTAAGAATTTGGGGAGAATTTAAATGAATGATACATTAGGTTTTAAAGATTTATTCAAAAAAAGTGTACTCCATCTTGAATCGTTTGGGACCGTTTCCTATATTGATATTATACTTGGCCTTGCTTGCTCTTTTGGAATTGGTATGTTTATCTATTGGATTTATAAAAGATACTTTCGAGGGGTTGTCTATAGTTATAATTACAATGTTTCTTTTGTATTAATGACGATGATTACTACGCTAATCATTATGACAATTAGTACGAATATTATCCTGTCTTTAGGGATGGTTGGGGCATTGAGTATTGTACGTTTTAGAACAGCTGTCAAAGATCCTTTAGATATCGTTTATATGTTCTGGGCTATTTCTGCGGGAATCGCAACAGGTGCTAAAATGTACCCGTTATCAATTATTGGTTCGCTAGTTTTTGGTCTTGTCATTGCCTGGTTATCTAAGAAGAAAATAAAACATGAAGCATACCTATTAATAATTCGTCATACAGAAGAAGCCACTGATGAACTAAGAGTACTGCTACAAAAGCTCAATACTAAATTAAAATCTAAATCGGTTCGAAATGGTTTTACAGAAGTTACGTTAGAGATTAATATTGTTGATGATAATACGGCATTCATGAAAATAATCGATAATATACAAGGAGTGCAAACCTGTTCATTGGTGAATTATACTGGTGACTATGCTCAATAATTTTTTTGCATTTAAAAGAATATTCGAGATAACTTGTTAGCTTTTTAAATTGCTAAATGAATAAAATGGTTAATAGTATTATGCGAAAAACACAGTAGACAAAGATAAATCTACTGTGTTTTTATATTTTGAGAAAAATGAGATTTATAGGTAATTACATGCATTTATCAAAATTAGAACAAAAACATTCATTTTTCTTGCATGTTTTAGAAAAAAATTACTAAAATGTTAATAAAGGAAGTTACAATTATTTGAAATGTGGTTGTTATTTTTATTGTAAATGGTTCTTTTAATTAGTAAAAGATTATAAAAAAACAAATATGTGATACAAAAGGATTAAAAATAAAGATAAAAATCAATTTTGTTTATAGGTTATTTATAGCTATATAAAATTTATTTGATATTAAAAATTTGATGTTTTTGAATTATCTTCAAGAGGATGTACAAGCAATAGATTTGAAAAATCCCGCATTAACGGGCGAAATCACTACATCATGGATCAATTAAAATGGAAAAAGATAAGTGGAGATCAACTCCATGCGCCCGATAGGTTCAACTATGACACAGTGATGATAAGGTTTACACTGCGTGAAGTTCACTTTATAAAAGGGGGTATTAAGTTGGTTAAAAAAAATGATTGCAGTAAATTTCATGTTTTTATCCAGGAGAACCAAGATTTTTTAAATAATCCTGTTATCAAGGATTTCTTGTCAAACAAGTCGAATTATAACTTACTGAGGCAGTCTATATGCAATCCAACTTACCATAATAAGGAAGAACTAGACCGAGCCTTTCGTGGATTTTACTTTAATATTCGTTTTACGGCCTATATTTCTTCTACAATTTACTATCATGCGATTAACTTAGATAAAAAAATGCGCCTCTTGAATTATCGATTTCCTACCACTTTAGACCAACCTGTAAAAGAAGAGTCAGATATATCTATCAAAGACATGACAATCTATCACGAAGATTTTGAATTGAAATCGGACAATATTTTAGATTATATAACTGATTCAAATATATACAAGGCTGTAAAGCGATTAACACCTAATCAAAGAAATATTCTTTACCTTGTCTATATTAAAGGATTAACAGATTCGGAAACTGCTCAATATTTAAAAAAATCCCAACAAACAATTTCAAAGTCCCGCAATAAAGCGTTAAAAAGAATAAGAAAAGAATTGAATATATCGCCTGAAAATTGTATTTTTTAATAATCGATAAAGGGGGAGAATGAATGGTAGAAACTTTATATCAATTGGCTGTTAAATCTAAAAATGACAGTAAGGCAGTAGTAAAGATATTAAATGCTTTCAAACCAAAGATAAATAAAACCTTGAAACAGACTAGATTTCAATATAGATCTGATTTGGATCAAGAGCTCCAACTAAAGCTAGTAACTATTATTAAAAAATATGACGTCGAAAAGTTAGATGGATTTTGGGAATTTTACGATAAACAAAAAAACTTCTACAATAAAAAAGACTGATAATTCAAAAAATGTAGTTATTTTTCTACTTTATATAAAAATAAACTTGAGAAATGAGGTGAGACCATGACACCAACAGAATTTCCGCTATGGGTAAGTATTTTGGGAAATTTCGGTTTTCCGATTGCCATAACGATTTATCTATTCCTACGATTTGAAAAAAAATTCGAAAAATTAGAAGAAGTCATTTTGGATCTAACGAAATCAAAGGGGTAACTTTATAAATACCTTAAAAGCTCAATTCATTGATGCTTTTAAGGTATTTTTAATGGCATAAAAATTCAAAATGAGTTGTGATAAATGAAAGCAGTTAGGAGAGATAAATTCTCAACTAACTACTTATCTTATAATTTAATTATTTTGTTAAGCGACGAACAAGTGCTTCAGTGGAAAGTATAAAGTTGTAATTATTTAGCACCTTGGTGTTGAAGGACCACATCGCTTTCATGAACTCCAAAAACTATTTCCTAAAATATCTCACCGGGTATTATCAAAACAATTAAAAGAGCTACAAGAAGACGGCATTATTGATCGCCATGTTACGCAAGATACTCCACCAAAAGTAACCTATTTTATGACTGCAGTTGGAAAGAGTATCTTACCGATTGTGCAGATGATGTATGATTGGGGAGAAAAACGAATTGAGGAATTGTATGGAGATACGATCGCTATTGAGAAATGTAAGTGTGAAACAATCTCTAAGTAAAAATACAAAAGAAATTCCAAACAGTTGTTTTCTTACAAAATTTTAATCTATAAAGGAATTATCAAAATCATATTGAAAATAGATAATAGGAACTGTCGTGTAGAAATAAAAATATAATATACGACAGTTTTTATTATTATTTTGTAGTTTTTGAAGCAGAGTGTATTTATTACGTAAAAATATTTTCAAATAATAGAGAGTGGGGGATGGAGATGGATTTAACACTTTATCAAGATATAATTGAAAGTTTACAAAGTAGGAAACAAATAGTTTGGCTCAACCCTAAAAAGACAAATGAGATTAAAATAGACTCTTCTCTAATTGATGATGCGGAAGATAGATTCAATCGATTTGCGCCATATTTTGAAGAAGTGTTTCCTGAAACCAAAATACATAATGGAAGAGTAGAGTCTGAATTGCAATTGATTCCAGAAATGCAAATGGAACTAAGTATATTAGGAAAACTTTACTTAAAGAGAGACGATGCATTGCCGATAAGTGGCTCCATAAAAGCACGGGGTGGCATTCATGAAGTTCTCTTTGTTGCTGAGAAAATTGCTTTAGAACATGAGGTAGTAAGTAAAAAGGATAATTACGCTATTTTTGCAACAGATGCTATCCGACCACTTTTGCGAAACTACACCATTGTCGTAGGATCAACAGGTAATCTAGGGTTAAGTATAGGAATTATGAGCGCGATACTTGGATTTAATGTAAGAGTTCATATGTCACATGATGCGAAAGATTGGAAAAAAGAGTTATTAAGGAAAATGGGTGTGACTGTAGTAGAACATAGTGGGGATTTTTCATTAGCTGTTGACAAGGGGAGAGCAGAGGCATCTTTAGATCCAACTTATTATTTTATAGATGATGAGAATTCTAAGCAGCTATTTGCCGGTTATGCGGTAGCGGGGCGTAGACTAAAACAACAACTACGAGAACAGGGGGTAGAAATTAGTCAAAGTCATCCACTTTATGTTTATATTCCATGTGGAGTTGGCGGAGGACCTGGTGGTGTAACGTACGGTTTAAAGGAAAGCTTTGGAGAAAATGTACATTGCTACTTTGTAGAGCCTACTGAATCACCATGTATGCTGTTAGGAATGGCAACTGGTTTACATGATCAAATTGCTGTTAATGATATAGGATTAACGAATCGAACTATTGCAGACGGTCTTGCTGTAGGAAGACCATCATCTTTCGTTGGTAAACAGATGGAACCTCTTCTAGAAGGAATCATGACAATTTCAGATGAACAATTATCTAAATATGTTCGGAAGCTTTATAAAGCTGAGCAAATTATTTTAGAACCGTCAGCAGCGGCAGGTTTCATAGGGCCACAGAATTTGAAGAAGAATATTCATGACCCTGATGCTACTCATATTGTTTGGGCAACTGGAGGGAGTATGGTACCGAAAGAAGAACAAGCAAACTATATTTAAGAAGAAAAATAGGGATTTACATGATAAGCCATCAAGATATCATGAGCTTGTTGAAATTTAATTTTGAACATATAGTAAAACACTTTTCAGATTAGTAAACTAAAAGGCTAACATAATAATGACAAATTAAAAAACAAATAAAAAAGTTCAGAATTTAGATATAAATTTTACACAATTTGTTCACAAATAAGACATAATGATGTAAAATACAGAAAGAATAATACTTTACTAACAAAGAATTTCACATATATGTACGCAAGAAAAGTTTTGTATCTATTTTAAAAGTCATCCTTAAATAATAATCTGAAAAGGAAGTTATTGGAATGCTCAAATTTATATTAGCAACTTTACTGTTCATCATTATAGGCAATCTGATTAATACATCTTTACCAATTCAATATTCAATGCTAATGCTAATTGCTTTACCAGTATTATTCTTTGTCATTTATCACAAAATTTTCAATATCCGTTTATTCAATCAAGTAGAGTCAGATTGATAAATAAAGATATACTTTTTTGCCACTCCCAATTACTTGAGGAGCGGCTTTTTTTCTTTTAATTAAAATTAATTTCAAAAAGAGATAGATTTTATGAAATATATTTAGTATCTTCCAATAACACTCTAAATGTAATCGTATTATTAATATTCAAAAAGTTTTTTATTTTCTATTGATTAATTTGAAATTAGTTGATATTATGATGAAGTTAGATTTTGGAAAGCAGATATTAAAGTATTAGGGTTTTCCAAGCAGATGATTTTGACCACTTTCTCTTTTGAAAGTTAAGGCAACGGTGTGCCGGGTCAAATGCCGATTGGCAACTTTTTCGTTGCCTTATTGATTGAGTTAGAAGCTCAAATTTTATAAGTTGGTTACTTTACAACCAGTGCGAATGCACATCAACTTGTGAAACGGTCAATAAGAGTGGTAAAAGTAATTGTTTGCTATATAGACTCTGATCCTAAAATGATATAAATTGATATAGGAAAGTAATTTACTAGAAAGATGTAATTTAGTATAAGTGTGTCTTTTAGGTATGCTTTTCTTATTGTTATCGATATATCTAAGCAAGTGATGCGCTAATGGCGTTTTTCACTTGCTTTTTTCTTTTACATTTTAGGCGATTTCACAGTGAAACTTTTTATAGAATTGGCTGTTAATTCGATTTTGAATACAGCTTGATTCTATAAACAATCTAAAAATATTGTTTACTGGGAGAGAAGAAAATGGGAAAAGCACTTGTAATTGGTTGCGGAGGAGTAGCTTCAGTCGCTATCCAAAAATGTTGTCAAAATTCAGAGGTCTTTGAAGAAGTTTGTATTGCAAGCCGTACAAAATCAAAATGTGATGATTTAAAAGCAAAATTAGAAGGAAAAACTAAAACAAAAATTACTACGGCAAAAGTTGACGCAGACAATGTAGATGAACTAATCGCATTGATCAACGAAGTGAAACCTGATATTGTGATGAATCTTGCATTACCATATCAAGACTTAACAATAATGGATGCATGTCTTGCAACGAAAACAAACTATTTAGATACAGCAAACTATGAACCTGAAGATACAGCAAAATTCGAATATAGCTGGCAATGGGCATACCGCGAGCGCTTTGAAGAGGCCGGTATTACTGCGCTTTTAGGTAGCGGATTCGATCCAGGTGTTACTAGCGTATTCTCCGCCTATGCCTTAAAACATGAATTTGATGAAATTGAATATATTGATATTCTTGACTGCAATGCGGGCGATCATGGCTATCCATTTGCGACAAACTTCAACCCTGAGATTAATATCCGTGAAGTATCTGCAAAAGGAAGCTACTGGGAAAATGGTGAGTGGGTAGAAACTGAACCAATGGAAATTAAACGTGTTTATAATTTCCCAGAAGTTGGCGAAAAGGATATGTATCTGTTACACCATGAAGAAATTGAATCTCTTGCATTGAATATCCCTGGTATTAAACGTATTCGATTTTTCATGACATTTGGTGAAAGTTATTTAACACATTTAAAATGCCTTGAAAATGTGGGGATGACTTCAATTGAACCAATTGAATACGAAGGAAAACAAATTATCCCACTTCAATTTTTAAAAGCTGTACTACCAGATCCTGCTTCACTTGGACCACGTACAAAAGGGAAAACAAATATTGGCTGTATTTTCCGCGGTAAAAAAGATGGGGAAGATAAGACTTACTATTTATACAACGTTTGCGATCATGAAGAATGCTACCAAGAAGTTGGCTCACAAGCGGTGTCTTACACAACTGGCGTCCCGGCTATGATTGGTGCCATGATGTTAATGACAGGTACATGGGATAAAAAAGGCGTTTACAATATTGAAGAATTCGATCCAGATCCATTCATGGATGCACTAAACAAATGGGGCCTTTCTTGGAAAGAAAGTTTTGAGCCGGAGTTAGTAGACTAATATGAAGTTCGAAGATATCCCAACACCAAGTTTTGTAGTAGATGAGAGTTTACTAGAAAAGAATTTACAAATTTTAAAAAGTGTCATGGATCGAACTGGTTGTAAGATTTTACTTGCACAAAAAGCATTTTCAATGTATGAAATGTATCCGCTGATTGGTCAGTATTTGAGTGGTACTGCAGGAAGTGGTCTATATGAGGCAAAGCTTGGTTATGAAGAGATGGGAAAAGAAAATCATGTCTTTTCACCAGCTTATCGCGAAGATGAAATAGAAGAGATTATTGAAATATGTGATCATATTGTTTTCAATTCCTTTTCACAGGTAGAAAAGTATCGTGACCAGGTTCTTGCAGCTGGAAAAAGTATTGGTTTACGTATAAATCCTGAATGTTCTACACAAGTAGGTCATGAAATTTATGATCCGTGTGCGCTAGGTTCACGGTTTGGTGTCACATTAAATCAATTCCGTCCTGACTTACTGGAAGGGATTTCCGGGTTTCATTTTCATACACTTTGTGAGCAAAATTCAGATGATTTAGCAACAACAATAAGTGCTGTTGAAGAAAAGTTTGGACCATGGCTTGGTCAGATGGAATGGATTAACTTTGGTGGTGGGCACCATATCACTAGGGTAGATTATGATATTCCTTTGTTGGAAGACTGTATTACGAGGATTCAGAAAAAATACGATGTTGAAGTTTATCTTGAACCTGGGGAAGCAATTGCATTAAATGCAGGCATTCTTGTAACAAGCGTCCTTGATACACTTAATAATGGGATTGAAATTGCTATTCTAGATACTTCAGCATGTTGCCATATGCCAGATGTTCTAGAAATGCCATATCGTCCACCACTATTTGGTTCAGGTGAAAAAGGTGAGAAAGAATATACGTATCGACTTGGTGGTCCAACTTGTTTAACAGGTGATATTATAGGTGATTATTCTTTTGATAAGCCTCTAGAAAATGGCGATAGATTAATATTTGGCGATATGGCTATTTATACGATGGTAAAAACTAATACGTTTAACGGAATGGCACTACCAACTCTTGTGTTAAAAGATAAAAGTGGAGATTACCGTATCCTTCGTCAATTCAATTATGAAGATTTTAAGGGAAGACTTTCGTAGGACTTATAAAAGAGTTCAACCTGAATGAGTTTTACAAGAAAAAGACTGTCACATAAGTAGAAAGCCTAGCTTATGGGACAGCCTTTTTCATTTTTAATTATTAAAAGTAAATCGTAGTTAAAAAATCAAAGCAAGGATAAACTCCTGATTATCCTCTATTAAACGAACCAATCACTTGTTTAGTTTCTGTAATATTAACAAATGCATGTGGATCAACTTCTCGAATAGTGTTTTTTACCTCGGACAACTGATAACGGGTAATAACTGTAATTAGTATTTTTCTTTCTTCTCCTGTATAAGCACCTTGACCGTTCATAATGGTAATTCCTCGATAAAGTTTCGAAAAGAGCTTGTCCTTCATATCATCGCCTTTAGAAGTAACAATCATGACAGTAAGTTTTAAGTTATTTGTATGAATAAGATCAATCGCCTTACCCGTTGCATAAATAGATACTAATGTTAGTAATGCAGCATCCCAACTAAATACAAATCCTGAGATGATAATGACAATAGCATTCATGCCAGAAATAACTGATCCAAGTGGAAAATCTCTCTTTTTCGTTAACAACATTCCTATAATATCAAAGCCACCTGACGAACCAGAAGCACGGAAAATGATTCCAACCCCGACTCCTGCTATAACGCCACCAAATAAAGAAGCTAAAATTGGATCATTTGATAATTCATAAACAGGGATTATATACAAACTGGTTGAAAGTACAATGACGGATAAAATCGTGTACCCAATAAACCGTTTACCTAATTTGAAATATCCAATAATAAGTAATGGTAAATTTAACACGAAGTATAACAAACCAGTATTTAATGGTGTGATGATTCCAAGCATCATTGCAATCCCACTCAAACCACCGCTCAATATTTTATGCGGTATCAGCAAAAAGTTATAAGCAAATCCGATTAAAACAGAACCAAATATGATTGTAATAATATTACGCATTTTAAATCTCCCAACTAATTTTTGCTATGTATTCAGTTATTGGTCATAACATGAATTTCAATACTTCTTTCCATTTTTATTTTTATTATAGTGGAAATTTAATGAAATAAATATTTGAAAGTATTTTCAGAAAAATGCATCATCATAACAAATGATAATAACTAGCAAAAAAGTTCAAAAGTTTTAAATAAAGTTAGTCGTCTGACCTTTATAAATTTTCAAGCAAATTTTATTATTGCGACTAAATGATAAAATATTGATTAATTAACCCATCGAGTGTAATATTCTTATCAATTGAAAAAATATTTTCTCAGTATGTAATCTTATTTAAATGATAGGTGCTTTTAACAACTATCAAATTAAATAATAGGAAAGTTTGAAAGTGAAACGGACTTTTTTTACTCTGACACGCTTACTTTCCATTCTTTTAACTGTGGAAAATGTAAGGGCTTTTTTATTGCCCATTCTTAATACAGGAGTTGCTCAAATGTATTTTTTACTAAACTTTATAGGTGTTATTGTAGTTATGGGAGTCGTATTCCTTTGCTCACCTCGTAAGAAGGAAATTAAATGGCGTGCCATTGTTACACTTCTTGTTGTTGAAGTTTTGATCACTTGGTTTATGTTAAAAACAACAATTGGTGGTTGGATTATCAATGAAATTTCAGCCTTCTTTACTTGGTTAATCAAATGTGCAAATGAAGGGATTTCATTTGTATGGCCAAGTGCTTTAGCAAATGAAAATGTTGACTTTTTCTTCAATGCATTAGTTCCACTCATTTTCATCGTTACTTTCTTTGATATTTTATCTTATTTTGGTATATTAACTTGGATTATTGATAAAGTTGGTTGGTTAATCTCTAAAGTATCAGGTCTACCAAAATTAGAAAGTTTCTACTCTATTCAAATGATGTTCTTAGGTAATACCGAAGCATTAGCTGTTATCCGAAACCAATTGGATAATTTAAAAGAGTATCGTTTACTTACTTTTGGTATTATGAGTATGAGCTGTATTAGTGGTTCAATTGTTGGTGCATATTTATCAATGGTTCCAGCAGCATACGTTTTCTGTGCTATTCCGTTAAACTGTTTAAACGCGTTACTTGTTGTCAATATGCTTCATCCAGTTGACGTTCCAAAAGAAGACGATATTGTATACAAACCTTCAAAAGAAGAGAAAAAAGACTTCTTCTCAACAATTTCTAACAGTATGTTAGTTGGTATGAACATGGTAATCGTTATCGCAGCGATGCTTGTTGGTTATGTAGCTTTAACAGCTGCAGTTAATGGAATTTTAGGTTTAGTCTCTGACGGCTTAACAATCCAAAAAATCTTTTCTTACATTTTCAGTCCTTTTGCATATTTACTTGGCTTACCAACAAAGGATGCCATGTATGTTGCAGAGTTAATGGGTATGAAATTAGCTACTAATGAATTTGTTGCCATGATGGATTTAACAAAACATGTTCATTCAATGGCGCCACATACTATTGCAGTAGCAGCAACATTCTTAACATCATTCGCAAACTTTAGTACAGTTGGAATGATTTACGGTGCATTTAACTCATTATTAGATGAAAAAAAATCTGCAATTATCGGTAAAAACGTTTGGAAACTTCTTGTAAGTGGTATTGCAGTCTCACTATTAAGTGCAATGCTTGTCGGTTTATTTGTTTGGTAATATTTTAATACGTATTGAAAAGGAACTCAGTTTGAATAAGCTGAGTTCTTTTTTAGTGCGCCCAGCATGAAAGTAATC
>NZ_ML122557.1:0-64749 GCF_003844195.1 Rummeliibacillus sp. TYF005
TGTCCCCACCCCAACTATTTACAAAGAGCCTTTATTTCTCCTTCAGTTCATATATTTATGAAACCTCATACCTATTCAACTCGTAGAAAAACTTAGAAGGTATAGAGATACCGTGATCATTCATGAAATTCTAAGAAGAGAAGAGTGAAGCTAATGAAAAATAAGGCGTATATTGAGTTGCTACAGACAAATTATGAAAAAATCGCTAACTATTTAAGTTGGACGGTTGATAAACGAATTTTATTAATGCTGGCAAGTCATTATAGTGCGGCAGGGAAAACCTTTTCTTATGCATCATTTGAAGCAATCATTGAAGAAATAAAAAAACAAACAAGCTGTTTTTCCACTTTACGTAGTAGTAGCAATCTTCTTTATGGTGTTGCGATGTTGCTAGATGGAAAAAAAGAGCCACAACAATCAGTAAGTGAATTAATCAAGAACGAGGAGATTCTAAAGCAGGCGAATTTCAAACGATCTGTATATAGCTATATTTCAGCTCTTTTTTTAACGGAAGATTCGAAACAAAAGCAAACGCATGCTGAGCATGCAAAAAGATTGTATGACGCTATTCGCAAACACCATCCTTTCTTAACATCGCATGAAGACATGGCGTATTCAGTATTACTAAGTAACAATGAAGAAGAACCTGAACTCCGTGCAAAAACGATGAATCGTTATTATACAGAACTACGAAATAATAATTTTTCATTAGGGAATCATTTGCAATGGCTTTCTCAAATTATGACTTTTAAGAGCCCTGACTATCAAGAACACATGGTACCTTATATTGTTCAAATCCGTAGTGACCTCGTACAGCGAAATGTTAAATTGAAGAAGGAACATTATCCTTTACTCGGTTTTTTAGTTATAGCAGGTGCAAAAACAGAGCATATTGACCAACTCACAGCTCTTTACGAAGAAGTAACAAAGGTGAAGTTATTCCGATGGTATAAAAGCTTGGCATTCAGTACTGCTTTGCAAAGGGTCCTACCTGAACTTGCGAATTTAGAGGAATCCTTTGATATGAGCGTGGTGAACAATTTAGAAATGCTAATGCAAGCTGAACAAGCGATGATAGCGACTACTACTATTGCTACCGTAGCAGCAGCATCTGATACGTCGGGTGAATAAATGCTGATTATTATTTTTAGGGATTAAATTACATTATTTCTAGGTAACTACTATTTGTGCTATAATTAAATCAAATGAAATATAGAGGTTCTAGCATACCCTCTCTAAAAAAACTAGGAAACAGTACTGCTTTCTTAGTGGTACTGTTTTCTTTTTGGAAAGAAGAACCTTTCAAATTTTTAGATACAATTTATTTGTTTAGTAGTGATTAAAAATAAAACAATCTAGAAAGGATTTGATTTTATGCTTCAACAATTTTATCCGCAACCGCCGTCTCATCCATATCCATTTGAATTAAATAAAGATATGCATTTTGCTGCTGCTCATTTTATTCCAGATGAAAGAGCTGGAAAGTGTGCTTTCACTCACGGGCATACCTATTTTGTGAACCTTACGATAGCAGGTGAACAGTTAGATGAAATGGGCATGCTTGTGAACTTTAGTGATTTGAAAAAAATCGTTCATGATAAATATGATCATCAACTATTGAATGACTTCCCTGAATATAAGAAGAGAGCTCCATCAACGGAGGAAGTTTCTAGGCAAATATATCAACTAATAAAGAATCATTTGGTAACCTTACCGAATAAGCCTAAATGTCTGCAAGTAATCGTCAGAGAAACACCAACATCTTATTGTATTTATCGTCCGAAAAGGGAAGAGAAGGCATGAAGATACCGGTAATTGAAATTTTTGGTCCAACCATTCAAGGAGAAGGAAGGAAAATTGGGCAAAAGACAATGTTTGTTCGGACAGCGGGGTGTGATTATCGCTGTCATTGGTGTGACTCTGCTTTTACATGGGATGGGTCTGAAAAGAATCGAATTCGTTTATTAGATGCAGAAGAAATTTATGATGAATTAAAAGAAATAGCGGGAAACAATTTTCAGTACGTTACTATTAGCGGTGGGAATCCTGCTCTTATTGGAAAACCAATGGCTGAATTTATTCAATTATTGCGAAAGGATAACATTAAGGTGGGATTAGAAACACAGGGTTCAAAATGGCAAGAGTGGTTTAGACTTGTAGATGATCTTACTATTTCTCCAAAACCACCTAGCAGTGGCATGGTGACAGATTTAATTGTATTAGATGAAATCATTAGCCGGCTTCCTCTAGAAGCACTTAGCCTGAAAGTAGTTGTTTTTGATGACAACGACTTTCTATTTGCAAAGAGGATTCACAAACGTTATCCAACTGCTGAGTTCTTTTTATCTGTTGGCAATCACAATCCAAATGAAACAGGTGATATTTATCCAAGACTATTAAAATCACTCGAATGGTTATGGGAGAAAGTCATCAAAGATCCAGAAATGAACACTGTTCGTGCATTGCCACAATTACATGCATTAGTTTGGTCTAATAAGCGCGAAGTGTAGATGTATCGGAGAAAGGATAAACATCAATCTTCCATATGCGATAAATACTTTACTGATTACCAAAATTTACAATCCTATTAAAAGAGATTAATATTCTCCTGCTATTATTGACTAGAAGTCTATTAATAGAGGAGATGTTAGAATTGAAAAGAAAATGGTTATCTGTTCTGGGTGCTTTTGTAATAGTAGCGAGCTTTGCAACAAATGGAGAAACAGCTATAGCTAAAGAAAAATATAAGTATGTGGAAAACGTTGCACATCGAGGTGCTTCTGGATATGCTCCAGAGCATACAATTACTTCATATCAAATGGGAGAAAAACTGCATGGTGATTATATTGAGATTGATTTACAGATGACCAAGGATGGTCAATTAATTGCTATGCATGATGAAAAGTTGGATCGGACAACTGATGGGACAGGTCTTGTAAAAGACTATACTTTAGATGAAATTAAACATTTGGATGCTGGAAGCTGGTTTAATGAAGCATATCCACAGTATGCTAAGCCTGAGTATGTAGGGTTAAAGGTACCTACTCTTGAAGAGATTTTCTTGAAGTTTGGAAAAAATGCTAGCTATTATATCGAAACGAAATCACCCAACATATACCCTGGGATGGAAGGAGAACTTTTACGTCTTATAAATAAGTACAATATCAACAAGAAGAAATTACTTGTGCAATCCTTTAGTGCAGATAGTCTGAAAATAATGTATGAATTGGATCCATCATTAAAACTTGTTCAATTGTTATCTTATAAAGGAAATGCAGTTATAACAGAAGATGAAATAACAAAGATTACTTACAAATGTTCCGTATAAGCTATCTGAAAGTGCTAAGTCTTGCTTCATGAATGTTGCTTCTTGAGAATCAAGAGCAAATGCAATCATTAACGAAGATTGATATAGAAAATAGATCGATATAAATAATTGTTTTTTTCTGATGAAAGAAACTACTGTTATGTAATCATTTTTGAACATTTGCCAAGTAACACGTGGCTGTAAATCACCTTCACCACCCTCTATATTGGGGAGAAAGAAGATGGCCATTGCACATTAAGAATGTAAAACTATTAAACCAAATTGTCACAGTCGTATTAAAAAGCATGATGAAAAAACCTGCGATTGCTGGTCCTACTAAAAAGGCACCGGAATTAAATGTGCCAAGTAAAGCGTTGAATCGTTGCCTGTCTTCAAAATATACAAATTTTGTAATATAAAATGTACTACTTGGTCCAAAGAAACTACTCGCAATATTTGTTAAAAATACGAATGTATAGATGAGCCAGATAAAGTCCATAAATGGCATACAAAAAACGATAAGCCCTCGTAATATATCTGTTATAATCATTAATCTACGTTTATTCATACGATCAATAAAAGAGCCTGCCACCAAGTTTGTTAATACTCTTGCTGTGGGTCCTACAACAAAGATTCCTGCCATTGCTGCAGGAGATTCCGTTAAGTGCCATACAAATAAATTAAGTGCTACAAGGTAAATCCAGTTTCCTAAATTAGAAAAACCTAAACCAACTAATAACAGCCAATATTTTCGAATAATTTTCACTATGCTTCCTCCATTAAAGATTACTAACTCATTATTAGTTCTTTAGCTTTTCTAAAACCTTGTCAACGTTATCCCATATATATATTATTTCATCGAGAATTTTCCCACCTATTTTGATTTGAACTGTTTTGTAAAATTTTGCACTATAATATTCATAAAAATAGCGTGTTTTGTTCTCGGCTAATACATCAACAAAAAAACTTTGATAGCCTAATTGTTTAATCTGCAGAAACAGTCGCTCTAGTAATTTCTTTCCTATACCTTTTCCTTGATATTCTTCAAGTAAATAGATGGATGTTAAGTCACTTGAATTGGGTATTGTATTCGTTTCTCTTTTCCAGAAATCTGCAAAGTCAATAATTTCCCCTTCAGTACTCTCTGCTACTAATATAAAATTATTTTTTCGCCCAATATTATGTATCCATAGTTCAGTTCTTTGCTCATATGATAAATTGTTTAAAAAATCATCTGGAATAATTCCTTTATAAGTCGTTCTGGTCTTCTATTAATTAATTAATTCTATAAAGATGTTTAAATACCTGTTAAATATATCTATTAAAAAAATTAAGAACATAAAAAAGTCTCTATAAAGAATTTTGCAAGGATTCTTTATAGAGGCTTTTCTGGTTCTTTAAATTTGTTGCTTTATAGCAAATTATAGTTTTTTTACATATTTTGAACGTATATAAAGGGCGCCAAATCCATCGGCTTTGCCTTCTAAATCATGGCCATCTACATCAACAAATCGGATGTTTTTTACTTTTGTTCCTATTTTGATATTCGATGTTGCACCTTTGACGTTTAAATCTTTTACAACGGTAACGGTGTCTCCTTCTGATAAAGGATTGCCCACACTATCGCGAATGATGCTTGCCTCTTCGGCAACTTGTTGTTCGTGAGCTGTCCATTCGTGTGCACATTCTGGGCAAACAAATAATGCTCCATCTTCATATGTGTAGGTCGATTGACATTGTGGACAATTTGGGATTCGTTCCATGTACTTTCCTCCAATTAGTGTACTTTTACTATTTAGATTGCCATAGATTGCTTATTTCTACAATGATATTTGCGTACAAATATATTAGATTTGCAAAAATGTCCTTAATTCTGTCATTCTTTTAACAGCTTGTTCATATCCCATCTGATAATTTGTACGAATTTGATTTAGGTCTTTTTCGAAGCTATGAAGTGCAGTTGTAGGACGGAAGATAAATGCTTTTCCTTCTGCTTCTAGTTGTTCGCAGTAGTCTAATGATTCATTATAATGGTCGACGCGTGTTTCCATACTTTTGACGATAGCAGGATAGCGTTTTTTGAGAAGTTTCATCGCAATCTTACTTTGACAATCTAGCTTTTTACGATAACCTTTTGGACGAGTTAGGATAATAACATGCTTTTTAAAACCTTCATCGACGGTATGGTGAATGGGAATTGGTTCGGCTAGTCCTCCATCATAGTAAGGGATGCCATCTAACTTAATCTCTGGAAAGAGTACAGGAATAGCACATGTAGCACGGAGCATCATACATTTTCTATCCATTTCTAGAGCGTCTTTATATTCAACTTGTCCTGTATGGGCATTGGTTACACCGAATAATAATTGACCGTTGTATTGTTGATAGGTATCCCAATCGAATGGATAGAGCTCATTAGGAATCGTATCGTATCCAAATTCTAAACCAAATAAGCTTCGTTCAGTAAAAAAATTACGCATGCCCATATAACGTTTGTCATGACGATAATTTAATAATGTGTATACCATACGTTCTTTTTGTTGAGAAACATAAGCAGATGCATTAATGGCTCCTGCCGAAATCCCAACAATATAAGGCATCATAATCTGGTGATCTAAAAAAGCATCTAACACACCACCAGAGAAAAGCGTCCGAAAAGTACCTCCTTCTAATATTAAACTTGTATTCTCTACATTTACTTGTAACATGGTATCCTTCTTTCTATAAAAAGCTAAAGAATAAATAATCGCATATCCTACATTCTTCTTTTCTTCAAGTGTAACATTTGGTTTTATCATCTAACTAGAGTGAGTAAAAAATACATCTAAAAATTCAATCGACATCAAAGAAAGATAGATTGTTTCACGATGAATGCCCAATCTATATTAAAATAGAAGTATATAACATTTTAGAGTTTCTCAATCTATAAAGGTTAGAAAAAGGAGATGATTGTAGATGGAGGGTTGGATTGAACAACCAAAGACTAAATTGCCAGAAAAAGCAAAAATGGCATGGCGTATAAGTAATATTATTTCTAATATTATTATTTTTGCTATTCTTTTAACATTATATTTTGTTGCAGAACACTTTAATTGGTGGCATTGGCTACAATGGTTGCTACTTATTTTAGTTATTATCGAAATTATATATGCTCTGTGGGATGTAACCTTAAGCCCATATCTAACACAAAAATATTGGCGGTATGATATTGACGAAGAGTTTATAAAAATAAAAAACGGTAAACTTTTTAAAGTAAACGAGTTAATACCAATGACAAAAGTTCAATCTGTCTTGTTAGAACAAGGGCCTATTTTGAGAAGATTTGGACTCTATAATATTGAGGTCCATACGATGGGGTCAATGCATGAAATTCCTGGTATTCCAGAAGATCTAGCATACATATTACGAGATCAAATTGCTATCTTTGCAAAAATTAAGGAAGTGAGTGAATGATAGAAACGGTTCCTTCTATGAAAAAGATAACATCCATCAAACTAATATTAAATTATTTGAAGCTAATAAGGTCTTTACTTATCCCTACGCTGGCCTTAATTTTTTTAAACGAAACCTCTACGAATGATATTTGGCATTTATTGTGGACTGCATACCCTTTTATCGTCATTTTCTTGTTTTTACTTGTATTTTTAAAATGGTTTACTTATAGGTATGGCTATGATGATCGTGCTTTTTATATTCACTCTGGTGTTTTCACTAAGAACAAACAAGTTATCCCTTTTAATAGGGTACAAAATATTCAGCGAAAAAGGACAATATTGCATAAACTTTCTCGTAAAACGCAAATTGTATTTTCAACTGCAGCTGTAACAGATGAAGATCTAGTATTCGAGATGCTTTCTTTGCAAGAGGCTAATTTGCTGGAAGATTTGGTATTTAGCAAAAAAACTCCAGTTGCTCCGTTAGATGATAATAGTAAAGATACTATTTCAATGCATCAAAGGGATCAGAAGATTCATTATCAAGTCACTATACCTGATTTATTGAAAGCTTCATTTGCTTCTGTGAAATTTTTGACGGTAGTACCAACTTTCGCTGTTGGAATAATAATTAAAGACAAAGATGCATTTCATTTTGTGAAAAAAACAGTGTCTCTTGAACTGATCTTATCTCATTTATGGATTGATGCGTTTGTTTTAATAGGGATTCTTCTCATTTCATTCCTATTATCTATTTGCTATACATTTTCTAAATACTGGAATTATACACTTTCAAGTGATGACTTGAAAATATATATTAAAAGAGGTTTGTTCAATGAAACTCGATTATCGATCCAAAAATCTCGTGTTCAAGCATTTAATATAAAACAAGGGTTATTTAAACAACTCTTAGGCTTAGTGGAAGTAGAGTTGGTGACATCTAGTAGTTATGAGGATGATGACGATATTAGCACGCTATATCCGTTCCTTCCAAAGAAAATAGCTTTTCAGATTATTACTGAACTTTTACCCGAATATCAAGTCGATTTAAAACCGAGAAAGCTTGAAAGACGAGTGCTTTGGTTGAAATTATGTAGACCTAGTATAATTTGGATTATTTCTTCAATCGTAATATTCATTTGGATACCGACATTTTGGTGGATTTCTCTCATTTTATTTATACTAATAGAAACTATTAGATATGTGGACTTCCAGAATAGCCATTTTTCAATTCATGATGAATTGATTCAAATGCAATCAGGTGGATTTGTCAGTAAAATGCTTATTTCAAAGCGAAAAAATATAATTGAGGCGAAGGTAAGAACATCTCCAATTCAAAGAAAATTCAAAGCTTCAACGATTTATGTAAGCAACCGAGCAAATCCTGTTAAAGTAACAAGCGTTTTCGATATGCCGCTTGCATATTCTGCGGAATTTTACAGGTGGTATAAAAAAAGAGGAGAGAGTATTCAAGTAGAGTGAAAAAATTAAAATAAAAATTCATCAGTGGGGATTTTAAGTATTTGTTCTCTATCATTCCTGTATAAAGTAATGGCAAATTGTAAATTCTGGTTTTAGTAGACCATGAATATAGGAGGGTGCCATTATGTATATGCGAACTGATGAAAAAATTATTTATTGCTACAATTGCAAATCGAATACACTCTATCATCATAAAGATACACATGGAAATAGTTATGTGGAAAGCCATTGTGCTGAGTGTGGTTGGATGGAATGGCAGAATAGAGCTGTAGAGCGTGAAAAACAGAAATGGATAGAATTTAACAATAAGAATGGTTTAAATGTCAAAATACCAATTTTTAAAACGGATGTTCAATTTAAGGATGACCCGAAGGCAAATTCTTTAGAAATGTAAATATAGCATATTATCGTGAAATTATTAAGGAGCTCTATCACATAGGGCTCTCTATTTTTTTGAAATATAAGGTTTTACTATATACATAAGAAAGTGGATACTATTAGCAATACGAAGAAGTTAATAATTAAAAAGGGGGACTTTAAATGAAAAGCTATGGACAAGATTTATTTAAAGGAGCAGCAAAATTTTATTCAAAATATAGACAGTTATATCCAGCTTCTTTTATAAGATTTTTAGTTAATAGATTTTCTTTAGATGGTAATGGGAAAATGATGGATTTAGGTTGCGGTACAGGTCAATTAGCGTTTAGATTCTCGGATTGGTTTGAACAAATTGTTGGAATTGATCCAGACCTCGAAATGATTCAGGAAGCAGAAAGGTTAACCACAGAAATAAGAGCTGAGCATATAAATTGGTTTAATGGAGATATAGACAGCTATCGAAAAAATTATGAAGAATCTTTTAAATTGGTCACAATTGCAAAAGCATTTCACTGGATGGATCGTCCAGTAGTACTTGAAACATTATATGACATGGTTTCTTTAAATGGCGGTGTAGCAATCATCGATAATTATTCGCCAAACAAAGTAGTCCTACCTTGGCAAGAGAAAGTTAATGAAGTAGTTCAACAGTGGTATGGTGAAGAAAGAAGAGCAGGAAATACTACATATTCACATCCAACAATAAGCCATCAAGAAGTGATAGAAAAATCACCTTTTGATTTAGAAGTATATCAAATGCCAACTTATGATCAAATATGGACAGTCGATTCGATCATTGGCAATATCTATTCAACATCCTATGGCAGTAAACGATTTTTAGGAGAGCATGTTCAACTATTTGAAGATCATTTAAGGGAAGAATTATTGACTTTAAATGAAACAGGAATCTTTAAAGAAAAGATTGAAACATCGGTTAAATTAGCTATAAAAAATGGATAATTGACTTATCTTAAATTCTGCCATGATAATGGCATCTATTCGCTTTTTTAACCGGATATTTGGTAAAGTAGAGGATAGTTATATAAACTATCATAGGAGTTTTGAATATGAAAAGACGTCCACCACGATTACACAAAGGGGATACTGTAGGAATTATTGCACCTTCTAGTCCTCCAAATATAGAAAGATTAACGAAAGCTTTAGATTTTTTAGATAAATTAGGATTGCATTATGTGTTAGGTAATACCGTTCAGCTACATAACCACTATTTAGCGGGTACCGATCAAGAGCGTGCACAAGATTTACAAGAAATGATTGAAGATCCAACTATTAAAGCAATTTTTTGTGCAAGTGCAGGCTTCGGTGCTGCAAGAATAGCTGATAAGATTGATTATTTACTATTAGAAGAAAATCCTAAAATTTTCTGGGGCTTTTCTGATATCACATTTTTGCATACTGCAATCGGTATGTTTTCTGATATTGTCACTTTCCATGGTCCTACCTTATCAAGTATTGGCCGCGAAAATGTAATGGAACGTACAAAGCATATGTTTGAACAATTATTCCAACCTGCAGAAATTCACTACGATGAAAGTATTTCACCACTTACAACAATTTGTGGCGGAGCAGCACGGGGTGAGATAACAGGTGGAAACCTAACATTAATCGCGAATAGTTTAGGAACAAAATTTGAAATAGACACTGCCGGTAAGATTCTACTAATAGAAGATATCGGATTAGAGCCAGCTCAGATTGATGGATTGTTGAACCAATTGAGACAAGCACGTAAATTCGAACAAGTAAAAGGTATAGTTATTGGCGAATTTACTGAAATACATCCAAGAGAATACGAAGATTCGCCAAGTTTAGACGAGCTATTTGAATCCTACTTTAAAGATTTAAATATTCCAGTCGTGAGCGGTTTTAAGATTGGTCATTGCGAACCGAATGTAGGAATTCCGTTAGGCGTAGATGTCCTATTAGATGCAGAAAACAAAGACTTAGCTATTCTTCCTGGAGTAGAGTAGGGTACAAAATAAAATCCAATTTTCATATGAGAATTGGATTTTTTATTTTGCAAAAGGATTATTTATTGTATTTTATGTAAAAATAAAGTAATGTTACATTTTCTTACGTATAAATAATTGAATATTCTAAATATTTTTGTTAATCTAGCAATAAGGACAGCAAGATTGATAGGGGGAGAGATTAATGAAATATTTTCTTTCAGTAGATATGGAGGGTATTACGGGGTTACCTGATTATACTTTTGTCACATCATCAGAGCGAAACTATGAAAATTCCAGAAGAATCATGACGCAAGAGGCGAATGCAATTATTGAATCTGCATTTAAAAATGGAGCTACTGAAGTATTGGTGAATGATAGTCACTCTAAGATGAACAATTTATTAGTAGAAGAGTTGCATGAAGAAGCAACTCTAATATCCGGAGATTTTAAGCAATTTTCGATGGTACATAATGTTGACTCAAGTTTTGACGGTGTCTTATTTGCTGGATATCATGCACGCGCAGGTATGCCAGGGGTAATGAGTCATTCAATGACATTTAGTTTTCGAACAATCTTTATAAACGATGTAGAAATAGGAGAAATTGGCTTCAATGCATATGTGGCAGGGTATTATGGGGTACCTGTCATTTTTTTAGCGGGTGATGATTGTGCATGTCGTGAAATAGAAGCACTTGTACCAGGTGTAGTAACAGCAGCCGTGAAGGAAACCATTTCACGCTCTTGTGTAAAAACACTTCATCCTAAAAAGGCAAGAGAATTAGTTGCTGAAAAAGTAGCTGAAGCAATTGTTAAAAAAGATGACATTAAACCATTAACACCACCAGATAAGCCAGTATTAAAAATTGAATTTACGAATTATGGTCAGGCAGAGTGGGCTGCTTTAATGCCAGGAACCAGAATTATTGAAGGGACTACAATCGTTGAATTTAAAGCAAAGGATATTCTCGAAGCTTATCGTGCAATGTTAGTAATGGCTGAGCTTGCTTTCCAAGCACGCTACTGTTAAAGACATCTAAGAGCACACACAAAGGGGGAGATTTCTATGGTGAAATATATTATCCAGCGCTTTTTGATGATGATTGTGACGATTTTAATCATTGCTACTTTAACGTTCTTTTTAATGCATGCCATTCCAGGATCACCATTGGATAGCGATCGTACAACAAATCCAGCGATTCAAGAGAATTTGGAGAAGTTTTACAAGTTGGATCAACCGCTTTCCTCGCAGTATGTAAGTTATTTAAAATCAATCATAACATTTGATTTTGGACCTTCTATTAAAAAGCCAAATGAGACTGTAAATAGTTTGATCAGTAGAGGATTTCCGATTTCGTTTGAACTGGGCATGGTGACAATATTAGTTGCGGTTATTTCGGGTGTCATTCTAGGAACGCTTGCCGCACTAAGACATAATGGTGTGGTTGACTATTTAGCGATGACGTTTGCGGTTGTTGGGATTTCCTTACCAAACTTTATCTTAGCAACATTAGTAATAAAAGTTTTCGCTGGAGAACTAGGGTGGTTTCCGGCGGCAACTTGGCAAAGTCCGATGCATATGGTGCTACCAACTCTAGCCTTAGCCACAGGACCAATGGCAATTATTGCAAGGTTGACGAGGGCAAGTATGCTTGAGGTCTTGACACAGGATTATATTAAAATGGCAAAAGCTAAAGGACTTAAACCATGGAAAATCATCATCCGCTATGCATTGAGAAATGCGATGATGCCTGTCGTTACGATTATGGGTACAACGCTAGCTAGTATTTTGACAGGAACATTTGTCATAGAAAAGATATTCGCTATACCAGGTATGGGGAAATATTTCGTTGAAAGTATTAACAACCGTGACTATCCCGTCATTATGGGGACAACCGTATTCTATAGTACTTTTCTAGTCGTTATGTTATTTCTAGTAGATATTGTTTATGGCATTCTAGATCCACGTATCAAATTGCATAAAAAAGAAGGTGACGCATCATGACGAATATCCATAAAGTTGAAGTAAAAGATGAATGGTTCAAACCAAAAGAAAAAGGTCTTGAAAAAGTAGAGACAGTTGTTCGACCATCACTTTCTTATTGGGCAGATGCTTGGAGAAGATTACAGAAAAATAAATTAGCGATGATAGGCTTGTTCTTTTTAATATTCTTAGGGGTTGCTGCTATTTTAATACCGATGCTTTCACCACATTCGGTAACAGGTACTGATTTACCAAATCAAAACAAAGCTCCTTCGATGCAACATTGGTTTGGTACCGATGAATTAGGCCGCGATGTATTTACAAGAACATGGTATGGAGCTCGTATTTCGCTGTTTGTAGGTTTAATGGCAGCAATCATCGATGTGACAATTGGCATTATTTATGGTGGTATTAGCGGATACAAAGGCGGTAAAGTCGATTTAGTTATGATGCGAATCATTGAAATCTTATACGGTTTACCGCATTTGTTAGTAGTTATCTTACTGTTGGTTGTCATGGAACCTAGTTTAACGACAATAATCGTGGCTTTAACGATTACAGGATGGGTAGGTATGGCTCGGATTGTACGAGGACAAGTATTGCAAATCAAAAACTATGAGTTTGTTACAGCTTCAAAATCTTTTGGTGCAGGGACGTCTAGAATTATTCGAAAAAATCTCCTGCCAAATACAATGGGACCTATCATTGTTCAAATGACTTTAACCGTGCCAAGTGCTATCTTCTCAGAGGCATTCTTAAGCTTTTTAGGGTTAGGAATCCAAGCACCATATGCAAGTTGGGGCGTGATGGCAAATGATGCACTACCGGTTATCTTATCAGGGGATTGGTGGAGGTTGTTTTTCCCTGCATTATTTATAGCAATAACGATGTTTGCATTCAATGTTTTAGGTGATGGTTTGCAAGATGCACTTGATCCTAAGCTTAGGGGGTGAGAGGGATGACAAGTAAAGTAAACTACGATGAACAACAACTTCAAAATCTCTCCACAAAAGTTGGAAAGAAAATGTTGGAAGTCCAAGATTTGCATGTGACCTTTAAAACTTATGGTGGAGAAGTTCATGCTGTACGTGGTGTTACATTCGATTTATATGAAGGGGAGACATTAGCAATTGTTGGTGAATCAGGGTGTGGGAAAAGTGTAACATCAAACGCAATTATGGGGCTAATCCCACAACCCCCCGGTAAAATATCGAATGGACGCATTTTTTTTAAAGGAAAAGATTTAACAAAATTAAATAAAAATGCCCTGAGGAAAGTTCAAGGTGTAGATATTTCGATGATTTTCCAGGATCCTATGACGGCTCTAAACCCCACTCTGACAGTTGGAGAACAGCTAACGGACGGTCTTAGAACCCATAAATCGATTAGCAAAATCGAAGCAAATAAAAAGGCTATTGAGATATTGAATCTTGTGGGGATACCGAACCCAGAAGAACGCTTAAAACAATACCCTCATCAATTTTCAGGTGGTATGAGGCAAAGGATTGTTATTGCAATTGCTCTTATATGCGAGCCTTTGTTATTAATAGCTGATGAACCGACAACTGCATTAGATGTCACGATTCAAGCACAAATTCTCGAGTTATTCGAAGAAATTCAAGAAAAAACAGGTGTTTCCATTATCTTAATCACGCATGACTTAGGTGTTGTTGCGAAAATAGCAGATCGAATAGCTGTGATGTATGCAGGTAAGATTATCGAAATAGGTATGAAACGTGAAATTTTCTATAACCCAACACACCCATATACAAAAGGGTTACTTAATTCGGTTCCACGTTTAGATTTGTTAGAGGAAGAATTAGAACCAATCGAGGGTACACCGCCAGACTTATTTGCTCCACCAAAAGGATGTGCATTTGCAGCAAGATGTCCTTTTGCAATGGAGGTATGTGACTATGTACAACCAGAAACAACCTATTTAACGACTAGTCATTATACGGATTGTTGGCTACAAGATGAAAGAGCAAAGGGATTATTTAGTGAATAGGTGATAGGCACTCAGTGCTTCACATAAATATAAAAAGGGGAAAGAGGGGAAATGTATGAGAAAAAAATGGCTTCCGCTAGTATTTATGGCACTTTTAATGCTTGTACTAGCAGCATGTACAGCAAGCAAAGATGCAGGAAAAGATGAAACATCTAAAGATGGAGGAAAGAAAGAAGAAAAGGTATTACGTTTAAATAACGGTGTTGAACCGTCTTCTTTTGATCCTTCAGTTGCTTTTGATGCGGTATCGTGGGCTCCATTAAATAACTTAATGGAAGGTCTTGTACGATTAAACGACAAAAATGAACCAGAACCAGCTATGGCTGAAAAAATTGACGTTTCAGATGATGGTTTAACTTATACATTTACACTTCGTGATAATGCGAAATGGTCAAATGGTGATAACGTGACTGCAGGCGACTTTGTATATGGTTGGAAACATATGCTAGATCCGGAAACTGCATCTCCAGCAGCATTTTTAGCTTATGTAGTTGATGGTGCAGAAAGTTACAATACCGGAAAAGGAAAACCGGAAGACATTGCAATTGAGGCAAAAGATGATAAGACATTTGTAGTAAAACTAAATGCGCCTACTGAAGCGTTCTTGAACATTATTTCAAATCCAAGCTTCTTCCCAGTAAATGAAAAGGTAGCAACTGAAAATCCAAAATGGTTTACAGAAGCAGATTCATTCGTTGCAAACGGTCCATTTAAATTAGAATCATGGGATCACGATTCTAAAATGGTTTTTGCAAAGAACGATCAATATTGGGATAAGGATACTGTGAAGTTAGATAAAGTTGAATGGGCAATGGTTAATGATTCGAGCACTGAATATCAAATGTATCAATCAGATGAGCTCGATATTTCAACAGTGCCATCAGAACTCGCTGAACAGTTAAAAGATAACAAAGAGCTAACAAATCAAGATCAAGCGGGTATTGCATTCTACCGTTTCAATGTTGATAAAAAACCTTTCACCAATCAAAAAGTTCGTAAGGCATTTGCTTTGGCTGTAGATCAACAAAATATTGTTGACTATGTAACTAAACAAGGTCAAAAAGCTGCTCACGGATTTGTAAGTTATGGTTTAACAAATGCAAAAGGTGAAGATTTCCGTGAAGTAACTGGTGATTTAATCACTTTCAACAAAGAGGAAGCAAAAAAATTACTTAAAGAAGGTTTGAAAGAAGAAGGTTGGTCTAAGATTCCAGCAGTTACATTAACTTATTCTACAAGCCCAGATAACAAAAAAATTGCAGAAGCTCTTCAAAGCCAATTCAAAGAGAATCTTGGTGTAGATATCAAGCTAAAAAATGTTGAACCTGCTGTATTTATGACTGAACAAAAAGAATTGAAACACCAATTATCACGTTCATCATTCTTATTTGACTATGCTGACCCGGTAAATGCAATTGAAAGTTTTGTAACAGATTCTACTATGAACCGCACAGGATGGTCTAATAAAGAATTTGATAAATTAATCGCAGATTCTAAAAAAGAAACAGATAATGAGAAACGTTGGAAAATGCTTCAAGATGCAGAAAAAATCTTAATCGATGAAGCGCCAATTGTTCCACTTTACTTCTACAACCAATTAGCACTACAAAAGCCGTCTGTAACAGGTGTTGTTCGTCATCCTGTTGGTTATTTAGAACTTAAATGGGCAGATAAAAAATAATAGAATTGCAGTGTCATAATATGACACTGCAATTTCTTCCTTAAATATAAGTTGAAAGAAAGGGAGAGGTATTTTGAAAAAACAACCAAACAGATTAAAACGTGGCGATACAATTGGAATTATTGCACCTTCTAGTCCTCCAGATCAAAAAAGTTTACATAAATCCTTACAATTCATAAAAACATTAGGACTTAATTATAAAATAGGAGAATCAGTGAATTCAGTATATGGATATTTAGCAGGAACGGATGACGAACGATTAGATGATTTACATCAAATGTTTGCAGATCCGAATATAGCGGGGATTATTTGCGCATGTGGTGGTTATGGAGCTGCACGCTATACGGATCGTATTAACTTTGATTTAATTGCACATAATCCAAAAGTCTTTTGGGGATATTCAGATATTACGTTTTTACATACAGCCATTGAAAGGTACGCTGATTTCGTGACATTTCATGGACCTATGTTCGCCTCAGATATCGGTAAAGATACATTTCAGGAGAAATCAGCGAAAATGTTCGAGCAATTGTTTGAGCCGACAGTTCTTCAATACGATGAATCCTTCGCCTCAATCGAAACCTTTCATCCAGGACAATGTCAAGGTGAGCTAGTAGGAGGAAACCTAAGCTTGCTATCAAATGGTATTGGTACTAAATTTGAAGTGAATACAAAAGGGAAGATTTTAATCATTGAAGATGTCGATGAAGAGCCATACAGAGTAGATTGTATGCTAAATCAACTTCGTCAAGCTCGTAAATTTGATGATGTGGCAGGGATTATTATAGCTGATTTTAGCCATGCAGAGCCCAAAAAGCGCAAAGTATCACTAACATTAGAAGAAGTATTCGAACATTATTTTGGAAAGCTTTCAATTCCAATTGTGAAGGATGTAAAAATTGGTCATTGCCAACCACATTTTGCCGTTCCATTAGGGGCCAATGCATTTTTAGATGCGGATGAAAAAACAATCACAATACAACCGGGTGTCAAATAACAAAATGAGGTGAGGAATAATGATCATTCGTTCAATTGAGACATTTCAAGTGGCAGTACCGTTAAAAAAGGCGTTTAAAACTGCACTACGAACTGTTACTGTAGCAGATGCAATTTATGTTCGTATTCAAACGCAGGATGGAAGAGAAGGATTTGGCGAAGCGCCACCAACTCATGTGATTACTGGAGAATCTTTAGCAAGTATTCGATTTGCGATTGAAGAAGTGATGAAACCTTTATTGATAGGAAGAGATTTACACTATCATGAACAGCTTTTCCAAGAGCTTCATCGTTCAATGGTACGTAATTCAAGTGCAAAAGCTGCTGTCGACATGGCTTTATATGATTTATTGGCACAATATGCTGGACTGCCATTATATCAATATCTAGGTGGTGCGAAATCAGAGTTAACAACGGATTATACCGTTAGTGTGAATGAACCATCTGAAATGGCGAACGATGCAGTAAATTATGTAAATGATGGTTTTCAAATTTTAAAAGTCAAAGTGGGAATCGGCGAAATTTCAGATGATATAAAACGGATTAAAGCAATTCGTGAAGCAGTTGGATCTAACATCAAACTTCGTTTAGATGCTAACCAAGGATGGACGCCAAAAGAGGCAGTGCAAGCTATTAAGCAAATGGAACAGGAACAATTAAATATTGAATTTATCGAACAACCAGTATTAGCGCATGATTTGGAAGGATTAAAGTATGTAACAGATCATACTTTAATCCCTATTATGGCGGACGAAAGTGTCTTTAGTGTTTATGACGCTAAGCGAGTTATTGAGATGAGAGCTGCAGACTTGATCAATATAAAGTTAATGAAAGCTGGAGGAATCTATCACGCATTGAAGATTGCAACTCTAGCTGCTAGTCATGATATGAAATGTATGACTGGTAGTATGATTGAGACAAAATTAGGCGTTGGAGCCGCTGCTCATTTTGCTGCAAGTCAGTCGAATATTATCTATTATGATTTTGATGCACCGCTAATGTTAAAAGAGGATTTACTAGATGGCGGTATACAATATAAAGATTCAAAAATAACATTTGATCCTACGCCTGGTTTAGGCATTAAACGGGTGAATAACTTGTGCAAAGGGGGAATTTAAATGGCAGCTTCAAGTAATATTTGGCGTTGTGCAGTACCAGTGGCAACAGTCTGGACTTCCGTATCTTCTGTAAGAGATATCGATGCACCAGGTGTTGAAAATCCAGTGCATCTTGTGAAATGGCTTGAGGCATTGCCATACAAGGAACGAGTAGATTTGTGTAATGCCAATCGTATTCAAACACAATTGCTCTTTGGGGAAGAAGTAATTGTCGATGAAATAGTTGATGGTTGGGCTAAAATTGTGGCAATTCATCAGCCATCTAAAAAAGATAGCAGAGGTTATCCGGGGTGGGTTCCAGTAGCTCAGTTAAAAGAAGGCGGTACAAACAAATTTAAAAACTATGTAATAGTTACCGCTGATAAAGTTCAATTATGGAGTGAAGATGAAAAGCCGTTAATAGTTCTACCATTCAATACAATCTTGCCTTTACAAGATGAATGTTCAAAGTTCTATCATGTTGATACGCCAAATGGAAAAGCGCTTTTATCTAAAATTGGTGTGGAAATTACAACAAGTAGTACTACAGGAAATCCAACAACTATGGATCAAGCGGTTGCGAAAGGAACAGCATTCTTAGATTTGCCTTACCTATGGGCGGGAATGTCATCTTATGGATACGATTGCTCTGGTTTTACATATAACATGTTGAAAGCATGTGGCATTATTATTCCACGTGATGCGGGAGAGCAAAAAGAAGCAGGTCAAGCAGTTGATAAAGAAAACCAGGAAGAATGGCAAGTTGGAGATTTACTGTTTTTTGCAGATGACTTTGGGAAAGCGCCCGTTCGCCATGTAGGGCTTTACTTAGGAGATGGGAAGATGATACATTCTCCGCAAACTGGAAAAACGGTAGAAATTATTACGCTAGCAGGTACCAAATTTGAAGAGGAACTTTGTGGAGTTAGTCGATATCAAGCAAAATTGGGGTGAGCATCATGAAGGGTGAAGTATTACTATCTGTTGAAAATTTAAAAAAATATTTCGAACTAGGAAAAGGAAATACATTAAAAGCGGTCAACGGTATTAGCTTTGATATTTATAAAGGGGAAACATTCGGTCTTGTAGGCGAATCTGGATGCGGTAAATCGACGGCAGGACGTACTATTATGGGTCTCTATAATCGCACGGATGGAAAAGTTCTATTCGAAGGAAGAGATGTACATGCACAAGTAGGAAAAGATAAAGATCAAATGCTAAAAAATATGCAAATGATATTTCAAGACCCTTATGCTTCTTTAAATCCACGTTCGACAGTATTTGAGATTATTGCGGAACCGATGGAAGTTCACGGATTATATCAAGAGAAAAAAGCTTTACGTGAACGAGTCTATGAATTATTAGAAGACGTGGGTCTAAATAGAGAACATGCTAATCGCTATCCACACGAATTTTCNGGGCGGTCAACGGCAGCGTATTGGGATTGCTAGAGCTTTAGCCTTGAATCCTGAATTTATCATAGCAGATGAACCTATTTCAGCGTTAGATGTATCTGTCCAAGCATCTGTTGTAAAGCTATTACAACGTTTGCAGAAGGAAAAAGAACTAACTTACTTGTTTATCGCGCATGATTTATCAATGGTCAAATATATTTCGAGTCGTATTGGGGTTATGTATTTGGGCCAAATGGTAGAGCTCACAAGTTCTGAACAGTTATATCACAAACCGCTTCATCCCTATACGCAAGCATTATTATCGGCAATTCCTATTCCAGACCCAGATATAGAAGAACAAAGGGAGCGGATTATATTAAAAGGTGAATTGCCTAGTCCTATCAATCCACCTTCAGGATGTGTATTCCATACACGTTGCCCGATGGCTAAAGAAGTTTGCAAGCATATGGAACCTCGTTGGCAAGAAAAAGAACAAGGGCATTTCGTGGCTTGTCATCTATATGATGATGAGGTTATGAGAGCTGAAAAAGAAGCTTCATCAACTACTGTATAGATGCAAAATAGGTTCTAAAAGTAAAACTTTGAGGCGTAGTAGACAACAAGACCTACACTTTTATAAATACTAAATTGCAGCGAAAGAAGCAAGAAATATTTATGGAGGTGCTCCTTTGGAAAGGGAGGTAAAGAAAGGTTTAATTAAAGTTTTAACCGTGCCTATTGTCGGCTGCATTCTTGTATTATTGGTACCAATTCTTTTTCATTATTATTTTTAATTTATCTAACTTTCTTAAATTCAAAATCCACCTCTTGAGATAAGAGGTGGATTTTTTGTTTCTAACTGATATATATTGAGTTGTATTTACGTTGGTATGACAAGGTCGGCTTACAACTAATAATAAGCCTCCTACTCGAAGCTATATTTCGACTTCTCTATGTTCTTTTGTTATTAGAGCAATTGTGTAGTCACCACCGTGAATTTGAGAGAACATTTTGCCAGCAGCATTTAATAATTCTATACTTTCCTCATCTGAAAAAGATGGACGTAAATAGAATAGTTGAATGGCATCAGTTGTATTTTCTGTAACAGCTGTCCGCTTAGAGTCAACGAATGGACTACCGAAAGGTCCTTTTGAATCTTTTGAATGGGCTATATTTTTTAATGAATTAAAACGACCGTTCAAACCCTCATATCCGGTCTCCTCATTGCCGAGCGCAATCACAATATCTCCATCTATTAAATTTTCATCGTAAATCCCAATAGGAATTTCATATTGAAGAGAAAAGAAATTATTCAAATCTACTGCAGATTGGAAAGGGGTTAAATAGTTTTGTTTGGCAATTCTTCTCATTAAGCTTTCTGCTGAATGACGATAACGATTTTGATCACCACCTAAAGCTTTCCATGTTGAACGCCATTCTTTAATACCAGGTCTTTCTGTAACAGCTTGTTCTTGTAATTCTAGAAAAAGGTTTTCTTGATACAATTGTGTTCTCCCTTTAATCATTTGAGGAGATTCTGCTACTACAATTTTGGTATAATGAATAATGCCGATTTTAAATGCCGGTACTAGATTTGTTAATGATGAGTCCAATGTTATTTTAGTCACTATACATCACCTAATCATATATTTTTTCCAGTTTATCATAGAAAGAGGAGTGAAACCAAATGAATATGACTGAGCTAAAACAAGAGTTCATCGCCTATGCACAAATCATAGGCGTCGATAAAATTGGTTTTACTTCTGCATCACCATTTATGGAATTAAAGAATCACCTTCGTCGTCAACAAGAATTGGGTTATCAATCTGGTTTTGAAGAATCAGATATAGAGAAACGAACAGAACCTAAACTTTTACTGGAGAATGCGGCAAGTATAATAGCGATTGCGATTGCTTATCCATCAAAGATGCAAAATGCACCTCAAGGAAAAAAAGGTGCAAGACGTGGAATATTTTGTCGTGCTTCTTGGGGCATCGATTATCATACTGTTTTGCGTGAGAAGCTTGCGTTATTGGAGGCATTTCTTCAAGAAAAAGTACCTGAATGTAAGATACGTTCAATGGTCGATACTGGAGAATTATCAGACCGTGCAGTAGCAGAAAGAGCCGGTATTGGCTGGAGTGGAAAGAATTGCGCCGTCATTACACCTGAATATGGTTCTTACGTATACTTGGGTGAGATGATTACAGATTTACCATTTGAATCAGACGAGCCGATGGAAGATCAGTGTGGAGAATGCAGATTATGCTTAGATGTTTGTCCAACAGGTGCGCTTGTTCAGGGAGGACAACTAAATTCACAAAAATGTGTTGCTTATTTAACTCAGACAAAAGGATTTTTGCCAGACGAATACCGTGCTAAAATAGGTAATCGTATTTATGGCTGCGACACGTGCCAAACTGTTTGTCCAAAAAATAAAGGGAAGAGTAACTGGATACATGAGGCATTTAAGCCCGATCCTGAAGTGGCAAAACCATTACTTGAACCTCTATTAGCCATTTCAAACCGTGATTTTAAAGAAACCTATGGACATATATCTGGCTCTTGGAGAGGCAAGAAACCCATTCAACGAAATGCTATAATCGCATTGGCGCATTTTAAAGAAGTCTCTGCTTTACCTACTTTGATCGAAGTTTTTCAAAAAGATGAGCGCCCTGTTATACGAGGAACAGCTGCATGGGCCATTGGTAAAATCGGTGGTAAAGAGGTAGAAGAAGTGTTACGAGAAGGTCTCATCCGAGAAAAAGACGAGGAAGTTCAATTAGAAATACAAAAAGGGTTAGCGTTTATTAGCGGCCAATAAAAACTAACAATAGTAGGGATTAGCATCACGTCCTGTACGTAAACTTCACATGTATTGAAGTTTCGCTTTATAATTGTTATTAGAAAAATAAAGGAAGTGTCTCGAAGTGTCTTTACACATCGTATTATATCAACCAGAAATCCCTGCAAATACAGGTAATATTGCCAGAACTTGCGCAGGAACAAATACACATTTACATCTAATTCGTCCATTAGGATTTTCAACAGACGATAAAATGTTAAAAAGAGCAGGCTTAGATTATTGGCCAAAAGTTAATATTACTTATTACGATTCTATAGAAGAATTTTACGAAAAAAATGCAGAAGGTACTCTCTACTATATTGAAACATTTGGAACAAAAGCATATTCAGATTTCGACTATAGTAACACAGAAGAAGAAATATATTTCATGTTTGGAAAAGAAACGACAGGCATTCCAAAAGAGATCATTCAAGAGCATCAAGAACAATGCTTACGAATTCCACAAAGTGATAATGTTCGTTCTTTGAATCTATCTAATACTGCAGCTATTGTAATTTTTGAAGCCTTACGTCAACAAGGGTTTAGAGGCATGCACTAACAAATATATAAAAAGAGGGCAACCATAAAAGGCTGTCCTCTTTTTATATAAATGATTATTTTTCAGAATACGGTTTGTCTTCATAACCAGCAGTGAAGATTGCAGTTAAGAAAGATAGAATAACTCCAAGTATTAATAATAATTTCATGGAAGTACCCTCCTCATAATAAATGAAAAAGTAAAAGTTCTCTTACAAGTATAGCCCAATTTCACCAAAAATGAAATGTAATTTCCAAACTAAAATATGGCGGAAATTGGTCATTATCTAATCATGATTTTTCAATTCATAACATCTGTATTACTGTACAGAATAAGAATAACCTATTAAAAGGAGTGTTAATCATGTCAAGAGATAAAAAAGCAAAAGAAAATGGATCAATGGCCATTTCATTTGACGATGTTGAAAATCTTGGATGGCAAATGGAAAAACGCAGAAGTGAAACGGAACTAGAAGAAGTAGGTAGAGAGCAAGACCCTGAACAATTTGATGATAATAATAAATAAAAAATAATATTAGTGGAAAAAGTTAAAAAAGCAATTGGAGGAGAAAAATCTCTGTTCCAATTGCTTTTTAAATATAAAGAATAAGGTATTTTAATTATCTTAAGAAAATAAGCTGAATAGCAAATAAAATAGCAAAGAAATATAACAATGGGTGAACCTTTTTTGCATCACCTTTGACTATTTTTAAAATAGGATAAGCGATAAAACCAAAGGCTATACCTGTTGAAATACTTGATGTCAAAGGCATGATTAAAATGATTAAGAATGCAGGGAATGCTTCATCAAATTTACTCCAATCGATATCTTTGACAGATGCAATCATCAATGTACCTACAATAACTAATGTTGGTGAAGTAATAGCAGCAACGCCAGAAACAGCACCAACTAAAGGACCAAAGAATGAAGAAACGATAAAAAGAATAGCAACTGTTAGAGTAGTTAAACCAGTTCGACCACCAGCAGCAACGCCAGAAGATGATTCAACAAATGCTGAGTTTGGGCTTGTACCAAACATAGCCCCAATTGTAGTACCAAGTGAATCTGCTAAAAGAGCTTTACGAGCGCGTGGTAACTCATTTCCTTTCATCAAACCAGCTTGCTTCATAATACCAACGAGTGTCCCAGTTGTATCGAACAAAGTGACTAAGATGAAGGAGAATACTACACCATATAAACCATAATGGATGACATCTCCAAATGCATCTACTGGGTTCCAGATTAAAATGCCTTTAGGTAAATGTGGAATTGCTAATACCTTTTCAATTTTCAATTGTCCTGTAAATGCAGCGATAATACCGGTTGTAATCATCCCGATAAACAAGGCACCTCTTACATTTCTCACCATTAACACAACTGTAATGATCAATCCAAACAAAGTTAACATAACCCCAGGAGAAGATAAATCACCAAGTTTAACAAGATTACTACTTTCGTCTGCAACAATTACATTACTCATACGCAAACCAAGAAAAGCGATAAATAAACCAATACCTGCAGTAATTGCACGTTTTAAATTTTCAGGAATTGCTGTAATTAGTTTCGCACGAAGAGGAGTTAAAGATAGGATAATAAATATAATACCTGCTACAAAAACTGATGCAAAGGCAGTCATATAATCTATTTTTCCATTTGAAGCTAACACAACTGAATAAGTAAAATATGCATTTAAGCCCATACCAGGTGCAATTGCTATTGGATAATTAGCACAAAGTGCCATCCATAAAGTTCCTACAACTGCTGAAATAATAGTAGCCATAAATACTTGGTCAACAGGCACTCCAGCTTCAGATAAAATTACTGGATTGACGACAATAATATAGACCATTGTAAGGAATGTTGTGATCCCAGCAATTATTTCTGTTTTTATATCAGTATTATTTTCTTTTAAATGAAACAACAAAATACCTTCTTTCTAAACACGAACGTTTTTAACAACATTTAATATAATATTCGTTTATGAAATAAATTGCAACCGTTCAGAAAAATTCATTATTCTCGAAATACTTTGATAATATTTGTATAATAAGAATACCCAAAAGGAGGAAATAACATGTATTCAATAACTTCAACAAAAAAATTACATAACGGTATAGAAATTCCACGTTTTGGATTAGGTGTTTATAAGATGGATCAACCAGAAGAAGCGTTCAATTCGATTAGAAAGGCGTTGGACACTGGTTATATTGCAATTGATACAGCAGCATTTTATAAAAATGAACAACAAGTTGGAGAAGCGCTTCGTGCATCTGGAAAACGTAGAGAAGAAATTTTTATCACTTCAAAAGTTTGGAATACCGATCAAGGTTATGACGAAACTTTAAGAGCGTTTGAAAAAACATTAACGGCTCTTAATACCGACTATTTAGATTTATATTTAACACATTGGGCAGTTCCTGATAAATTTACAGAAACGTATCGTGCAATTGAAAGATTATATGATGAGAAGTTACTTCAAGCAACAGGTGTATCAAATCACCAAATCCATCATCTTGAAAAGCTCTTTGCAACGGCAAATGTAAAACCAATGGTAAACCAAGTCGAATTACATCCTTACCTTTCTCAAGTCGAATTACGCGAGTTCTGTCAAAAAAATGATATTGTCATTACTGCTTGGTCTCCTCTAGGTAGAGGTCGTGTTTTACAAGATGAAACTATTGCTGCAATTGGTCAAAAATATGGTAAATCAGTTGCCCAAACCATCATTCGATGGCATTTACAAAGTGACCATATAGTCATACCAAAATCAGTAACTCCAAGTCGTATCGAAGAAAACGCAAATGTATTTGATTTTGAACTTACTGCAGAAGATATGGCGGCAATCGATGCACTAAATCGTAACGAACGTTTCGGTTCACATCCAGATCATTTTTCTTTTTAGTACACAAAAAAACAACGCCTCATGAGAAATCTGAGGCGTTGTTTTTCATTTGTTCTAGAGTTTTTAATAGGATTATCTATCCTTCAAAATCGTTGCTTCAAAGAATTGTTTAAAAATGTCCTCTTTTTGTTCTCCAACAACACGTGCTTGTTCTTTACCATCTTTATAGTAAACAAGCGTTGGTGTTCCTTTAATATTATATTGATCCCAACCTTGTTCAAATTCAAGTAGATTATATTGGTCGATATGAACACCCATATCTTTTGCTAGAGGCATTAAGATTGGAGTGATTCTCTTACAATGTGGACAGTCGGATTTGAAGAAATAGACCATTTCTTCGTCGCCACTAGAGATTTTCTTTTCTAAGTCTTCAGGTAAAATAATATTTTGATAGTTTTTATCATCTAAAATATCAATCGTAGACTGTGCTAAATCTGTTTTACCGTAAAGGTTACTAGAACCGGAAGTCTTCTCTTTGTTGGAACTATTATTTAAGAAATAAAGTGTAGCAAATGCGGCTATCACGATGAAACCAATGATTAAAATAACCGTTAACTTATTGTCGTTCTTCTGGGCATTATTTTTTTTAGAATTTGCCATTAATGTTCCTCCTTAAGTGCTTTTAACATATAGAAGCTTGTACCAGCTATCAAGATAAAGGCTATAAGTGAAAGGAATGGAATAGTGATAAATCCAAACCAGTTAATATAATCTGATGTACAAGGTACTCGTCCACATGAAACAGCTGATTCTTGTAGTGCAGGTAATTTTTGAATACCATAATGATACAATGCAATACATACACCTAAACAAGAGAAAATAGCACTTGTAACTGCAATCCGGGCGTTTTTCTGAACATATGCCACAGCTAGTACAATGACAAGTGGGTACATTAGAATGCGTTGAAACCAACATAATTTACAAGGTTCAAAATTTTGGACTTCTGAGAAAAAAAGAGAGCCCATTGTTGCGATTAGTGATACAACCCACATAAAAAGTAAGCTATACTCCAACTTTTTTGACATATGAAATCTCCTAATCTTAGTATATTCTTTTCCGATTATAATAATAATAATAGTAGATGTAAAACATTAGTACTCGAATGAGGATTTATTTTCCACTAATATTATTTCATAAAAAAGTTCTTAATCACTACAGTGTAAAGCTTCACTCGATAAAGTATCCAATAATATACTATCTTCACTAATGTTAAATCCTTCTATTATAAGCGCAACCAATCCTTGATTAGACTTAGTTTCATGCCATTCTCCATGATCCCAGAATACGGCTATACCTTTTTGGACGGAATAATATTTTTTATCTTCATTGCAAACGACGCCTTCGCCTTCAAGTAAATAGAGTAATTGAGGTGTTGTTGTTTGATGAAACCCAATTTTACCATTTCCTTTAAAGTCATAACTGAAATTCTTAGCTCACAATTTAAATGCATAAAAGAGTTCATAAGAAAATTAGAATTATATTGTGTCACTCGCTTTGCGTTCTCTGCGTTCATCTTATAAAACTTCATATATTACTCCTCCTTTTATCTGTATATCTCACTTTGAACAGGTTTGGTAACACTATAGCTATGTGATCTATCTTATTTCTTATATTAAAGAAGATATTAGACAAATCCTCTTTTAAATTTCAATTTGACATATTAAAGGCTTATTTTTCCGTAAACAAATATCAGTCTAATTACCGAGAGGCTAATCATGCCATGAAAGATAGGTCAGTGGTATGATTAAGAAAAGAAGAGAATTGGGCATCCAAGATTGGAGGCAATTGATGAATTCTACAGATCATTCAAATATTAGTTTATTAAAAGAAATTGCAGAATTATTAAACGAAGGAACAGAAATGCAACCAATGCTCCAAGGTGCACTACGGAAATTTTTAAAAGGTACTAATTTTGAAACAGGTTGGATTTTCTTTGTAAATAAACGGGGGAGACATGAGCTTATTGCACATGAGAATTTACCACTTGCATTGGAGGATCGAAATTGCCATTTCCTTGAAAAAGGTGGTTGTTGGTGTATTTCAAAATATCGCAATCAAGAATTGATGAAAGCTTCTAATATTATTGAGTGCCAACGTATTGAGAATGCTACTACTGCTTGTGTTGGTGATTGTGCAGGTATTACTCATCATGCGACGGTACCTTTACAATCTGGACAAGAACGATTTGGATTACTAAATGTAGCTTCACCGAATACAGTACGTTTTACTGACGATGAATTAGCCTTGCTTGAATCGGTCGCTTTCCAAATGGGTTCTGCAATCAAGAGGATACTTCTAACAAAACAAGAGCAAGAAATGGCACTTGTACAGGAACGTAACCGACTTGCGAGAGATTTACATGATTCGGTCAATCAATTACTCTTCTCTGTCACGTTAACTTCACGAGCAGGTATTGAAATGGCAGAGAAAACAGAGACAAAAGAAACTTTTAAAGAAATTCAAAATTTAACACAAGAGGCACTTACAGAGATGCGTGCTTTAATCTGGCAACTTCGTCCAAAAGGTTTAGAAAGTGGTTTAATCGAAGCGATAAAAGGATACGCTGAAATGCTCGGTTTACAGCTGAAAGTAAAAGTATCTGGCGTACTCCAACTACCTTCTCGTATTGAAGAGACACTTTTCAGACTAACGCAGGAAGCGCTTAACAATGTAAGAAAACATGCAGGTGTTAAAGAAGCACAAATTTTCATCACGATTACACAAACAGATGTATTACTTGTTATAAAAGATGAAGGTAGAGGATTCCAAGTTGACTCACTCGTCCAACTACCTTCAATCGGGTTACAAAGTATGCGTGACCGCACAAAAGCTTTAGGTGGCTCGGTTGATTGGGTAAGTAATTTGGGCAAAGGAACAGAAATCTTAATCCGTTTACCTTATTAAAGGGGGATAAGTATGATTAACGTTTTAATAGCTGATGATCACCATGTGGTAAGAAGGGGATTGTTGTTCTTCCTTAAAACTCAAAAAGATATCGAAGTAGTAGGAGAAGCTTGTAATGGCAAAGAGGCAGTCGAACTAACTAAAGAGCTACATCCTGATATTGTATTAATGGATTTAGTCATGCCTGAAATGGATGGTATCCAAGCGACAAAACGCATTAAGGCAAAATATCCAGAAATACAAATTTTGATGTTAACAAGTTTTTCTGATCGTGACCATGTTGTACCTGCTATTGAAGCAGGGGCAGCAGGTTATCAATTAAAAGATATCGAACCTGATGAGCTTGTTTTAGCAATTCGACGAATTATGGCTGGGGAAAATATTATGCACCCACAAGCAACCACACAACTTATACGAAATCGTGAGATAATGGAAGATCTTCCACATGTCAAACATCCACTGACAAAAAGAGAACAGGATGTCCTAGCCGAATTGACAAAAGGAAAAAGCAATAAAGAAATTGCGGCATCACTTTTCGTTACTGAAAAAACAGTGAAAACACATATTTCGAATATCTTCGCTAAGCTAGAAGTACAAGACCGGACACAGGCTGCACTCTATGCTGTAAAACATGGTTTAACAGAAGGTAGCGGAGAAGATTATTAGGAAATATCTTAATATAAAAAATCGCCATCTCTTAGTGTAGAGAGGCGATTTTTTATTTTATTTATATAAATGAGTAAAATTCAATATTCAATCTCTCTATAGACAATATCCACTTTTATATGGTATTATATAAAATCCGTAAAGGTGTATAATATTTAAATATATCATAAATATTATAATTTGTCAAGTTTAATTCGTTTAAAATATTAAAAAAATTGAAGGTGACTCGATTGGATTTTAATATCATGAATATTCATTCATCCTTAATTCAAAAACAGGCAGTGCAAGAAATTTTTCAATGTAATGATTTTACTACTAAATATGGTCTTAGTTTAACGGAACAACAAGCAATGGAATTAGTTAAAACAAGAAATCAAGTATTAAGTTCAAATGGTCGAGTTGAATTTAGTGGAGGAATTATTCATAAAATCATTCAGGAATTTTGTGACTCTCCTTATATTACAAAAGACAATTACGTCTCTACAATCCAAGAACTCATTGAAATCTTTTACTATTACAAAAATGAAATGGAAGATTTAGTGAGCGATGATGATTTAATCTATTTCATGGGAAATGCCTTTAATCAAAAATGTCAAGGGTCTCTAGAGTTACTTTCTGGTAGAGAACTAGATAAAATAGCTACGAATCTTAGGTATGGAAAAAATCCATTAGATGATGAAGAAGCTGATTGCGAGAATGAGGATGATGATAATTATGAGGAGTATTGAAAAGTTTGGTGAGATATATCGATTTAATCTAAGTGAGGAATTTTACGTTCAATCCCTTTTAGAAATAGCTGTTCAAAAAAATATATTAACACTAGAAGAATTAGAAAATATCCAGGTTCAATGCATACAACTTCTTAACAGCCAAATCGAAAAATATAATAATGGTCAATCTAGTTCCGTTAGAGTTGAAGTTGCTGAAGGAATCATGAAATCGATTTTTTATACAATAGGCATACAACTAAAAGCAGTACCAAATCCGAAAGATGCAGTTCAAATGTTAAAAGCAACTGCAATCGAAAAACTGTATCAACTGGGAAGAAAAAGAATTGATCAGAAGCTAAAAGCGACAAAGGTTTTTGCTAATATGATGTTGGAAAATAAAATAGATACTCCTCAAGAAATATACAACGCCACTGTGACAGAAGGAGTAAAGGGCTTTTTTAAAATTTATAATCCTAATTTCGAAGCTCACGAAATTCATATTACCGCTGATTATCCAATTTGTGTGCCAATCGGTGGCTTTGTTGGTATTGAATTTATGCAGAAATATGTAGAAACCATTAATTATGAAAATATGTTTTGCCGGTATTTTTCTTCAGAAGCTATTCATCACTTATTAAGTGGATATCAAGAAGAGTATCAATATTTAGTGATGAATATATATGAAAAGGTCCTTACAACAGCAATTGGTTGCAAAATTCTTGGAAAGGATTCAAGGGATTTAACAATCACTAAGATTCAAAAAAATTATTTGTTGCATTTTTTATCAGCACAGTCAGATGAACAATTGAAAGAAATTGTATTGAAGGCAGCAAAACTTTTAAAGTATGAGCTAGGTATTAACGCCGGTTCTTTAGAAAAATACATTGATAAGAGTTTATCAATTATAGTGGCGAATATAGCTACAGCAGTAAAATCGAATGCGCTCGATCAACAATTTATAACGGCAAAATATATTGACAAGAACTATAAGATAAAATTTTCAGACGGTAGCAAAATAGACGATGAGTTATATAGAAACGTCATCAAAGAAATAAAAGAATGTCGCTATACTTCTGATAAATTAGCGATTATAAAAAGTGAAATACATTCTATGAGTGATTTAGAAGATGTGATAAGAGATGCCACATTATCAAAAAGTGAAATAATGGAAGTCCTCACTTTACTCAATCCTATTGAAATTGCTGCACTATTAAAGCGTCACTCTTATGATTTGGAACTAGAATTTAATGGAGTGCGTGAAGAGGAAATGCGATTTAGAGAATGCCTGGATATATATCTATCTTTACAATCTAATGATTTAAGGGGTCAAATATTAAAGGCTTCTCATCAAATTGAAGAGAAATAAGAAAAACTGCCTGTAAAGTCCAAACAAAAAGAGGGGGATTAGAAACCCCTCTGAAATTTCGTTTTATCAAATAAAATGTAATCTACCTTTTGGTGTTCTTTTTAATTTGCTTTGAAGTATTTTTCCCTCTGCTTCGCTCAGCTAATTGGGCTTGGGTGTTCGCTTTTCTTTCAATAAATGCAAGTTCACGTTTTAGTTTGAAATAACTATCATATCTATCTTTTTCGAGTGTACCTTCCTCAATTGCTGCTTTTACAGCACATCCAGGCTCTTTTTTGTGTTCACAATCTCTAAAACGACAGTGTTGAGCTAGTGTTTCAATATCATTAAAACTACTATCTAGACTATCTGAATTATTCCATAATTGAAATTCGCGCATTCCAGGGGTATCAATCAGTAACCCGCCAGTTGGCAATTGGAAAAGCTCACGATGTGTCGTTGTATGTCTGCCTTTATCATCATTCGTACGAATTGTTTGAACGGACATTACCTTTTCCTCACAAAGTGCGTTTGTTAAAGAGGATTTACCAACACCGGATGAACCGAGTAAAGCCCCTGTCTTGCCATCTGAAAGTAATTGTTGCAATAGGTCAATTCCCTCACCAGTTAAACTACTGACTGTGTAAATCGGAACACCAAAGGCGATTGTTTCAACTTGGTCTACATATTCTGAAGGATCTTCGCACAAATCCTTTTTGGTTAAGACAATAATAGGATTTGCCCCAGAATCATAGGCTGCGATTAAGTATCTTTCTAATCTACGTAGATTGAAGTCTTTGTTTAAACTCATGACTAGAAATACATAATTGATATTAACAGCAATAATCTGTTCTTCGACGCTTGAACCTGCTACTTTTCTTGAGAAAAGAGAAGTTCTTGGAAGGATTGCATGAATCATCCCTTTTTCTTCTCCAGGCATTTGTTCTAATACAACCCAATCTCCAATTACAGGATAGTCTCGGCGAACTTGAGCATTATATTGAAAATGACCAGAAGGTGTAGCCATCCATTCACCAAATTCTGTCATCACACGATATGAATGCTTATGTTCCAATAAAACACGACCAACTGTTAAATGTTCGTTCGTATTTAAATGCTTATATGCTTCAAATTGTTTTTGCCAATTATTATTCCAACCGTAATCTTGTAAATTCACTTTTGTTCCTCCTAATGTGTGTAGGCTTAAGAGCCATTTTTGTTTTGAACTTCATTGCAAATGTTGAGCTAATAGAGTCCTAAAAAATAAAAAACCTGTAACTGCAAATTGGCAGTCACAGGTTTCACGCACATTAGAAGAGAGTGTACTTAAAAAGCACACAAGTAGTGAGTGTATCGTAACAAACCAATTTGCTTGGATTCAATGAATGATAGAATTTTCATGATACCTCACCTACTTTCTCTTAGTTGAAACAAGATTAACATTTATTAGTTATAGTGTCAATATTTATATTTTAATTTATCGATTGGTTAAAATATATTATGCTCATGATCACGTTCTAAACCTTCTGGCTCTATATGAACTAGTACTACTGCTAATGGTTTTACACGACGAATGGTTTGCTCAATTTCTTCGGTAATATGATGACTTTGCCAAACATTAAGATCAGGGTTTACAGTGACTGTTAGATCGACAAAAATTAGATTGCCATGATTACGACCTTTAAAATCTATCAATTGAATGACGCCATCTACATTTTTAACAAGCACAGACAGGGCTTCTAATTCCCCTTCGTCAAAGCCGTCTGTTAATGTATGAACGGCTTCAAAGAATATCTCCCAAGCAGTTTTTAAGATTAAACATCCTACAGCTACTGCGGTAATCGAATCGATAATCGGAAAGCCGAAAATAGCACCGAAAATCCCAACTGAAGTACCAAAACTGACCCATGCATCTGAACGATTATCGTAAGCTGCAGCTTTTACTGCTGAACTTTCAATGCGATTTGCTAGTCTAATATTAAATAAGTAAACCAAGTACATCACGACACCACTGCCAAGTGCGACAAATGCTGTTAGCAATGATGGTGTAGCATGATTGTGGTCAATAAAACTTTTCGCAGCATTAAATAGAACTTGAAAACCTACAATTGCCATGATAAAAGAAGCAATTAGTGATGATATCGTTTCAGCTCGCAAATGTCCGTAATGATGATCCTTATCGGGTGGCTTTTGAGAAATTCGAAGTCCTACTAGAACGGCTACAGATGCGATAATATCTGTTGTATTATTTAGCCCATCTGCTTTAAGGGCAGTAGAATGTCCTATAAAACCTATGGCTAATTTAGTAGAACTAAGGATAAGGTAGGTGAAAATACTAAGCCATGCACCTTTTTCCCCTTGTCTTAAATTTGTATATAAGTCCACAATGTTTCCCCCTTGCAAAAGTTTCAGACAAGCGAAAACGACGCACACTATAAATTTTAGCGTGCGTCGTTCTATGTTTAGTTAAACATTAAAAGTTATTCTTCAGATGTGTTGTTTTCTCCATCAATTGAAGCTTGTTCTTTTAATTCTTCTGGAAGTTTGATGACTTCTAGATAAAGAATATGGTGACCGTCTAATTCTTTAATGATAAATTCATAACCTTGTTCAGTAATTTTTTCACCTTTTACTGCATCAAAATCTTGAGTCATGAACCAACCACCGATTGTATCAATATCTTCTTCTTCAATGTTAATGCCTAAAAAGTCGTTTACATTTTCAATCAACATTTTGGCATCTAAGATATAGTGATCATCTTCAATTTTACGGATTTCAGGGACTTCATCTTGGTCAAATTCGTCACGGATATCACCGACAATTTCTTCGATAATATCTTCAATCGTAACAAGACCTGAAGTACCACCATATTCATCCATTAAAATGGCCATATGGATTCGTTCGCGTTGAATTTTTAAAAGTAAATCACTAACTGGCATTGTTTCAAATACACGAATAATCGGTTGCATATATTCAGTAACCGGTTTTGAACCGTTTGCAGGATCTTTAATATAAGCTGTTAAAAGATTTTTCATATTGACAAGGCCAATAATATGGTCTTTGTCTCCATCGATAATTGGATAGCGAGTATATTGTTCTACGCCCATAACTTCAAATACTTCTTTTAACGTTAGCTCTTTTTCGATACCAATGATTTCTGTACGAGGTACCATGATTTCTTTGGCAATACGATCGTCGAATTCAAAAATGCTATTAACATATTTATATTCAGACTGATTAATCTCGCCGCCTTTTAAACTATCAGATAAGATGATTCGTAATTCTTCCTCAGTCATTGCGACTTCGGACTCTTTCATACCTTTTAAACCAAATAGGGCAGCTAAGCCATTGGCTGAAGAATTTAAGAGTTTGATGAATATGAACATCACATTATGGAATCCGATTAAAAAGCCAGAGATATTAAGGGCTACACTTTCTGCTTTTTGAATCGCCAATGTTTTTGGTGCTAACTCACCCATAACTACGTGGACAAATGTCACGATAGAGAATGATAGGATAAATGATAGGATAGATGTAATACTAGGATTTAAGTTAAGTAAGTTGAATAGCGGATCTAATAGTTTAGCAACCGTACCTTCCCCTAACCAACCTAAACCTAAAGATGTAATCGTAATCCCTAGTTGGCAGGCAGATAAATATTCATCTAAACTGTTTACTACCTTTTTTGCTTTTAATGCTTTTTTGTTACCTTCAGCAATAAGCTGATCAATTCGAGTTGTTCTAACCTTTACGATAGCAAACTCTGTTGCTACGAAAACTGCTGAACATGCGATCAAGACAGCAAAAGCTGTCAATCGTATGGCTATGTCCAAAGACTTCCTTTGTTCCAAGACCCAAATGAGGGGGAGAACAAAGTGTACACCTCCTGTGATTTTAAAAATGTTTTAAGAATATAATAAGATATTTTTCGACAAAAAACAAATTATCCATATGCTTTTTGTTCATATTTCTCAAACTTTCTACCTAACGAATCGAATCTAAGTTGAGATTACATAAGATAAATTCTACTATTAAGTTATTCGAAATAAAAATTATTTTTTAAATGAAAAGAAAAAATTTATAAAACTGGGACTCATTGATGAAATTTTCTAAAAGTATTGACAATTATAAAATATTAATGTTAATATTTAGAAACACTAAATACTTTGAGGAAAAGGAGGTATGGAACATGAAAATGATTAAGCATAATTCGATAATCAGTAAATTTCATAATGTATCCACACCAAATCCTCCTAATTTTCTTTTTATCTAAAAATTAATGGTAGGTACGGGTGTGTTCCGTACTCGTTAAAATTAGCGCATGCTCATTTTAGGGTATGTGCTTTTTTGTTGCCTTTAATTCATAAAATTTAGTGAAATGACAAAAAAGGGAGTGTGCATGATGTATGTGCGAAAAATGCGAAGGAAAATGAACAAGGATTCGATTGAAGATGGCTAACTAGACTTTGCAAATGAAGGGAAGGAAATTGATCTATGTTTGATGTATTAATAAAGCTTCAATGGTTTTTTAAAGAAAATTGGAAACGATATACGATTGCTGTAGTGCTATTAATTATTGCTAATACGGTAGAAGTATTGCCACCATGGTTGATAGGAGAATCGATTGATTCAATACATCGTGGGACACTTACAAATATATTATTATGGCAATATATTGGCGCGTTATCAGGTCTTTTAGTAATGGCTTATATTGTCAATTTTATTTGGCAGTATCAATTATTCGGTGGTTCAAATGTAATTGAGCGGAAATTAAGAAAAAATTTAATGGCTCAGTTTTTGAAGATGTCGCCACCATTCTATGAGCGTAATCGTACAGGAGATTTAATGGCCCGTGCTACAAATGATTTGCGTGCTGTTTCCGTAACAGCCGGATTTGGTATTATGACACTTTTAGATTCAACATTATATCTTGCCACAATTATTCTAATGATGGGCTTTTCAGTATCTTGGAAATTAACGCTTGCAGCAATTATTCCATTGCCTATTTTAGCAATTACCATGCAAATTTTAGGTAAAAAAATTCATCAGAAATATATGATTGCACAAGATGCTTTTGGACAGATGAATGACCGTGTACTAGAGGCAGTTGAAGGTGTGCGTGTTGTCAGGGCATATGTTCACGAACGAGCAACGGAAAAACATTTTGACAATATGACAGAAGAAGTTTATGAAAAAAATATGGATGTTGAAAAAATTGATGCATGGTTTACACCAATCACAAGAGTTTTAACCGGGTTAAGTTATATGATTGGACTGGGTTATGGAGCATACCTGGTATCAATTGGTGATATAACTTTGGGAAAATTAGTTTCCTTTAACGTTTATCTAGGTATGGTCGTATGGCCGATGTTTGCAATAGGGGAATTGATCAATGTGATGCAACGCGGAAATGCATCATTAGATCGCGTTCAAGAAACGCTAAACGAGAAAGAAGATGTTGCAGATCCTCAAGAACCTATGGTTATTGAAAAACCAAGTTCGGTTGTTTTCCATGATGTGACATTCCAATATCCTCAATCACAATCGACGAATTTGTCACATTTAGAGGTGTCTCTAGAAAAAGGGCAAACACTAGGGATTGTTGGTAAAACAGGAAGTGGGAAAACCACAGTAGTAAAGCAATTACTACGAGAATACCCTACTGGTGAAGGAAAACTAAAATTATCTGGTGAGTTAATAGAGGCACAAACAAAAGAGCAGGTTCGTAATTGGATTGGCTATGTACCTCAAGATCACGTATTATTCTCCCGTACAATAAGGGAAAATATATTGTTTGGAAAGGCAGACGCTACAGAAGAAGAATTACAGAAAGCTATTCGAGTTTCATGCTTCGAAAAAGATTTGGAAATGCTACCAATGGGGTTAAATACATTAGTTGGTGAAAAAGGGATATCTCTATCAGGTGGCCAAAAGCAACGTATTTCCATAGCTCGTGCATTAATACGTGATCCGGAGATATTAATCATGGATGATTCGCTTTCAGCAGTTGATGCTAAAACGGAGAGTGCGATTATCAAGAATATCCAAGAAATTCGCGAACATAAAACAACAATTATTGTAACGCACCGATTGTCTGCAATTATGCATGCGGATTGGATCATCGTATTAGAAGATGGCAAAATTGTTGAAGAAGGTACACATGAACAACTGATTTCAAAAGAGGGTTGGTACAAAGAACAACATGATCGCCAACAGATTGAGGGGGCGAAATAATTTATGAGTACAACCAAAAGACTTTGGCGTTATGCCTTACTTTATAAAAAAATATTAGCTACAGGACTTTTCCTTTTAGCAATTGCAGTAGTTGCAGATTTAGCAGGTCCATTAGTGGCAAAGAAAATTATTGATGATCATATCTCAAAAGCTACTGAACAAGGCTTAGAATTTCAACCAATTGCTATTTTATTGGCCGTATTTTTTGGGCTAGCCGTTATTACAGCAATATTCCGATATGGGCAATATATTCTATTACAAATGGGTGCAAATCGTATTATTCAAAAAATGCGAAATGATATTTATCAGCATATACAAACACTTCCGATTCGTTATTTTGACCGTTTGCCAGCTGGAAAAGTAGTTTCACGTGTTACGAATGATACGGAAGCGATTCATGATTTATTTGTTCAAGTATTATCGCAATTTGCATCTAGTTTTATGACGATATTTGGCATCTATATTGCACTGTTTTTCTTAGATTGGAAAATGGCTTGTATTGCATTATTAGTTGTCCCATTGCTTATTCTTTGGGCAATCCTTTATCGAAAGTATGCAGCAAAATACAATCATATCGTACGTGGAAAGTTGTCTGATATGAATGGAATGATCAATGAGTCTATTAATGGGATGACGATTATTCAAGCATTTGGACGAGAAAAACAAATGCAAAAAGAATTTGATGAATTAAATGACGAATATTATAAATATCAAAATAAGTTAGTATTACTAGATTCAGCTACTTCACATAATTTAGTTGGTGTCATTCGTTCACTTACATTTATTATGTTCATCTGGTATTTTGGAAGTGCAGAATTAGCTGGAGACCGTGCTATCTCAATTGGTATGTTGTATGCATTTGTCGACTATATTACAAGACTATTTAATCCTGTTACAAATATTGTTAATCAGCTTGCTAACTTAGAAAGAGCAAATGTTGCTTCTGAACGTGTTTTTGATTTACTAGATCAATCAGGTGAAGCGGTCGATGATACAAGAATTGATCGTTATCATGGAGATGTAGCATTTAACCATGTTTGGTTTGCCTATAAGGAAGAAGAATATGTACTAAAAGATATCAATTTCAAAGCAAAACAAGGTGAAACAATTGCATTAGTAGGGCATACTGGCTCAGGAAAAAGTTCAATTATGAATTTACTTTTCCGTTTTTACGATGTGACAAAGGGTTCTATTACGATTGATGGACATAATATTCAAGATTACTCTCGTCAAACTATTCGTGAACATATGGGCATCGTGTTACAGGATCCATATCTATTTACAGGTACAATTGCATCTAATGTAAGTTTAGAGGATCCAAAAATTTCACGGGAAACAGTAGAAAAAGCGCTAAAGGCTGTCGGAGGAGATCAAGTATTAGCGAATTTACCTGGTGGTATAGATGAACCTGTTATTGAAAAGGGGAGTACGCTTTCATCAGGACAAAGACAATTGATTTCGTTTGCGAGAGCACTTGCCTTTAACCCAGCTATATTAATATTAGATGAGGCTACATCTAATATTGATACAGAAACAGAAGAAATTATTCAACATGCAATGGAAGTATTAAAAAAAGGGCGCACAACATTTATCATTGCGCATCGACTTTCTACTATTAAAAATGCAGATAGAATTTTAGTACTTGATCGTGGTGAAATTGTAGAACAAGGTACGCATGACGAACTTTTAGCCTTAGGTGGAAGATATAATCAGATGTATAAATTGCAATCTGGTGAAATGAAATAATTTCTTACTCTCTTATATAGCAAGATAAATCAAATCAATATGACAAAAGACAACTATAGACGTTTTTGTTTATAGTTGTTTTTTTATTTTTTCCAAATATCATCACTCCATCTCTAACGAAAAAACTGATATGATAGATATTAGTGTTTTTTAATCTGAACAGAGAAAAGGTAATTAAGATATTGCTGAAGAACAAGAAAGGAAGTTATGTTCATGGCACAAGTTGTTGCTAAGCCAACTGTAATGCGTACAAATTTAATATTAACGAACAAAGCGCGTGAAGGCATTTTAGCATGGGCGAAGGATGAACATGCTTTTTTTCACCTACAAAAATCATTTGTTGTACACATTGAGCATGTTCAAAATACATCACATGACGAAATGGCTGTCACTCTCTATTTTGATAATGTGGAAAATAATGCACTTGCCGAAAAGTTGGATGAACAAGTAGCGGTCATGAATTGTGTTGTAAAATATGAAGGTTTACTCGCAACAAATTTCCGTGTATTAAGTAAACGAGTACCTGTCCATACGAATCGCCGTTTTAAGACGAAAATGCAGTTTGCTACAAACGCTAGCAATACTGTTGGATTACCACTCGAATTACATAGTAAAATTCGAGAGTTACCAATTGCAGAAGAACGCTCAAAGTATGTCCAAAAGCGTATTTCAAGTTGGGAAGGGTACCTGAAAATCCAAGAACGAGATGCGACTATCGATGATATGACCGTTTCCTTCTCTCATTATGAAGTGAATGAAGATTTCAGTCGTATAACCTTTAAAATCAATGGATTAAAAGAAAATGAATGGAAGAAAATTGTTGGATTAAGTGCAAAAGTGCAAGGATCTAAAGATGAACTGGGGTCAGTACTAAAAGCTCATTCTTCCAAAAAAACAGTTGAAATTGATTTGCGTCCATTTATACAGGAACAAGTACGAAAAGATAGATGGCATCCTAAAACAAGAGAACTCGTGTTTAGTAACTTTGCTACTTTGAGTCAGATTCGTCGTTTACGAAAAGGCTTTAGTGATCTAGAAAAAGGATTGGCTGCGAATGCGAATTTAGAAAAAATTCTATTTGAAGAACGTCCAAGGATTCAACAACCTAAAAAAAGAGTAGAACTACAATTCGATAATCGACTCAATGAATTCCAAAGAGAAGCGGTTATTGGTGCTTTATCGGCTGAAGATTTATATGTCATTCAAGGTCCTCCTGGAACTGGGAAAACGACCGTTATATCTGAAATCTGTCAACAAAACGCTAAGGCAGGATTAAAAACTTTAGTTGCATCACAATCCAATTTAGCTGTTGATAACGCATTAAGTAGACTTCTCGCAAACAAGGACATTCGTATCCTTCGCTATGGTCGTACAGAAAGTATCGAAGAAGAAGGAAAAAAATTCATCGAAGAAAATGTAGCGTTATATTGGCGAGAACAAACATTACATGATTTAGAAGCAGAACTAGCCATTCATCGAGATCGTACAGCTGAATTGGACCTTGCAATTGATCAAAAAGAAAAAGAACTTCAAGGGCTACAACAACAGCTCGCGGTACTAGAAGAAAAAATAGCAGAACAGGAACAAGCTGAAAAAGATTATGTAATCGTTGAAGAAGATATAAAAAATTTAAAGAAATCACTAGGACCTCTAAGAAAAGAACAGCGTCTTTTAGAAGAGAAAGCAAGTGAACTTACTGCTAAAAAAATAATCGAAGAAAAACAGATTCAACAATTCGAAGAGCTATTATCAAAATATGGTTCGTTAGAAAAGTTAGAAGAAACGGTACAAGAAAAACAAACAGAAGTTGTGAAATTGCGCCAACAAGTTTCCTATTTACTTTCTAAAGGTGAATTAGAAAAAGCAGAACTAGCACTGAAAAATGCGCGAACTGCTTACCAAGAATGGCTTGAAAACCATCGAAAACTTCAAGCGTCCAATGAAGCCATTGAAGAATGCAAAAAAATCCAGGATTTAAATGTTTTTATGGAAGAACATCATATCCAAGCGAATACAAAAATTGAATGGCAACGTAATTCCTTTGAACGCATTAAAGCTCAAATGTTTGGCTATAACGATTGGAAAGAAGTAAGAAATCGACTAAACGGAGCAATCGGGTATCTTGAAGGTCAAATAGGTGTTTCAGAAAGTCAGCGTATTTTGCAAAAGGTTGAGATAGAAACGAAGAATGGATATTCTTCCTATTCTATTCGTGAAATCGATTCGGCAATCGATCACTTTAAAAGATTCTTACTCGAGACACCTGACCTTTATATAAATCAGCTTTATGTATACCTTGAGCGTTTGTACAATCGACGCTTTTTTGTAGAAGAACAATTTGGCATGCTTGAAAATCAGCGTCAAGAAATCATGCGACTATTCCAAATGATGAAACAAGAAGTGAAATCGCAAGTATCGTATATCTTGAATACATCAAAACAACATGAAAGTGGATTGCTAAATGTAGGAAATCGCTGGAGTGCTGAGGTTGAACAGTTAAAAAAGAAAATAGACAAGTTAAGTGAAGCTGTTCAAGAAGAACTGACAGAAGCTTTACCAGACATTCAACATCAATTGAACATTCAAGAAAAAGAATTAGAGCAGCTGACTATTCAAATGCAATCGGTAGCTACAACTTTACCTAAACTTAAGCAAATACAGGATACTTTTGAGACTCTTTTAAAAGAGGAAGAAGATGCGCTCGAAAACCTTGCACAAACAGAAGTAAAAGTAAAAGAAATTAATACAAAAGGACTTTTACAAGAGAAAAAATTAAAAGAACTTGAACAAATCCTGCAACAAGATTTAGCAAGACAAAAACAATATACAGAAGAAACGATTAAAGGTGTCGAAAATATAATTGAAAAACTTCATCATGACAAACAACAATTGCCGATTAAACAAAAGTTACAACAACAGTGGCATCAACTATTGTTAAATGCGAGCGAGCATGACCTAGATGAGATACGTAAACTATATGTAAACCATGCAAATGTCATTGGAACAACATGTGTTGCTTCTGCGCGTAAAGAATTTATGGACAACTATCCGACTTTTGATGTGGTAATTATTGATGAAGTCTCAAAGGCAACGCCACCTGAATTGTTACTTCCAATGTTAAAGGGTAAGAAAATTATTTTAGTAGGTGACCATCATCAACTTCCACCACTAATTGGGGATGACACTTTAGAGGAAACGCTTAAAGCGATTATCGATGAAAGTGATGATTTACAGGAAATTAATGAGTTGAGGAAACTATTAAAAGAATCCTTATTCGAACGATTATTTAAAAACTTACCAAAATCAAATAAACAAATGCTAGCCATTCAATATCGCATGCACGAAAATATTATGAAAACCATCGCTCCTTTCTATGAAAACGAAGATAGCCATTTGCAATGTGGTCTAGAAAATTCAGATCAAGTACGAGATCATCACTTAGAAGGTCATTATGTAAAACGAGATGATCATTTAATATGGCTTGATATGCCAAGTAGAAAGCCTTATTTTGAAGAGCAGATGAAAAACGGGAAAAGTCGTTTTAACCCGGGTGAATTAGATACAATTCGCCATACATTACTCGATTTAAATCAAGCTACAGAAATGGCGATTACAAGTGGAAATCTACCAAAAGGAACGAAGAAAAGTGTAGGGGTTATTAGTTTTTACGGTGAACAAGTTAAGAAAATTGATCATCTCATTCAACAAGAACTGAAGCTAGATCACTTGCAATTGCGCACAGGTACAGTGGATAGATTCCAAGGTATGGAGATGGACGTGATCATCGTTAGTATGGTCCGCAACACAGATCATAAAGGTGGAGACATTGGGTTTGCTAATGATTATCGCCGCTTAAATGTTGCGTTATCTCGTGCAAGGGAATTACTAATACTTGTTGGTAGTGTAGAAATGTTTACGAAACGTGCGAAGAAAAAAGAATCTCGCGCCATGTATAGTCATTTACTTGAAGTTGTCAAATCGCAAAATGGACTGCGTGATGAGGAAGGAAAAGCAAAATAGTGTTTGAAAGGAGCACCAATTGTGAACGCATTAGAAAATAAGCTAACTAAAAAAATTAAACAAGATCCAAAAGCGAATATCTTAGCTACATTTAGCTGGTGCTTCCCTATTCAAACAATAGAGTTTAAATATAAACCAGTAAAACGACTAACAATGGATATCTTGATGAAAATGGTTTTACTCAGCTGCAAACAAGCAGAAATTGCAGAACCTAAAGAACTTAGTGACTTGTTGTTAGTAGAAGAATTATTTATTCGAGATTTGCTTCAAAACCTACAAAATAAAGGATTAGTTGAAAAAGAAGCGTACTTTCGATTAACTGCAAGAGGCGAAAAACAGCTCGAAAACGGAATATTTGAAGAGGAACAGGAAGAAGAAACACAAGAATTATTATATAGTGCCAATCACAAAGATTTTCTAACAGGTAATATGGAAGATTTAGATGATTTGGATGAATTACCAGAGCCCTTTCCTTATGCTTCAGAAGAACCGATGGATGTAGAGGATGAAGTGATTTTCAATGCATTACAAGAAAATCGTCCTGCACTTAAGAACGAAGAAAAGGACCAAGATGCAGTTCAAACCTTCATCACCTCAATCACATCAAATAAAATCATACAAATTAACGATGTCCCTTGTGTACAATTTATCCTTTACAATAAAGAGAAAGATTTACTCTATACCCGTGTATGGAACACATTAACGGGACACTGGGATGAAACACTGGAAAAACTTTTAACAGAAAAAGAATTATTAAAATGGCGTGAAGATTATTTAGAACAAATAAAGTAATATCTAATTTTAATCATAAACATGAAACAGCATTAGTTCATGTACCATTTTCTTTACTTGTTCTTCGTCAGGTGGGGTTGTGTCGGTCCATTTAATCGTGCCATCTTGTTCATAAATTCCTTCATAACGATTTTGTTTATAAAAGAAACTAATTGACCAGCCAGGTAATTGTTGGTTTTCAAATAGTGGTTTGAAGCTAAAATGTTGAATCATCTAGTAAGCCCCTTTCAGAGTTTTTAAGTTATCCTTAGTATAATTTACCAGTCCCTAATTTCATAGCAAAATCTAAGGGCTTGTCGAAAAATGGCTATCCATTTAACAATAACTAACTGTCTGCTATAATAAGGCTTAGTTTTAGCTGCTTTCATACAATATGTGGAAGTAAATGGACTCGATTGAAGCATAAATTTATGCACAATATACTAAAGCTTAATTGAAAGAAATGGGTGAATCAATTGAATACACTACTTTCGATTTTATTTATGACCGTTGTTGGTGCAGTAATCGGGGGATTTACAAATCATCTGGCTATTAAAATGCTGTTTAGACCACATGCGCCAATATATATTGGTTCGTGGAGATTACCTTTTACACCAGGTCTAATTCCAAAAAGACGTGGTGAATTAGCGAAACAATTAGGAAAAACAGTTGTAAACTATTTGTTAACGCCCGAAATGTTTCGTAAAAAGCTGTTTACAAATAGCAATCAGCAAAAGGTAGAACAATGGTTGAATGATAAAATTCAAGAAACTATTTTTACGAAAGAAAAAACGATAAAAGATTGGCTACAACAAGTTGGCGTATCGAACTTACCTCAAACGGTTGAAGGTAAAGTAGACAACATTGTTGTGGATCAAGTTAATCATTTCAAAAATGTATTATCGTCAAATGCAATTGAAGAATTATTGCCAGTATCGTGGGAACAAAAGGCAACTTCCAAGATTCCTGATATTGCGCGTTATATTCTAAAAAAAGGCGAGGATTATTTTGAATCTGAAGAAGGTTATCAAACCATTAAAAAGTTAATCGATGATTTCTTAGAGTCTAAAGGGACTTTAGGTGGCATGATTCAAATGTTCTTAGGTGATTCATCATCACTTGTGGATAAATTACAAAAAGAAGTAAATAAATTTATCAATGCGCCAGGAACAATGGTGTTATTAACAAACTTATTAACATCTGAGTGGAAAAAACTAAAAGTACAATCGGTTCCTCAATTAGTAGGTGAATTAGATTTCAACTCAACACAAGCAAGAATTCAAGCCTATGTGAAACAAGAATTACAAATCGAAAATCGTTTGGATAAGCCACTTGTATATTATTGGAATGATGGTGCAGAGTGGATGGCACGAAACGTTGTCCCACAATTCGTTGAAAAAGGCTTTGCTATAGCTGAAGATAAATTAGAGGATGCTATTAAACGCTTGAATTTGGAACAAATCGTAAAAGAACAAGTAGATTCATTCCCAGTATCTGTGTTAGAAGATTTGGTTTTGGGCATTTCAAAACGCGAATTTAAAATGATTACAGTATTAGGTTTTGTTCTTGGAGGAGTAATTGGTGTCATACAAGGAATCTTTGTTAGCATATTCTAAGAGATGATTGGCATTTAATGATTAAGAAAAGTTGAATAAAAGAAAGTAGGGAAATGAATTGAATAATATTTATAATGAAATTAATGCATTAGAAGGTGCATTTCGTAAAACAAATGAATTTCAAGCTTTACAACAAGCAATTACAACAGTGAAAGCTGATGAAGATGCTGCAAAGCTTTTCAAAAACTTCCGTGATGTCCAATTGAAACTACAACAAAAACAAATGCAAGGACAACAAATTGAAGAAGACGAATTACAATATGCTCAAAAAACTGCACAACTAGCACAACAAAATGAAAAAATCGCCAACATGTTACAAGCAGAAATGGCACTAAGTGGTCTAATTGAAGAGATTAACCGAGTATTAGTAAAACCAATCGAAGGCTTATACAAAGACTTCAACTAAAGCCATAATTTTTTAAGCTCTCAAGTCAATACTTGAGGGCTTTTTGTATGTTTCAATTTTGTAATAACTATATTTATAAAGATTCCTTTCGAGATTTAGACGGAAATTTGCTACAATATACTAGATATTTTTTATCTATCCTAATACGTATATTTATAAGATCGACCTAATAGATTTATTAAATGATTTTAGAAAGAAGTGATTAAGAATATGCAAGTATTGAAAGTGGAAGGTGCGTACCCTCAAGATTTTATGCGGGTATTTCATGATATAACAAATTTGTTTTTTGAAGATACTAAGTTAGCGAAAAAAGATTTAGTACCGGACTTGGTTGTTCAGTTCAACCATCATACAACTGCCGATTTTACAGTAATTGCAGATGGAACTCTTCAAATGGATGGTCAAATTTATAAAAGTCAATTTCAACAGGCATATGAAACTGAAGGAACAGAAAGAGAAAGAAGAATTCGAGTAAAAAGAGCTTTATCTCATGTATTACTTGATATGCTTGAACAAAAGACAGGGATTATTCAACAATGGGGTATTCTAACAGGTATTCGACCTACAAAACTGTATCATAAATTTAGAAAAGCAGGTTTAACGGATCAACAAATACATGATAAGCTCAAAAATGAGTTTAGCCTTGCTGATGAAAAAATCGATATGTTAAAAAGTATTGTAAAAACACAGCTAAAGACAATTCCGGACTTAGACACAATAGGTAATGAGGTTAGTATTTATATCGGCATACCATTTTGTCCAACGAAGTGTGCATATTGTACATTTCCTGCTTATGCTATCCAAAGTAATCGTAAACAAGGTAGAGTTGCAACATTTTTAGATGGACTTCATATAGAAATTCAAGAGATGGGGAAATGGTTAAAAAAACACGATATGAAAACCACCTCAATCTATTGGGGTGGAGGTACACCTACTTCTATTGAAGCGGATGAGATGGATGCATTGTATCAAACTATGTTTGATTCGTTCCCGCATTCAGAAACTATTCGTGAAATTACGGTCGAAGCGGGGAGACCGGATACTATTACGCCAGAAAAATTAGCTATATTAAAAAAATGGGGTATTGACCGTATTAGTGTTAATCCACAATCCTATACAGATGAAACGTTAAAGGCAATCGGTCGCCATCATACGGTTCAAGAAACAATTGATAAGTTCTGGATGGCAAGAGAAGCTGGTATGAATAACATCAATATGGACCTTATTATTGGTTTACCAAATGAAGGAACTGAGGAATTTGAACATTCACTTAGCGAATCTGAAAAAATGATGCCGGAATCTTTGACCGTTCATACATTGTCGTTTAAACGAGCATCGGAAATGACCCATAACAAAGAAAAGTACAAAGTAGCGGATCGTCAAACAGCAGAAAAAATGATGTTTCGTGCCCATGAATGGACTGCAGAACATGGTTACAAGCCATATTATCTATACAGACAAAAGAATATCCTTGGCAATCTAGAAAATGTGGGATACTCATTACCTGGTGAGGAGAGCATTTATAATATTGCAATTATGGAAGAAGTCCAAACGATTATTGGCTTAGGCTGTGGTGCGTCAACGAAATTAGTAAATGCTGAAACAGGGAAAATCTCACAATATCATAACCCGAAAGAACCTGTGCAATATATCATGTCATTTGAAGATGCAATTCATAAAAAAATCGAAGCATTAGATGAACTATATGGGTTTGAAAAATAAGACTCTTTGTAAATAGTTGGGGCTCTCCCCAACTATTTTTTGGCTTTGTGATAAAAGGGAGCCCGAGAGAGAAATCACTCTTTCTGTTTCTTTTCATCATAAAGCCACAAAGCTATTTGCAATACAACGGCATCTTGAAAAACGGTTGGATTAAAACCTGTCATTTCAAAAATTTGATTCAAACGATATGTAAGGGTATGACGATGAATATCTAACATCTCTGCTGTCAATGAAATCTGTTGATTGCAATGTAAAAATTCATCTAGCGTATGAAGCAATTTAGGGTTAACGTCCTTCAATAATCTATGTGTGAATTGTTGTGCTTCAGGAGATTCCTTTTTCTTCAATAAAGAATACAGTTCTACGGATTCAAAGAAGGAGATGATTTGGCTGTGTTCGCTATATTCTAGAGCTGTCTTAGCTGTATCGTAAGCATGGCGAACTTTACTTAGATCATCTATCATCGTTCCAACGCCGATTTTCACCTTAAAATATTTTTGAATTTGTTTGACTAAAGAACTCAGACTTTTCTTTACGGCTTTTTCGGAAATCCCTGATGTTAAGATAAAGTATTCATCTGATTGATATTTTCCAATCAATACAGAATCATGAACATAAAAGTCTTCTAAGTATTCGACAAAAGATTGATAGGCTTGATGTTTTGGTATTACTTTAAGAATTGCTAAATAATAGGGTGATTCTGAATGGAAGGAAACTTTTAAAAGACGTTCAGTCATTAATTTTTCGATAGGTTGACCTGTTAGTAAATCTTCAAAAATTCTTTCACGCATTTTTCTCTTCCACTCAGATTGAGAAACAATAAGTGCTTGGTGTACCATCATTTCAGTAGTAAGTTGTACAAGTGTTGCTACCTCTAATAACTCATCTGGGTCTCCGGTAATTCCAACAACTCCAACTAATTCGTTTTGAAAGTAAATAGGTAGATTAATGCCAGGTTTGGCCTTTGGAAAAAGGTGCATGTTCTTTTCAGTTATGATTAATGGCTTTTCACTTTCTACAACCATTTTTGCTCCCTCATGAATACTTTCAACACGTAATTGATCTCCAGAAGCTAAAATAATACCACTTGTGTTCATAACATTGATATTACGATGAAGACGTAACATTGTTTGTTCAACAATTTGGTTTGCTAGTTGTTTTGAAATCATAAGATACTCCTTCACGTATAAATTTATAACTGTTATACGACAGATAAATTATACATTAAGTATAATGTAAAATGAAAGAATTATTAATATAATTCTATGTAAGCGTTTTACTTATAGGAGGAATTGACGTGAAAATCATTGTCAGCCCTGATTCTTTTAAAGGTTCATTATCCGCTACAGATGCGGCAAAAATTATGGCAGATGCCATACATGAAATGGATAAAAAAATTGAAACTGTATTATTACCTGTTGCAGATGGTGGAGAGGGAACGTTAGAGCCATTGATCAATGCAACGAACGGGAAGCTTGAATGCGTTAAAGTTCAAGACCCATTAGGTAGAACTATTAATGCAGAGTATGGAATTCTTGGTGATGGTGAAACTTGCATGATTGAAATGGCAAAAGCATCAGGTTTAACACTATTGTCACCAGATGAACGTAATCCGTTAGTTGCTTCCACATTTGGCACGGGTCAACTTATCTTACATGCATTAAATGCTGGATATCGTAAATTTGTCATTGGCATTGGGGGGAGTGCTACAAATGACGGAGGTACAGGAATGCTACGTGCACTAGGCATGAAGTTTTTAGATGCACAAGGCCAAGAACTAGCAGAAGGTGCACAGCCATTAAAAAATTTATCTAAAATTGATATGAGCAAATTTGATCCGCGTATCAAATTATCACAATTTGTAATTGCGTGTGATGTAGACAATCCACTAGTAGGCCCAAATGGTGCAACGGCAATCTTTGGCCCACAAAAAGGTGCTACGGAAGAAATGGTAAAAGAAATAGATTTAAATTTATACCATTTAGCAAATGTTATCGAAAAAGAAACGAGGATTGCATTGCATCAAAAACCAGGTGCAGGTGCTGCAGGAGGTATTGGAGGAGCTTTTTTGGCATTCTTTCCTGTAGAACTAAAACCAGGAATTGAAGTTGTCATGAAGGCAATAGATTTTGCTCGTCATCTTCAGTCAGCATCACTAGTGATAACAGGGGAAGGAAAATCTGATGTTCAAACGCTATCTGGAAAGGCGCCTGTTGGTATTGCGAAAGAAGCAGCTAAACAGCATGTGCCAGTCGTCTTAATATCTGGATATGTAGAAGAGTCTAGTAGAGTACAACTAGCTAAATATTTTACCCAAATTGCTAGTGTTGCAAATGAACAAGTTTCTAGTGAAGAATCGATTGCGAATCCAGCAATCTACTTAAAAGAAAGAACATATGAAACAGTTCAAAAATTAATCAATTCATAGGGGTGGAATAATGTTATTTCTAATCATTTTAATAGGTGTATTGTTTATCGTTTTTGCAACTGCAAAACTAAAGCTTCATCCATTTTTAGCTTTGCTCGGTGCATCCTTCTTCGTAGGAATTGCATCTGGTATGCCACTTTTAGATATTGTTAAAAATATCAATGAAGGTTTCGGCGGATTGATGACCAGCATAGGTATAGTCATTATTGCTGGAACAATTATTGGTGTTATTTTAGAGAAATCAGGCGCAGCATATCGAATGGCTGAGGTTGTATTACGAATTCTTGGAGAAAAACGTCCGCAATTAGCGATGAGTATTATTGGGTATATTGTTTCGATTCCTGTATTTTGTGATTCAGGTTTTATCATACTATCAAGTTTGCAAAAATCTTTAGCCAAACGTGCAAAAGTAAAAGTAGCATCAATGGCTGTCGCGTTAGCAACCGGATTATATGCAACGCATACATTAGTGCCACCAACTCCTGGACCAATCGCTGCTGCAGGAAATATCGGAGCTACTGATTATTTAGGAACGATTATTTTAGTTGGCTTAATCGTAGCTATTCCGGCAACAATTGTTGGTTATTTCTGGGCAGTGAAGATGGGAACTAAAATCGAGGTACCCGCTGACCATGAAGAAGCTTTAGATTATGAAGAAGTGATTAAATCATTTGGTAAAATGCCATCTACTTTTAAAGCATTTTTGCCCATTGTATTACCTATTATTTTGATTGGAATAGGCTCAGTAGCTGCCTTAACATTAGATGATAAATCTGGGGTGTCACACTTTTTACAATTTATTGGTTCACCATCTGTAGCATTACTATTTGGAGTATTAGCATCATTCTTATTACTTCCAGAAATTAGTGAAGTGACATTAAATGATTGGATTGGGGAAAGTTTAAAAGAAGCAGCACCTATTCTTTTAATCACGGGTGCTGGAGGTGCTTTTGGTACCATTATCAAAAATACAGGTGTAGCAGAGATTCTACAATCTATGGATCTCGGTGCATTATCCCAAGGTGTATTGTTCTTATTAGTACCATTTATTATTGCGGCAGCATTAAAATCTGCGCAAGGTTCTTCTACTGCTGCTTTAGTTATTACGTCGTCTTTAATCGCACCGATGTTACCAACTTTAGGAATAGAAGGTGCTCTTCCATTAGCACTTGTTGTCATGGCACTTGGTGCAGGAGCAATGACAGTTAGCCACGTTAATGATAGCTTCTTCTGGGTAGTAACCCAGTTTAGTGGCATGAAGGTAACCGATGCTTACAAAGCCCAAACAATGGCAACACTCTTACAAGGTATCACAACTATTATTGTTACCATGATTATTTGGTTGATCTTTGTGTAAGTACCGAAAGATATAAAATAACATATAAAAGCCTAATGTAGAGTATTTATACATTAGGCTTTTAATTTATTAAAATATAGGAATATTTAATAGAAGGAATTATTTAGAAAAATAATATGGACAACCTATGCATAAGAAAAATAGAGATTACATAGGATGAAATAAACAATTATCTGATGCACAAGTCAAGTGCTATACTATTAATGACAATACAGAGTAATTGACAGTGTATTTTTTGCAGTTTAGTCGATGAAATATTCGTATTGGAGGTTTTAATTATGGACGAAATAACTTTAAAAACACTTCTACTCGATATTCAAAATGGAAAAACTACTTGGCAAGAACAAAACCAAACAGAACTCATTGATTCAATGATGGAACATATCGGTTCTTCAGATTCAGAGCTTAGAGATAAATTAATTTATCGAGGTTTTTCTCAACTTATCCAGGACGAGAATTTGATACCAGAAGAAAAACTCGTCGATTTACTTACAAAAGCATTAGGAGACGAATATTTGTTTTATGAAATTGGTGACGTCGGAACAGACCATATCTTTAAGCGTTCTTTTTCAGTCCTATTAATCACGTTAATATTAGGCAAAGATTTAGAACATTCCTTTATACCATTACAATTATTAGATCGCACTAGAAATGAATTGCTCCTATATTTAGATTTAGAACAGGATTTAAGAGGATTTGTTTCCGAAAAAGGTTGGGCACATAGTGTAGCGCATACAGCTGATGCCATTGATGAATTAGTGAAAAATCCTAAAATGGATGTGAAATTTTTCCCTTCTATTTTTCAAGGATTGGCTAATAAGGCACTGACCTTTGCGGATGTATATATAGCAGACGAGGCAGAGAGATTATTAACACCGATAATGGCAATGCTTGAAATAGGACTTGCTACAGAAATAGTGGATGATTTATTCGATAAGATTCCATCATTCCTAAAGCTACAAAAAAGTAAACTTGAAGAAGAAAAATACGTAAAATTAAATGCTAATTGCAAAAGCTTTTTAAAGAGCTTTTATGTCTGCGTAGGATCCAGTGAAAAATATATTGAATTCCAAAAGAAAATAAGCAGTTGCTTAAAGGAATTATAATTATAAATAGTTCAAAGGGGGAGAGTATATTTCTCTCCTTTTTTTGTGAAGATTTTATTGAAAGTTTTTGAAAAATGAATGTAAATATTAATGAATTAAATCGAAAAAGTACATAACTTGCCGATAAAAACTGTAAGTTGGTATCAGAATATGGGGATGCTTTAAATTCTAGATTTCTTGTTTTTTCGTATATCTTAAAGGTTATAAAAATAAATTATAATAAGGACCGAAAAATTCAGAATTTAAACGTCTTAATTACTTTGAAAAATTAAAAGAAAATTCCGTATTTTATTTTAAATTATGCTACGATATTATTAACGATATTTATACTAAGGGGCGAATATTAAGTGACAATTTCAACAGTAATTTTTGATCTAGATGATACTCTATTATGGGATAAAAAAAGTATTGCTACCGCATTTGCTTTAACTTGTGAGAAAGCTGCTTCCATCGTTGAAGTTGATGCGAAGGAATTTGAAGAAAAAGTACGTGAAACTGCTCGCAATTTATATAGTACATATCCTACATATGAATACACAAAGTTAATAGGGATTAATCCATTCGAAGGGCTTTGGGGACAATTTGATGATCCAACACCTCAATTTCAGGAATTGAAAAGCATTGTTCCAGTATATCGAAAAGATGCATGGACTGGTGGATTAGAAAAGCTTGGAATACAAGATGAAAAACTTGGGGCAGAACTGGGTGAATATTTTGTAGAAGCAAGAAAACAAAGCCCATTTGTTTATGAGGATACATTTGAAGTATTGGATACTTTAAAGGAAAAATATCAACTTATTTTACTGACAAATGGTTCTCCTAGTCTACAAAATTTAAAATTGAAAATTACACCTGAAATTGTACCTTATTTTGACCATATTATTATTTCCGGGAATTTTGGTGAAGGTAAGCCAGCTGCTTCCATTTTCAGACACGTTTTAGAAGTAGCAAAAGTAGATGCAAGAGAAGCTATTATGGTTGGAGACAATCTAATGACCGATATTCTCGGTTCTTCTCGTGTGCAAATGCGTTCTGCATGGATAAACCGTGAAAACAAACCTCATGTAGAAGGGGTTCAACCTACTTATGAAATTCATGCTTTACATGAGCTTGTTCAATTGGTAGAGAAAATTTAGGTAAAAAATTAGAAACCCAAGAAAGGAAAAAGTCGTTCATATCGTGAGGGGAAGAGAATGAAGACTATGAAAAGATTATTAAAAGATCCTAAAATATTTATTGCAGGGGCTTTGACATTGGCTTTGGTGATTTATCGATTCTATTGAATTTTCGAAGAGTAGCGTAGCTGCTCTTTTTTTATGTCGTTAAATCCAGATATCATTTGTTAGCACATTAGTGAAAATAGCAAAATAAAAGAAGCGGTCTCTAATTAATAGAAACCGCTTCTGGCATTATTTAAGTAGAAGATTATAAGTTAATCGCTTTTGCTTCGAAGACATTGTCTTGAGCTGTTAAGAATTCGATATTTTCAAAAGCATTATCTACAGAAAGCATCATGATGGCATTCCCACCTTGATTTGAACGACCAACTTGCATTGTGGCAATATTGATATCTTTTTCTGCAAGTAGTGTACCAACGCGTCCGATGGCACCTGGTTTGTCAGTATGTTTGATAAAGATTAAATGACCTTCTGGTACAACGTCAACAACATAGTCATCAACTTGAACGATACGAGCTCCTAGTCCGTTTAGTAATGTACCTTTTACTTTGTGCGTTTCATTTTTTGTTATAAGTTCAACTGAGATAGAATTTAAGAATGCTTTAGCAGTTGTAGACTTATGTTCGTTGATCTTGATAGCATTTCTTTCTGCTAAATAACGAGCATTTACGTTGTTTACATGATTTCCAAGATTACGACTAAGTACACCTTTGACAGCGTTATTTGTTAATGGACGAACATCAAAGCTTGCAAGTTCGCCAGAGTAGTATATATTGATTTCTTCGATGGCTTCGTCTACTAAGTTAGAAACGAAAGCACCGATTTTATTGGCAAGATCAAAGAATGGTTCTACTTTAGCGACCATATCTTTAGGAACTGATGGCATGTTCACTGGGTTACGAACTGTTCCTATTTTAAAGTAACTTAAGATATCGTTACTTACATCAACTGCGACAGATTCTTGCGCTTCTACAGTTGAAGCACCAAGGTGTGGAGTTGCGATTACTTGTGGTAAGTCTAAAAGGCGATTTCCTACGAATGGTTCATCTTCCATTACGTCTAGTGCAGCACCTGCAACTTTACCATTTTCAATGGCATTGTACAAAGCTTCTTCATCGATGATACCACCACGTGCACAGTTAATAATGCGAACGCCGTCTTTCATGATGTTGAAAACTTCTTCATTAATCATATGACGAGTAGAATCTAGAAGTGGTGTGTGGACAGTGATAAAATCTGCTACACGTGCTACATCTTCAACACTACCATAATCAACACCAGCTTTTTCGGCTTTTTCGGCTGTCAAGAATGGGTCATAAGCAATTACATTCATACGATTTCCTTTAGCACGATGAGCCACTTCTTGACCGATTCGACCGAAACCAATGACACCTAATGTTTTGTTTTTAAGCTCAACACCTACGAATTTTTTGCGATCCCAACGTCCTTCTTTTAAAGATAGATAGGCGTGAGGAATATGACGAGCTAAAGACATAATCATAGCAGTTGTATGTTCTGCAGCAGAGTTTGTATTACCATCCGGAGCATTTACGACGATAATCCCTTTTTCTGTAGCAGCATCTAAATCAATATTATCGACACCAACACCTGCTCGACCGATAAGTTTTAAATGATCAGCGGCTTCAATAATTTCTCGTGTTACTTTTGTTTGAGAACGGACAAGTAATACATCAAAGTCTTTAATAATTGCTTTCAATTCTTCTGGTTGAAGGCCAGTGTTAATCACAATATTCAAATCTAGTTCTTGTTCTTGACGAAGTGGATAAATTCCATCTTCGCTTAGTGGGTCACTGATTAAAATGTTAATAGCCATCTTTGTATTCTCTCCTTATTGTGCAACTTTTTCTGTAGTATTTTGTAAGTAAACTGCTTGAGCTGCGGCAACACCAGCACCAAGTTGAATATCTTTTCCAACTTTCACTAGTGCGATTTCCATTGCAGCAACATATTGTAGTACATCAGTTGGAGCGCAATAGCCCATATGACCAACTCGGAAGATTTTTCCCTTTAATGTTTGTTGACCACCTGCAATAGATAAGTTGAAGTCTGCTTTTAATACTTTTCGGAATGCTTCTGGATCGAAATCATCAGGTTTCACAGATGTAACTGTTGGAGAACCATCTTCGTCTGAAGCGAATAATGGAAGATTTAAAGCTTTAAATGCAGCACGAGTCATGTCACGCATTAGTTGGTGACGAGCATATACATTTTCAAGACCTTCTTGTTCGAAGTTTTCAAGTGTTTGTTCTAAACCAAATAGTAAAGATAAAGCTGGTGTGAAAGGTGTTGTATCTTTTGCAAGATTGTCACGGTATTTTGTTAGATCTAAGTAAAAACCTTTTTTGGGATTACTTTCGATAACTTTCCATGCGCGTTCACTTACTGCAATAAAGTTCAGTCCAGCTGGTAGCATAAATGCTTTTTGAGAACCAGTTACGACAACATCGATACCCCATTCATCCATTTTAGTTTCTACACCTGCCATGCAAGAAACACCATCGATAATAACTAATGTCTCATCATTTACTGCATGAACAGCTTGTGCTAATTTACCAACAGGATTTAAGACACCCGTTGAAGTTTCGCAGTATGTAGAAAATACTGCTTTGATATCAGGGTTTGCTTTTACATATTCAGCAATTTCAGCTGGGTTAAGTGAAGTTCCCCATTCAACTTTATATTCTTCTACATTTATTTGATATGCTTCGCAGATTTTAGTGAATCGATTTCCAAATACTCCTGTGGCAACAACTAATACTTTATCACCTGGTTTTACAACATTAACAATTGCTGCTTCAAGTCCTGAAGTACCACTACCTGTTAACATCATGACGTCTTGAGTTGTACCGAAAACTTTTTTCAGTCTAGGTTTAATATTTTGAATCATCAGACTAGTTTCGTTCCCACGGTGCCCAATCATTGGCTTAGCCATTGCACGTTCAACGCTTGGTGGGATTGGTGTTGGTCCTGGAATACGTAATAATTGGTAATCTTGTAACATAAGTAATTGCCCCTCTCGTTTTTAGAAAAATTTGCAAAAGTAACTTGGAAAGTCAAGTACTTCAGCATTTAAATAAAAAAAAGCTCTCCACACCCTTACCGTCGTAAGGGGCGAAAAGCTTGTATAAACAATCGCGGTACCACCCTTGTTTCACTGTCCTTTTGAAATGGACAGTCTTTGCTATATGCTTAACGTGCATGATCCGGGTAAACCTACTTTTATATGTTCGGAGTACCTACTCAGAAGTGGAACTTACCGTTGAAATCACTGATTTACACCAACCATCAGCTCGCTGTGGGATTTTCAAATCGTTAAGTATGTCTTCGTCGTCGTATTTTTTCGTCGTATTGAATTTAATCCAATATTAAAACCATTAACATCGAATGTCAACATTATTTTTGGAATTTCTTAAAATTATTGTTTTGAAACATTGATTAATGAGCATTAACACGAACAATAAAAATGTTTTATATATTTATCGTACGTCTTTTTAGAAAAGACAATATTATATGACATAAAGAAAAAACAACATTACTTATAAATATTTTAGAATAATAAATACAACCCATAGGAAAGTTTTTATCCGGAAAATAAAAAAGTTGATAATTCAATAAAACATTATCAATAGCACATATATATAACACCCTGAAATTAAGTACATAATGATAACGAAATAATATATTTGAAAGAAATTTGTATATTTAAGTGAAATGATAATTATAAAAGGTGACAAATATAATTTTATTTAAATACTTTTTTAAAATAGTTAAATATTCCGCTATTCATTAAAATACATAGTCAGAAAATAGAATTTTTATGATGTTTTGATTTTTGTAAATCTACTCAAATAATAAAATAATATTAGAATTTTCAAAATAAAGGTTTTTATAATAAAACATAGAATATCTTTAAGTAAGGTAGCATTATGTAATTTATTATGAACACAGAGGGGTGCACCAAAATGGGATATGAAACAATTACTATTGAAAGAAACGGTAGATTAGCGATTGTTAGTTTAAATCAACCGCAAAAAATGAATGCGATGGATGATGTAATGCTCCATGAGTTAGCAAATTGTTTTGAAGCATTGCATAAAGATCCTACGATACAAGTGTTGATATTAAAAGGTGAGGGAAAAGTATTCTCCGCCGGTGGAGATATTAAAGCGATGTTAACTGAGAGCTTTGATATTGCTGATGTTATGATAGATATCTCTAGATTGGTGAAGGCATTTTACACCTTACCTATGGTAACTATTGCAGCAGTTCATGGTGCAGCTGCTGGACTTGGTTTTAGTTTAGCATTAGCAGCGGATATTATAATTGGGGAAGAAGATAGTAAATTTGCGATGAATTTTATAGGAATTGGTCTTATCCCTGATGGAGCAGGGCATTTCTTTATGAAAGAAAGATTAGGTGCTCCAAAAGCTCAGCAAATGATTTGGGCTGGAGATGTTTTAAATGGTTTTGCGGCGAAAAAAGTAGGATTAGTCGACGAAGTTGTAGAAAATGGAACAGCAATCGAACAAGCAGGACAATTAGCGCAAAAATTGCTACATTCTCCACTATTATCTATGATTGAGACGAAAAAAATATTGCATGCACAGAAAGTTGCTGAACTGAATAGTATTTTAGAAATGGAGTCAGTGGGGCAGACAACAATGCGTAGTACTAAAGATCATCTAGAAGGTATTAAAGCATTTGTAGAAAAAAGAACGCCGAATTTTGAAGGAAAATAAATCAAATCTAATAATTGTCAATAAAAGGAGTTGTCCAAAATTACAGGACAACTCCTTTTTACTCACACATGAAATAATATTAATTTACCGCTTGAGTTAACAAGACGATGAGTCTCTTCGGATAAACCAAGTTGTTCAATTTTTTCTGCCCCTTGTTTTTTTGCTGTATCTTCATCTGAGAATTCCCATGCTTCATCTTTAATGATTTCACCAGATTTTTTAAAAGCTGTAAAACGAAACGTTAGCATCATCCTCACCCCTTATAATGAATGTACATTCATTATACTAAAATGGATTAAATCTTGTACATTAAAATGTGTAAGACTTAAGTAGAAAACGCTATAAATAATTGGAAGTTCATGTTAAAATAAGAACAAATATTCGCTTTACTGAAAGAGGGATAGTATGTCTTCGATTCGATTTTTCCACACTGCTGACTTGCATTTGGATAGCCCATTTAAAGGAATGTCTAATTTACCTGAACAGGCATTTGAACAGCTACGTAACAGTACATTCGATGCTTTTTCAAATTTAATAGAAAAGGCGATTAAAGAAAAACCTGATTTTATCCTGATTGTAGGTGATATTTATGATGGGGAAGATCGCAGTTTAAGGGCACAACAAATTTTTCAAAAAGGTATGGAGAAGTTATCGGAATATCAAATTCCCATTATTATTAGTTATGGAAATCATGATCATTTGAAGGGGAAATGGACACGCTTTTCATTGCCGGAAAATGTTTACGTAATGCCAAAAGAGACGACTAAATTGACATTGAATGTTCGTGATTCCAAGGTGAATCTATACGGATTTAGCTATCCAGAACGGCATGTACTAAAACCTATGATTGACACATACCCAATTGCCACAGAACAAGATGCCGTACATATTGGGATGTTACATGGAAGTTTACAGGGGAATACAACGCATGATGTTTATGCACCGTTTACAATTGAAGAATTGCTTTCCAAAAATTATGATTATTGGGCTCTTGGACATATCCATAAGCGTCAAGTTTTGCATACTGATCCACCCATTATTTATCCGGGGAATATACAAAGTAGACATCTAAAGGAACAAGGCGTAAAAGGGTTTTATGATGTTACAATTACAAATTTCGCTTCAGATTGTACATTTATTCCGACTTCCGCTATTGTGTATGACAAAATAGAAATCGATTGTGCCAACTTAATACATGCCAATGAAGTTCTTAGGGCTTGTGGACAAGCTTTGGAAAACTTCAGAGAACAATTTGGGGCTGGAGTTGTCTGGCTTTATCTAAAAAATATAGATGAACAAGGAAAGTCTCTATTTGAAGAGACGCCACTTGCAGATTGGCTCGAAGTGATTCGTGAACAAGAGGAAGAAAAGACCCCATTTGTATGGATACAATCATTAGAAATAGACGATTCTGCTGTTAATAGATATGAGCCAACATTAGCATCTGAATCAGTCTTAAAAGTGTTAAGTGAATGGGATGAAAAGCATTTAAAAGAGGTTATAAAGGATCTGTATCAACATCCAAAAGGAAGTCGCTACTTAGAAACGTTAACATCAGAAGATTTAGAATCTCTTGTATCTGAGGCAAAACAACAATTTCTAAAGAACATTAGTATGACCAAAGGGTAGGGGGAGAGTAGATGTGCATTTAAAAAAGCTATTGATATATGGATTTGGACAACATGAAGATATTACAGTTGAATTATCAAAAGGTATCAATGTTTTTTATGGGTTAAATGAAGCAGGCAAAACGACAATTCAACAATTTATCTTGCAAATTCTCTTCGGATTTCCTCAAAAAAACCACCAACAACTACGATATGAACCTAAAAAAGGTGGTAAGTTTGGTGGACAAGTGCATCTATACGATCATGAATATGGTGAGTGTATTATAGAGCGAGTGAAAGGAAAAGCAAGTGGAGATGTTACAGTATATCTTGCTAATGGTGAAAAAGGGCATGAAGAGTTATTAGCTAAGATTATGAGAGGGTATAACCGACATAGTTTTGAAGCAGTATTTTCCTTTTCAGTGCATCAATTACAACAGATGGAGAATTTATCTGAGGAAGAGTTAAGTGGTGTATTATTAGCCTCAGGTACGACTGGTGCAGATCAACTTGCCAATGTAAAACAAGAATTAGAAAAAAGGGAACAGGAATTGTTCAAAAAATCAGGAAGAGTGCCTCTTTTAAATCAGAATATTATCGATTTAGTAAAACAAGATCAAAAGATTAAAGAAGAACGAAAAAGAATAGATGAATATGAGCCTTCTATGAAAAGGATAGAAGCGATTCAAAAAGAGATGAAAGATCTCGATAAGCAAGAACAACTGATTAAACAAGATATACAAAACTTAAATGAGTTACGGCAAGTTTCACCATTATTAGAAGAAAAACAAAGATTAGAATCCGTAATAGCTGGTCTTGATTATACCTCATTTCCAAACAACGGTATCAATCGATTTGAGCAATTGCGAGAACTTCAGTTAACAAACAAAGCTTCTTTAAATAAAGTACAACAAAATTACGATTTCTTAATAGAACAGTTACAGGAAGAGTTTGATATTGAACAATTACATTCATTAAAAGAACTTGTCGATCGTGATAGTGAATGGAGGGAATGGCAAACTCAACTTCGCCAGTTTGAAAGGGATATTCAAACAGTGAAACAAGAGATGAATAGTCAATTTCAACTTTTAGGTATTACGAGTTCTGAACAACAACAAGCAGTATTACAATCAGAAGTTTCTATACAACAGGAAGATCAATTTCAACGTTTGATCCGACAAATGGAAGAACAAGATGAGCAATTACGATTTCAACAGAGAATATCAAATCGTTTAGAAGAGGAAATCCGAACTCTATCGCAAAAACTGGACGAATTGTATGAAAGTATGCCAACTGAGGATGACAAGGAACGTTTAAAAAAGTGGCAGAAAGAAAAAGAAGAAGCTACTGAAGCAAAAGTATTACTACAACATCATGGATCATCAAAAACCGAACAGTTAGTAAAGGTATTAAGTATTTTTCTAGCAGTTATCTCGATTATCTTGGGTATCGCTCAAGAAAAAATGATTTTAGGTATAGTTGGGGTAGTATTGGCAATTGCAATTTATGTATTATTCAATCATAAGGCAAATACTTCAAACCAAGACAAACAGTTGGAACAATCTATAAGAAAATTAGATAAAGTCCGCAAAATGACACAAGAGATGGAACAACTTGAACAATCAATCCGGCTCTATAATGATCGTGTTTCTTTAGTTGAGCAACAATTAGAAGATAAAGAAATAGAACAAAAACAAGTTTTAAAAACATTAAGTAAGTTAACTATTCTTGCAGAACAAAACAAAGAACAACTGAAATTATTTTTAGCTAAATTCCAAATTACAGGGGATATTCAGCCTAAATTAGTTAACGAGTTATTTAGAAATGTTCGTCAATTACAGTTATCGAATAATCGTTTGATGATGATGAATGATCAGAAAGAACAATTGATAAGATTAACAGAACAAAGGTTACAACAAGCTTCAATTATTTGTAATACTACTTGTACTGTTGAAAATTTATCCACAGTTGTGCACAGTAGTTATCAACAAATGCTTGAATTACAACATTCTATAGAGAGCTCACTTGAAAAGAAAAAGGAGCTACAACAGCAATTAGAAGAGTTAAGCATGTTGCATGATACGTATGAAGAAGAGATTCTCAAATTATTGCAGGATGCAAATGTTACAACAGTAGACGAATATTATAAAGCTGCAGAGCAATACCATCAGTTTGAGAAAATGCAATTTTCACTTCAACAAATTGAGGCACAGCTTCAAATGTTCGATAAAACAATACAGACAACAGATTTATCTATAGAAGACATCAATCATCGTATCACGCAGTATAATGAGCATGAAAAACAGCTTCAGTTACAAAAGAGCATCTTATTGAAAGAACAGGCTACTCTCAATGCACAAGCTGAATATTTGTTAGAGGATCGTCAATATGGTAACCACCTCCAACAGTTTGAACAACATAAGGCAGCATTCAATACCAACGCAAAAGAATGGGTAGTATCTAAACTTATATCTACAGCTATTCAAGAAACTTTACATCAGTTAAAAGAAGAAAAGCTCCCTGCAGTTTTACAACATGCAGAGCAGTACTTTAAATTATTAACCAATAATCGATATGAATCACTTTATCTGAATACTGAGGGAAAATTTGAAGTATTATCAGTGGAAGGGATTCGTTACTCAGTTGCAGAGTTATCACAAGCAACCAAAGAACAAGCATATATCGCACTGCGATTTGCTCTTGCTGGTTCACTTAAACAATCAGCACCATTTCCGATTATTATGGATGATCCGTTTGTCCATTTTGATCGTTTAAGAATAATTTACATGGTACAATTAATACAAAGAATTTCAAGTGAACATCAGATTCTTTACTTTACATGTCATGATGGAATGCTGGAACAATGGGAGAAAGCTAATATCATCCAAGTAGCAAATCTTAATAATGAAAGGGGATTGACTTCGGTATGAATGGAGTAGCAACATTACAAGCAGGAGCACCAGTCGATCAATATTTACTTATTAAACAAGCAACAAAAGGTGTTACAACAATGGGAAAACCATTTATGACACTTATTTTACAAGATAAAAGTGGAAGCATAGAAGCAAAGCTTTGGGATACTGGAGAAGATCAAGAAAAATTGTATCAGGCGGGTGGAATTGTTCGAATCGGTGGAGAAATTCACGATTATCGTGGAAAACTACAATTGCGTATTAAAACGATTCGTCCTATAAATGAGGATGAGAATATTTCAGTAACTGATTTAGTTCAATCAGCAGAAACTCCTAAAGAAGAATTATTCGATCAGCTTATGAATTTTTTCTTTGAGATAAAGAACCCTAACATTTCTCGTCTTACAAGATACTTAATCATGGAAAATCAACAATCTCTAATGACTTTTCCTGCAGCCACAAAAAATCATCATGATTATGCATCCGGATTATTAGATCATGTTGTATCTATGCTAAAGCTAGGGAAAGCTATAGCAGATTTGTATCCAACTTTAAATAGAGATCTACTTTATGCGGGAATAATCTTACATGATATTGGTAAGGTAGTAGAATTATCAGGACCAATTTCAACAAGCTATACAGTCACTGGGAATATGTTAGGACATATCTCTATTATGGTAAGTGAAATTGCTCTTGCTGCAAATGAGTTAAATATTGAAGGAGAAGAAGTAATGCTTCTTCAACATATGGTTTTATCACATCACGGTAAAGAAGAATGGGGAAGTCCTAAAAAGCCAATGCTTCAAGAAGCTGAGATACTGCACTATATTGATAATATTGATGCGAAGATGAATACATTAAAACGTGCTTTAGGCAAGACAAGACCTGGTGAATTTACTGAGCGCCTATTCCCGTTGGATAACCGTTCATTCTATAAACCAACAATTGAATAATAATTAATGGGCAAAGCAAAAAGACTGTCAGCTTAAGAAGATACTGAAAGTCTATTGCGAGTATGAGAATGACCCATTCGTTCTCATATTCGCTTTTTTTATTTGAAATTGACTTACATAAAGAAACAGGCGACTTTCTGTTCGATTTAACGTAAGCCCGAAATATAAAAAATAAGCGCACCTTTTCGGTACGCACGACGAATAGCCAACTATCTGAAATTTTTTTCGGATAGTTGGCTATTTTGCACATGTCGCTTGGATGTTTTTTGACCAAGGCATATAATCATTTAAAAGT
>NZ_ML122558.1:0-64048 GCF_003844195.1 Rummeliibacillus sp. TYF005
AAGAGCTCTTACTACTAATATACGAGGAGATATATAATGTTTACTGTTGGAGATACAGTTTTTTATAGTTCGAATGGAGTTTGTGTCATTGAAGATATTCAAGAGCGAACTTTTTGGGGAGAGAAGAAATTATATTATATTCTACGTTCCACCCATAATGAAGCTTTAAAGTTATATTACCCTGTAGAAACAGCTCAGTCGCAATTAACTGAAATTGTTTCTAAAAAGAAAGCTGAGTTGATTTTAGAACAATTTAAAAATCCACCTGATCCTTGGAATGAACGCATGCAAGAACGACAACATAGTTATCAGAAAATACTAAAGTCAAATAATCATATTCAGATAGCTAAAATGGTTAATACAATTTTAAGAAGGAAAATAGAATTAGAAAGTCAAGAGAAAAAGTTGTCTAGTGGAGATCAGCAACTTCTTAATCAAGTATTGCCAATATTATACAAAGAGCTTGCAGTTAGCTTAGATATTTCAGTAGAAGTTGTGATAAAAGAAGTAGAACAATTAATCCAAAATCACTAATGAATAATTAAAATAAGAGACTTTGAACAAACTTGTTCAGAATCTCTTTTTTATTTACCTAAGAATTATCCAAATACAAAGAGTAATTAGTTTTCGTTTTGCATACAAAATAGCTATAGAAGAAATAATACATCTATAGGAGATGATAGATGCATGATTCAATTAGATGGCGATCGACTAACAGTTGCAGATATGAAAGCAATCTTATATGAAGATGAAAAAATAGAAATAGCCCCATCAGCACGAGCAGCAGTAGAGAAAAGTAGAAGAGCTGTAGAGCAAATTGTTAAACAAAAAAAGACGGTATATGGCATAAATACAGGGTTTGGCAAATTCAGTGATGTGAAAATTCCTAGAGAGGATACTCGATTATTGCAATTGCATCTAATTCGATCACATGCATGTGGAGTAGGGGAACCTTTTAGTGAAATTGTTTCAAGAGCCATGATTGTTTTACGTTTAAACGCATTATTAAAAGGGTACTCAGGTATCCGTTTAGATGTATTGGAACGACTTTGTTATATGGTCAATCATTGTATTCATCCTGTCATTCCACAACAAGGTTCACTAGGTGCATCTGGAGATCTTGCAGCTCTCTCACATTTAGCATTAGTTCTGGTGGGTGAAGGCTTCATTTGCCAAGATGAGCAATCAGTCGCTTCAACAGAAGTTTGGCGACAGCACCAATTACAACCAATTGAATTGGAGGCGAAAGAAGGTCTAGCTCTGATTAACGGTACACAAGCGATGACAGCTCAAGGTGTCGTAAATTTTATAGAGGCTGAGAAATTGGCATGCGATAGTGAATGGATTGCAGCGATGACGATTGAAGCATTACGTGGAATAACAGATGCCTTTCACCCAGCTGTCCATGAAGCAAGAGGTTACAAAGAACAAATAGATGTAGCAAAAAGAATGCGTGAGTGGCTAAAGGATAGTGAACTCACAACTGAACAAGGAGAACTTCGAGTACAAGATGCATATTCTTTAAGATGTATTCCGCAAATACATGGAGCAAGTTGGCAAGTGTTAAGCTATGTGAAAGAAACACTAGAGATTGAGATGAATGCTGCAACAGATAACCCACTTATTTTTGATGATGGTCAAACCGTTATTTCGAGTGGGAATTTTCATGGTCAACCAATTGCATTTGCGATGGATTTTTTGAAAGTAGCGATAGCCGAATTAGCAAATGTATCCGAAAGAAGAATTGAAAGATTAGTGAATCCACATTTGAATGAGGGATTGCCACCATTTTTAAGTTCAGAACCAGGGTTACAATCAGGTGTCATGATCCTACAATATACTGCTGCAAGCCTTGTTTCTGAAAACAAGACGTTAGCTCATCCAGCTTCTGTAGATTCTATCCCATCATCTGCGAATCAAGAAGATCATGTAAGTATGGGGACAATTGCTGCTAGACATGCGTATCAAATTATCAAAAACTGCCGAAAAGTACTGGCAATCGAAGCAATTTGTGCTGCACAAGCGGTTGAATTTAGAGGTGTTGAATATATGGCGCCAAAATTAGGTGGGAAATGGCAAGATGTACGTAATGTTGTCCCAAGTATTAAAAGAGACCGAGTATATAGCAAAGATATCGAAAAAATGGCTGCTTACTTATGCCCATAGTTTTTGTTTTATGAAACATAAAAGGGGAAAAGAGGATTTTATGCATTACACTTTAATAGTATAGAGCAATATTGGAAGCTTCATTGTAAACTATTTTTGATATAATAGAGACCAATAGTTTACGAATGGAGCGAACTTTATCTTGGAAAATCAACAACCTCATATATTACTAATTGATGGTATGGCACTTTTGTTCCGTTCATTTTTTGCAACAGCGCCTATGCATCAATTTTTCAGAAAAGCAGATGGTACCCCAACTAATGGCGTACAAGGATTTGCAAGACATGTATTAAGTGCACAGTCAATTTATCGACCAACCCATTTAGCGGTTTGCTGGGATATGGGTGCTCAAACATTCCGTAACGAGCTTTTCGATGGTTATAAAGCGAATAGACCAGCTCCACCAGATGAGTTAAAGCCTCAATTCGATATGGCACGAGAAGTATCTGAAATGATAGGCTGGAAAAACTTTGGTATAAAGGGTATGGAAGCAGATGACGCGATTGGTTCCATTATTAGCAAGTGGAAAGATGAAGCCAAAATCACAGTAGTTAGTGGTGATAAAGATTTACTGCAACTATTAAATCCTTCAACAACGATCGCTTTAACGAAAAAAGGTTATACAGAATATAATATCTATACAGATCAACGTTTTAAAGAAGAATATGAGATTGAACCACCATTATTTGCAGAAGTAAAAGCATTTATGGGTGATTCAAGTGATGGCTATCCTGGAGTAAAAGGGATTGGACCGAAAACCGCATTGAAACTAATACAATCCTACGGCTCAGTTGATGGGGTGTTACAATCTCTTAACGAATTAAAACCTGGTCAACGTACGAAAATCCAAGAAAATGAAGAGATGTTAAAACTATCACTACAACTAGCACGCATCAATACAGAAATACCAATTGATGCTACTATTGATGATTGTGAGTTACCAATTTGGGACCGAACAAAACTTGAACAGTTAACTATGGAAGGATACTCATTAATCTCTCGTCATGCTCGTTCATTGATGGAGATTGCTATTAGATAATCTGATCTTTAAATTCATATCATCTTAACGAAGAGCACAGTTGCGAAAAATAACTGTGCTCTTTTAATTAAAATGAGCTAAAGTTAATTTACTAATTCGATGCCTTTTTTCTATTCATAATAAAGAACATGATGATTACCCCAACAAGCATTCCCATTAATGTACTCCAATATATTGAATCGTTAATTAAGAAATAAGCTATAAAGTAGCCTACTAAAATACCTAACACCATCCATACAAGCATTTTTATTTTTGACATAATAGGCCTCCTCCTCAAAATATTAGTATCTACAAATACATATTATGTAAGAGTATAATGAATTCCTCTTATGTCATTCAAATTATGTTAAATTATATTAAAAGACCTACCAAAATGTTTGGCAGGCCTCTAGAAAAGAAAAACTATTTTTGTGCATCTAAGAAAGTTGTAACATCTTGTGGAGATTTTGCGTTTGCACTATGCAAGTGAGCAAGTTTTTCGCCATCTTTGAAGATTAAAAGGCTTGGAATACCCATTACTTGATATTTGTCTGAGATCTCAGGGAAATCATCACGATTGATTTCGTACCATGTATATTGGTTATATTCTTCGATGATTGGATCGATGAACATGTTCATACGTGAACAGTCAGGGCACCATCCAGCAAAAAACTTAACAATTACTGGTTCAGAAGCTGAGATTACTTCGTTAAATTGTTCTTCAGATAAAATTGGTTTCATATGAAAATCCCTCCTAATAATTTTTAGTCTACACGTATTATGGGCTTGTATGCTAGTAAATTGTTTGCTCAAGATTGCCTGTATGTCTTATTCCAGCGAATATATCTATTAACATAGTTATTTTGAACATTTTCTCGTAAAAAAGCAGATTTTTTCTTGCGGAAATTCTCTAAATAGTCTAAAATAAATTTCAGATAAGAAAGTTTTATTTTTTTGATTATAAAATGAATGAGCATTCATTCAAACAGGGAAAGGGAGGATTTGCTCATGGCTTATCACATTAGAAAAGCAGCTGTTATTGGTTCAGGAGTAATGGGTTCTGGCATCGCCGCTCATTTAGCAAATATCGGAATTCCAACTTTATTGTTAGATATTGTTCCTAGAGAGCTAACACAGGAAGAGGAAACAAAGGGGTTAACTTTAGAAGCTCCTAGTGTGAGAAATCGTTTTGCCGCTGGCGCAGTACAAAAGTTATTAAAGCAAAAACCAGCACCATTAACGACGAAAAAAAGTTTAAATCTTATATCAATCGGTAACTTAGAAGACGATTTAGAAAAGTTAAAAGAAGTTGACTGGATCATAGAAGTGGTTGTAGAAAATTTAGATATTAAGAAAAGTTTATATGAAAAAATTGACGCAGTACGTAAGCAAGGTTCGATTGTTAGTTCTAATACTTCAGGTATTAGTATTAATGCCATGGCTGAAGGGCGTTCAGAAGATTTTAAAGAGCATTTCTTAGGTACACATTTCTTTAATCCACCACGCTATTTAAAACTGTTGGAAGTAATTCCGGCTCAAGATACATTACCTGAAGTGGTTGAATTTATGCAAAAATTTGGGGAAAACCGCTTAGGCAAAGGGGTAGTGCTTGCAAAAGATACTCCAAACTTTGTTGGAAATCGTATAGGCACATACGGTTTACTCATTACATTGCAAGTTATGAAAGAAAAAGGATATTCAGTGGGTGAAGTTGATTCTGTAACGGGGCCACTTATTGGACGTCCAAAATCGGCAACTCTTCGAACTCTTGATGTAGTTGGTTTAGATACGTTTGTTCATGTAGCTAAAAACGTTTATGACCATACAACTGGAGAGGAACAAAAAGTATTTGAGGTTCCAGATTATCTACAAAAGATGGTCGATAATGGATGGCTAGGTGCAAAATCAGGTCAAGGGTTCTTCCTGAAAAAAGGAAAAGAAATTACTGAGTTAAACCTAGAAACTTTCGAATATGAGCCATTAAAAAAATTAAAAACGCCATCTATTGAAATAGCTAAACAACAAAAAGGTCTTGCAGCTAAAGTGAAAACGTTAACATACGCAAAAGACCGTACAGGTGAACTTCTTTGGAGTATATTCGCACCAACCTTAATCTATTCTGCACAGTTGTTGGGTGAGATTGCAGATGATATTGTCGCAATTGATAATGCGATGAAATGGGGTTTTGGATGGGCACAAGGTCCATTTGAAATTTGGGATGCTATTGGTGTAAAAGAATCTGTAGAAAAAATGCAAGCGGAAGGATATGAAATCCCTGCATTTACAAAAGCATTATTGGATCATGGGTACTCAACGTTTTATTCAGAAGTGGATGGTGAGTTAGCTTACTTTGATGGAACAGAATATAAACCAGTTCCATTCAACGAAAAGGCAGTTGACCTAAAACGATATAAGAAAAAACATGGGGTACTAAAAAGTAATTCAAGTGCTAGTTTAATAGACTTTGGTGATCAAGTTCTATTATTAGAGTTCCATTCAAAATCTAATGCCCTAGGTCTAGATATTATGCAAATCCTAAACTATGGTTTAGATTTACTTGAAACTTCTGATTACAAAGGTATGGTGATTGGAAACCAAGGTAAAAACTTCTCAGTTGGTGCTAATTTAGCAATGATTCTAATGGAAGCACAAGATGATAATATTTTTGAGTTAGATCATATCGTCAATACATTCCAACAAGGAACATTACGTATTAAATACTCTGATAAACCAATTGTAACTGCTCCTTTTGCGATGACACTTGGTGGTGGTGCAGAAGTTTGCTTACCTTCAGCACATATTCAAGCTTCGATGGAAACTTATTTAGGTTTAGTGGAAGTAGGAGTTGGACTAATCCCTGGTGGAGGCGGAAATAAAGAACTCTATATGAAACATTTAAAAGGCCTTCCTACAGGAGTTGAAGTTGACCTACAAACTGTTGCCAACAAAGTTTTTGAATCGATTGCAATGGCAAAAGTTTCAACGTCTGGGGAAGAAGCAAGAGAGAATAATTTCTTAGACTTCGCAGATGGAGTTAGTGTAAACCCTGACCATCAGTTATATGATGCAAAACAAGCAGTATTAGCATTATCAGCTGCTGGTTATAAACCACCAGTACGGGGAAAAGTTCCAGTAGTAGGTGAGCCAGGTTATGCAACATTGTTACTTGGTGCTCAAAACTTATTACAATCAGGATATATAAGCGAACATGATTTACACATTGCTAAAAAATTGGCATATGTCATTGCAGGTGGAAATGTTCCATACGGTACGTTAGTTGATGAACAGTATCTTTTAAATCTTGAAAGAGAAGCGTTCATTAGTCTTGTACAACATCCAAAATCACAAGCGAGAATGCAACACATGCTCATGAAAGGAAAACCGCTACGCAACTAATGGTTGTGTAGCGAAAGGGGGAAAATCATATGCGTGAAGCTGTAATCGTAGCAGGTGCTAGAACACCAGTGGGAAGAGCCAAAAAAGGTTCCTTAGCAACTGTGAGACCTGATGATTTAGGTGCATTAGTTGTAAAAGAAACATTAAAAAGATCAGGATATGAAGGGCCAATAGATGATTTAATCTTAGGTTGTGCAATGCCAGAAGCAGAACAAGGTATGAATGTTGCGCGTAATATCGGTGCATTAGCTGGTTTACCAGATACAACGCCGGCTATTACTGTCAATCGTTTTTGTTCATCAGGGTTACAATCGATTGCTTATGCAGCAGAGAGAGTAATGCTTGGACACTCAACAGCTATTATTGCTGGCGGTATTGAATCGATGAGTATGGTACCGATGATGGGAAATGTGATTCGTCCAAATGCGAAGCTTGCAGAAGAAGCTCCTCAATATTACATGAGTATGGGGCATACAGCGGAAGAAGTTGCTAAGAAATATGAAGTAAGTCGTGAAGAACAAGATGCTTTTGCTGTAAGATCCCATGAACGTGCTGCTAAAGCAATCGCTGAAGGGAAATTTGTAGATGAAATCGTTCCTGTGGAAGTTGAAAAACATTATGTTGATGAAAACAACAAACCACAAGTGAAAAAATTCACTTTTGCTATGGATGAGGGTGTTCGAGTTGGTACATCAACGGAAACACTGGCAAAATTACGTCCAGCCTTCGCTGTAAAAGGTAGTGTAACGGCAGGAAACGCTTCACAAACTTCAGATGGTGCAGGTGCAGTACTAGTAATGGACCGTGAAGAAGCTGAAAAGCAAGGCCTTCAACCAATGGCGAAATTCCTAGGTTTTGCAGTAGGTGGAGTACCTCCAGAAGTGATGGGGATTGGACCAATTGTAGCTGTTCCAAAAGCATTGAAAATCGCTGGATTATCAATTGAAGATATTGATCTATGGGAGATTAATGAGGCATTTGCTTCGCAATCTATTCAAGTAGTTCGTGAATTAGGTATAGATTTAGAAAAAGTAAACGTCAATGGTGGTGCAATTGCTTTAGGACATCCATTAGGTGCAACTGGTACCATCTTAACGTTAAAACTAATCCATGAGTTAAAACGTCAAGGCAAAAAATATGGTGTTGTAACAATGTGCATCGGTGGCGGTATGGGTGCTGCTGGCGTATTTGAGATTCTTTAAGAAGTATTATTCGTAAGTATTAGATGAAAAACCTATCAAACAAAGGGGAGAATTGATATGACAGAAAATACTTTAAAACTTATTAAAGGCGGTAGCTTTTTAACGGAAGATATTGACGCTGGACGCGTATTTACACCAGAGGATTTTACTGATGAGCAAAAAATGATTGCAAAAACAACTGAAGATTATGTACAAACTGAAGTATTACCAGTTGTCGATAATTTAGAAAATCATGAATTTGAACACTCTGTTCGACTATTGAAAAAAGCTGGTGAGCTTGGCTTACTAGCAGCTGATGTACCAGCAGAATATGATGGTCTTGGCTTAGATAAAATTTCTTCAGCATTAATAACTGAAAAAATGGCTTTAGCAGGGGGCTTTTCTATTACACATGGTGCGCATGTTGGCATTGGTTCATTACCAATCGTATTATTTGGTAATGACGATCAAAAGCAAAAGTACCTACCAAAACTAGCATCTGGCGAACTAATTGCAGCTTATGCTTTAACAGAGCCTAGTTCAGGGTCTGACGCATTAGGTGCTAAAACAACTGCAAAGCTAAATGCAGAAGGAACACACTATATTCTAAATGGTGAGAAACAATGGATTACAAACTCAGGTTTCGCAGATGTATTTGTAGTCTATGCGAAAATTGATGGCGATAAGTTTTCAGCATTTATCGTAGAACGTGGTTTCCCAGGTGTATCAACTGGTGCTGAAGAAAAGAAAATGGGTATTAAATCTTCTTCTACACGTACATTAATTTTAGAAGATGTGCCTGTACCTGTTGAAAACTTATTAGGTGAAGTAGGTCGCGGTCATGTCATCGCATTTAATATTCTTAACATCGGTCGTTATAAATTGGGTGTTGGGGCAATCGGGGCTTCAAAACGAGCACTTGAATTAGCAATTTCTTATTCAAATCAACGCCAACAATTTAATACACCTATTTCATCTTTCAACCTAACTAAAGAAAAACTATCTACAATGGCTGCTAAATTGTATGCATCTGAATCTTTAATCTATCGTACAGTTGGATATTTCGAAGATCGTATGAGTCAACTAAGTGAAGAAGAAAAGAATGATGGTAAAGCTGTTGCAGCTTCAATAGCAGAATATGCAATTGAATGCTCTATCAACAAAGTATTCGGCTCTGAAACACTTGACTATATCGCAGACGAAGCAGTTCAATTACATGGCGGATATGGCTATATGCAGGAATATGAAGTTGAGCGTATCTATCGTGATTCACGTATCAACCGTATTTTCGAAGGAACAAACGAAATTAACCGTCTAATTGTACCAGGAACTTTCGTGAAAAAGGCGATGAAAGGTGAGCTACCACTTCTTCAACAAGCACAAAGCCTACAATCTGAATTGCTATCAATGTTCCCTGAAGAAATCGGTGACGAACCATTAGCGCAAGAAAAACACTTAGTGAAGATGGCAAAGAAAATTGCATTATTAGCAGCAGGAACAGCAGTTCAACGTTTCGGTACAAAACTAGAGCAAGAACAAGAGATTTTAGTGAATATTGCTAATATCGCTAACCAATTATTCGCGATGGAATCAGTTGTTCTTCGTACTGAAAAAGCACTTGCTCGTGACGGATTCGATAAAGCTGCACAAAAAGTTTTATACACAGAAATTTTCGTTCAAGAAGCATTTGCTGAAATTGAAAAAGAAGCAAAAGAAACAATTATTGGTTCTGTAGAAGGTGACAATGCTCGCATGTTACTATCTGCTCTACGTAAACTTACACGATTCACTCCATATAATTTGATTGCTAAAAAACGTCAAGCTTCTGTAAAACTAATTGCTGCAGAGAAATATACAGTATAGTATTTGAAGAATTTGTATAACGTAGAGAAATCCGGTCATCCTAATAGAGTGATCGGATTTCTTTCTTGAATAAGAAAGTCATCATACAATACAATGAAGAGAAGGGATGTAGTTATAAAACATATAAAAGGAGCATTCTTATGACGATCAGATTAATTCAATACCCAAAATGTACAACATGTAAAAAAGCACAAGCTTGGTTAAAGGAAAATGGAATCGAGTTTGAATTACAACATATAGTTGAACAAACACCTACAAAAGAAGAATTAACAAATTTTTTGAAAATGAGTGGCCTGCCATTGAAAAAATTCTTTAATACTTCTGGGATGAAATATCGCGAACTACAATTAAAAGATCGCTTAAAGGAAATGTCTGAAGATGAGCAACTTGAATTGTTAGCATCAGATGGAATGCTCATTAAAAGACCGATTGTTACCGATGGTCAAAGAATCACATTAGGTTTTAAAATTGATGACTTTGAAAAGACATGGAAATAGTTATACATTTGCTTGTTTTTAAATACGGAATATGTCAAAATTGAAGTGAATTTAAATACATATTTGGAGGGTTAATGATGAGCATACCAACAGATTTACGTTATACAGAAGAACATGAATGGGTAAAAGCAGAAGATGGAAAAGTACGCATCGGAATTACAGAGTTCGCACAATCAGAACTAGGTGATATCGTATTCGTTGAACTTCCACAAGTAGGTGACGATCTAGTAGCAGATGAACCATTTGGTAGTGTTGAATCTGTAAAAACTGTATCTGAACTTTATGCACCTATTTCAGGTAAAGTTGTAGAAATTAATGAAGAACTAGAAGATAGCCCAGAATTTGTTAACGAATCTCCATATGAAAAAGCATGGATGGTTGTGATTGAACCTTCTGACGTATCACAAATTGAAGAATTACTTACACCAGAAAAATACCAAGAACTAATCGAAGAATAATCTTGCCAATAAAAGCGCCACACTTTTTGTGTTGGCGCTTTTACGTACATCAAGCAGTTCACACTATTAAGTTAAGGTTTTTACTGCACTCAATGCGGGATAAAACTGTAAGGAGGAATTAGCTTGTCTGATAAAGTGCTTATTGTAGAAGGTAGGCAGGATAAATTGCAAATTCACCCCATATTAGCAGAAGATATTCCAATTCTATGTACGAATGGAACGATTAGTGCGAGTAATTTAGAAGAACTTATCTATCCCTATGAAGAATATGATTTATATGCTTTTTTTGACGAAGATTATTCAGGCGATTGCCTTCGTGCTTTGATGAAGAGAGAATATCCTGAGACGTATTTTTTACGAACCCTTTCTTTATATAAACAAGTGGAAGTAACGCCAAGAAAATATTTAGCTAGAATATTATTGGCTGCTGATTTTAAAGTAAATCCAGCTTATCTTATAGAATAGGAATGACAAGTTATGCAAGAATGGTCAATTGAAGAATGGGAGAATATGAAGGAAAGTAAAGAACAATGTACTTTCTATTTATACACTTCAATGTGTGGAACGTGCCAAGTAGCTTCTAAAATGATGGAGATTATGGAAGCAACCTTTCCAGACATTCCAATGGGAAAGGCTAATATCAATTATGTGGAACAATTAGCCATAGACTATAAAATTGAAAGTGTCCCATGTTTACTAATTACTGAAAATGGAAAAGTAAGAGATAAAATCTATGCATTTCAATCTGTTTCATACTTATTTGAAAAAATTCAGAAAAAAGATTGACGATGTTAACATAGAGTGGTAAAGTAACAAACATAAATTAAATAATTATTTACGTTACTCTTATTTAGAGAGGTGGAGGGAAGTGCCCTATGAAGCCCGGCAACCGTCACAATGTGACACGGTGCCAATTCACGCAAAGTGAGAACTTTGGAAGATGAGAGAACGGTTTTCGTATATTACGTGGACCCTTCTGTTAATCTTACAGAAGGGTCTTTTATATTAAAAGCGAAAGAGGCTGTTCAGACCCGAGCGACAATGACGTAAATATAAAAGGTGGTTTTGAGTATGATTCAACTAGAAAATGTCGTAAAAAAATACAAAACCGCTAATGGATCTCTAACTGCAGTTAATGATGTTAACCTATCAATAAATGATGGTGAGATTTTTGGCATTATCGGTTATAGTGGTGCTGGTAAAAGCACAATGATCCGTTTACTCAATGGCTTAGAAAAGCCTACATCAGGTAAAGTCACAGTAAATGGACAGAATATTTCATCGATTAAAGGGAAAGAACTTCGAAATGCACGCCATAAAATAAGTATGATTTTCCAACACTTCAACTTATTATGGTCGAGAACAGTCGAAGAGAATATAGCATTTCCATTAGAGATTGCTGGTATTAGTAAAGCAGAACGTCAGAAACGTGTACTTGAACTAGTAGAGTTAGTCGGCTTGAAAGGAAGAGAAAAAGCATATCCTTCCCAACTATCAGGTGGACAAAAGCAACGTGTAGGTATTGCTAGAGCGCTAGCAAATAATCCAGAAGTGTTACTTTGTGATGAAGCAACCTCAGCCCTTGACCCAGAAACAACGGATGCAATCTTAGACTTACTTGTAAGTATCAATGAAAAACTTGGACTAACAATTGTTTTAATCACACATGAGATGCATGTCATCCGAAAAATTTGTCATCGTGTAGCAGTGATGGAAGCTGGGAAAGTTGTTGAGCAAGGAAATGTTCTAGAAGTTTTCCAATCTCCAAAAGCAACTGTAACAAAGAAATTCGTTTCTCAAGTTACTGAAACAGCTGGGCACAAAGAGTCCATTTCACAAATGTTGGATGATTACCCGAATGATCAGTTGATAAAGTTATTCTTTGTTGGTTCTAAAACTGAGCAACCTGTAATCTCTTATTTGATACGAGAGTTTGGTATCGATGTGAATATTGTGCATGGCAATATATCTCCGACAAAGAGTGGTCCATATGGTACGTTAATCGTCCGAATTGTTGGAAATGATAGCGACGTATCAAATGCGATTCAATATTTAGATGAACAAGGTATTAAAACGGAGGTGATCAAGAATGCTTAATGATCTCTTTCCGAATGTCGATTGGGAAATCATGTGGGAAGCTACAAGAGAAACCATTTACATGACGGCTGTTTCAACAGTTCTTACATTCATAATTGGTTTAGTTCTTGGGATTCTGTTATTCCTTACAAGTCCAACACAACTTTGGGCGAACAAAGTTGTCAACTTACTAACGGGCTCTGTTGTGAATATTTTCCGATCAATTCCATTTATCATTTTAGTTATTCTTTTAATTCCATTTACAAACTTTTTACTAGGAACAATTCGTGGAGCCAATGCAGCGTTACCAGCTTTAATCATAGGAGCTGCACCATTCTATGCTCGAATGGTTTTGATCGCTTTACGTGAAATTGATAAAGGTGTAATTGAAGCGGCACGTTCTATGGGAGCTAAAACTTGGACAATCATTTATAAGGTTTTAATCCCAGAGTCATTACCCGCTTTAATATCAGGTATTACCGTAACAGCAGTAGCATTAGTTGGTTACACTGCAATGGCAGGTGTAATCGGTGCTGGTGGTTTAGGAAACTTAGCGTTTATGGATGGCTTCCAACGAAGTCGTAACGATGTAACATTTGTCGCAACTGTATTAGTGTTAGTGATTGTATTTATCATTCAATTTATAGGTGATTTTATTACATCCAAAACAGATAAACGATAGTTTGGTGTATACGTATTAACGTTCACATATTTGAAAAGAAAAGGGGAAAAAACATGAAGAAACTTGTAGCAGGAATTCTAACAGCATCATTAGCGTTAAGCTTAGCAGCTTGCGGATCAGACGAAAAAGCATCATCTGGTGATTCAAAAGAAACAAAATTAGTAGTAGGTGCTTCTAATGTACCTCACGCAGAAATTTTAGAAAAGGCAAAACCAATTCTTGAAAAAGAAGGCGTAGAATTAGATATTCAAAAATATCAAGATTATGTATTGCCTAATAAGGATTTAGATTCCGGCGATTTAGATGCGAACTATTTCCAACACATTCCATACCTAGAACAACAAATCAAAGATAATGGTTACGACTTTGTAAACGCTGGTGGTATTCATATCGAACCAATCGGTATTTACTCTAAAAAATATAAAAAACTAGATCAACTTCCAAAAGGAGCGACAATTTTAATCAGTAACTCTGTAGCTGACCAAGGTCGTATTCTAACATTACTAGAAGCTAAAGGCTTAATCACATTAAAAGAAGGCATAGATAAAGCTTCAGCAGAAATCAAAGATATTGCGAAAAATCCAAAAAAATTAAAAATCGATGCAAAAACTGCTCCTGAAATGTTAGTGCAAATGTATAAAAACGAAGAAGGAGATGCAGTAGTTATCAATTCTAACTTTGCAATCGATGCAGGTTTAACACCAACAAAAGATGCAATTGCTCTTGAAGACAAAGATTCACCATATGTAAACGTTATTGCAGTGAAGAAAGAAAACAAAGACAATAAAGCTGTGAAAAAATTAGTGGATGTCCTACATTCAAAAGAAATTCAAGACTTCATCAATGAAGAATGGAAAGGTTCAGTAGTTCCTGTATCTGAATAATAAAGATGAAAAAAGACGTTAGAGCGAATTTCGTTCTAGCGTCTTTTTGTGTATATTGAAATAGTTTTCGATATTTAACTCCAAAATATAAAATTATCAATCTTATAATCTATTCTGAGAAATTATTTAAACTGCGTCAATCTAGAGAAGAAGTTACTTACAAAGTCTAAGAAAATTTGTTCCGAAGGTGCTAGCTCGCGGTTTATAGGATAAATAACACCGACATTACGTGTAAATGGAGGTTCCACCAATGCTAGTTTTTTTGTTCGACGAGGGGTAGCGTCATAGAACGCACTTTCAGGTAATAGGGTAACTCCGATACCTGCTGCTACTAATCCTTTTAATGCATCCATATCTTCACCTTCAGAACTAATCTTTGGTGTAAATCCAACTGATTTACATGCTTCTACCGCTACTTTGTTTAATATAAATCCTTCTGGAAATAATGCAAATCCTTCATTACGTAATTCTGTTAATTGGATCTGATCTTTTTTGGCTAGACGATGTGATGAAGGGACAAGTGCTGCGATATTTTCTGTAAACAGGATTTTTTGATCGATACTGTCATCCTTACCGGGGACAGGTCCTAAAAAGGCTAAATTCAGTTCACGTTCCTTTACAGCTTTAATAAGATATTTGTAAGAACCTTGTCTTAAATGAAACGAAACATTTGGATGTTCTTTTTTGAATGCAGAAATAACTGTTGGTAGAAGAAAGCTTGCTAGACTTGTTGGAAATCCAATTTTAATCGTTCCTTCTTCAGGGTTTAAATACTCATCAACCTGTCTTTTTGCAAAATCGATTGCTTGAAGAGCTGCAACTGTATGTTCAAGGAATGTTCTTCCAATTGGTGTAAGTTTTACGTTACGCCCTACACGTTCAAATAATTCAATACCCAACTCTTCTTCTAAATTGGCAATTTGACGGCTAACAGCTGATTGTGCGACATGTAAAACTTCTGCGGCTTCAGAGATATGTTCCCTTTCTGCAACTGCTACAAAATACCTCAGTTGTCTTAATTCCATATCATGTCATCTCCTACTTATCTATTTTTTAGATTAATCCTATCCAAATTATATATTGTTTATATGAATTTGAAAAACTAAAATATACTTAAGACCCGTTATATATATAAAGGAGGGAATCGTATGACATTTCACCAAATTCCAACAGCGCAAGGTTTATACTCTCCACAATTTGAGCATGATGCATGTGGTATTGGTCTTTACGCACAATTGCAAGGCAAGCCAACACATGACATTGTTTTGAAAGGCTTAGAAATGTTATGTAGATTAGATCATAGAGCCGGTCGCGGTAGTGATGGGAAAACAGGAGATGGATCAGGATTGATGGTCCAAATTCCAGATGCCTTCTTCCGCGAAGTTTGTATAGATTGGACATTACCTGCTGTAGGAAATTATGGAGTAGGAATGTTATTTTTTGATAAAGACAGTCAAGCGCAACAGGAAATCGAAAATAGATTAAATAATTTCATCGAAGCAGAAGGGCAAGAATTGATTGGTTGGCGTACAGTACCTACTAATCCAGAACCACTAAGTGAGATTGCTAAAAAAACAGCCCCGGTTGTTCGACAAGTGTTTATCAAAGCGAAAGACGTAAATGATTCTTTAGCTTTTGAAAGAAAATTATATTTGATTCGTAAACAAACAGAATTATGGGCTCGAAATAATGGCAAAGATTTTTACTGTGCAAGCATGTCAAGCAGAACAATGGTATTTAAAGGCTTGTTAGCACCTGAAGAAGTAGTAGAATTTTACCTAGACCTACAAGATGAACATTTCACATCAGCTTTTTCGATGGTTCATTCACGTTATAGTACGAATACATTTCCTTCTTGGGAACGCGCGCATCCAAACCGTTACATTATCCACAATGGTGAGATTAACACCCTACGAGGTAATATTAACTGGATGAAAGCGCGTGAGCAACAGTTTATCTCCGAGGCATTTGGGGAAGACCTCGATAAAGTGTTGCCGATTGTAGACCAAAACGGTAGTGACTCATCAATGCTAGATAATGCATTTGAATTTTTTGTTTTAGCGGGACGTACTCCTGCACAAACGGCGATGATGATGATTCCAGAACCTTGGTCAGAAAATCCGCATATCTCAGCTGAAAAGAAAGCTTTTTATAAATATCAAAGCTGTTTAATGGAACCTTGGGATGGACCAACAGCTATTTGTTTCACAGATGGAAAACAAATTGGCGCGATATTAGATCGTAATGGTTTACGACCTGCACGCTATTATGTCACAAAGGATGATTATATTATCTTCTCATCAGAAGTTGGTGTAGTTGATATTGAAGAGGAGAATATTGTTTATAAAGAACGACTAAGTCCGGGGAAAATGTTGCTTGTAGATTTAGAACAGGGACGGATTATTTCAGATGATGAGTTAAAATCTGAAGTTGCAAAGGCAAAACCATATGCTAAATGGTTAGAAGAAAACTTAGCAGTGGTGAAGCCAACAGAAGAAAAACCAGAAAAGATAGACGATCTTTTGTTTAGACAAAAAGTTTTTGGTTATACACATGAAGACGTACAGAAGTATATTGTACCGATGGTGGCAGGAGGAAAAGACCCGCTTGGTTCAATGGGGAATGATGCACCACTAGCAGTCTTATCTGATAAACCACAATCGTTATTTAATTATTTTAAACAATTATTTGCACAAGTTACTAACCCACCAATTGATTCCATTCGTGAGCATATCGTGACTTCGACGATGACTATTCTTGGTGCAGAAGGCGACTTATTACATCCAACTGCAGAAAATTGTCATCGACTCTATTTAGAAACACCTGTGTTGACGAATAGTCAATTCGTAGAGTTGCAAACACAGGACCAATTTGATATGGCTGTTATCGATCTTTCAATGTCAGAAGATTTAGAAAGAGATTTAGCGAGATTAGCAAAAGAAGCTGATGAAGCAATTGCAAATGGCGTTCAGTTGCTTGTTTTATCAGACAAAGCTCTAAATGTTGAAACACCAATGATTCCAATTTTACTTGCGGCTAGTAGCGTTCACCAACATCTTGTAAAAACAGGTCAACGTACAAAAGTAAGTATCATTGTTGAAACTGGTGAAACAAGAGAAGTCCACCATTTCGCTACATTAATCGGTTACGGTGTAGATGCTATATATCCATATCTAGCATTTGCTACTTTAGCAAAAGCAATTGAAGATGGGCATATCAATTATAGTTATGAAGAGGCAATTAGACGTTATGCAAAGGCAGCTTCAGAAGGTGTCGTAAAAGTAATGTCGAAGGTGGGAATTTCAACAGTCCAAAGTTATCGTGGAGCACAAATCTTCGAAGCTGTTGGTATTAGTAAAGAAGTAATTGAAAAATACTTCACTGGAACAGTATCAAAATTGGGTGGTATCGATTTACCGACAATTGCAAAAGAAGCATTGAAAAAACATCAAGAGGCAGTTCAATCGATTGATCGTGTATTACCAGCGGGTAGTGATTTCCAATGGAGAAGTTCGGGTGAACATCATGCCTTCAATCCAAAAACTATCCACACGTTGCAACAAGCAACTCGTAAAGGCGATTTTGGATTGTTCCATCAGTTCTCCGAAATGGCAAATGAAGAACAAATTGGTTTCTTAAGAAATTTATTATCGTTCAAAAAATCAGAATATAAAATATCTTTAGACGAAGTAGAGTCAGCTGAATCTATCGTAAAACGTTTTAAAACAGGGGCTATGTCTTACGGTTCAATTAGCCAAGAAGCGCATGAAACATTAGCAATCGCTATGAATCGAATTGGCGGTAAAAGTAATAGTGGTGAAGGTGGAGAACACCCAAGTCGCTATGTTTTAGATGAAAATGGAGATAACCGTAGAAGTTCGATTAAGCAAATTGCTTCTGGACGTTTTGGTGTTAAAAGTCACTATTTAGTAAATGCTTCTGAGTTACAAATAAAGATGGCTCAAGGTGCAAAACCTGGTGAAGGTGGTCAATTACCAGGCAATAAGGTTTACCCGTGGGTAGCGGATGTTCGTGGATCAACAACTGGTGTCGGACTTATTTCACCACCTCCACATCATGATATTTACTCAATTGAAGATATGGCGGAGTTAATACATGATTTGAAAAACGCTAACCGTGATGCGCGAATTAGTGTAAAACTTGTAGCGAAATCAGGGGTAGGTACTATTGCAGCTGGTGTAGCAAAAGGTGCAGCTGATGTAATCGTCATCAGTGGTTATGATGGAGGTACAGGAGCTTCACCAAAAACAAGTATTAAACACACAGGTCTTCCTTGGGAATTGGGATTGTCAGAAGCACATCAAACATTGATGTTAAATAGACTTCGCGATCGTGTAACACTTGAGACGGATGGTAAGTTAATGACTGGGAAAGACGTTGTAATGGCAGCGCTCTTAGGTGCAGAGGAATTTGGTTTTGCGACAGCACCTTTAATCGTACTTGGATGTGTCATGATGCGTGCTTGTCATTTAGATACGTGTCCAGTTGGTATTGCTACACAAAACCCTGAATTACGTAAAAAATTCATGGGAACAGCTGAGCATGTTGTGAATTTCATGATGTTTGTAGCAGAAGAAGTTCGAGAATATATGGCAATGCTTGGTTTCAGAACTTTTGATGAAATGGTTGGCCGCACAGATGTTTTAGAAGTAAGTGACCGTGCGAAAAATCATTGGAAAGCAGGTCAGCTAGATTTAGAAGCAATCCTTTACAAAGTGGAAGGACCAAGAACAAAACAAGTTCAACAAAATCATAAATTAGATGAGTCATTGGATCTAAGAGAAATTTTAGATAAAGTCAAGGATTCTATTATAGAGGAAAAAGCAATTTCGTTACATTATCCTATTAAAAATACCGACAGAGTAGTTGGAACAATCGTTGGTAGTGAAATCTCAAAACGTTATGGTGCGAGGGGTCTACCAGACGATATGATTACATTAAACTTTACTGGATCAGCTGGTCAAAGCTTTGGCGCGTTTATCCCAAGAGGCATGTTAATGCATGTTGAGGGCGATGCAAATGATTACTTTGGTAAAGGATTGTCCGGCGGTAAAGTGGTTGTTAGCTCACCAGTACGAGGACAAGCAGAAACGAATGTTATTGCAGGAAACGTTTGTTTATACGGTGCAACAAGCGGAGAGGCGTATATTAACGGTCGTGCAGGAGAACGCTTCGCAGTACGTAATAGTGGCGCTAATGTAGTCGTTGAAGGCATTGGTGATCATGGTTGTGAATATATGACTGGTGGCCGAGTAGTAATCTTAGGTGATGTCGGCAAAAACTTCGGAGCAGGTATGTCTGGTGGTATTGCTTATGTATTACCGCAGGATATCCAAGATTTTAAAAAGAAATGTAACCAAGAAATGATAAGTTTTGAAGGTGTTCAATCTAAAGAAGATGAGGCTATTCTCCATCAACTTTTAGAACAACATGTTCACTATACGGAAAGTACTAAAGCGAAAAAGATTTTAACAAATTGGTCAGATTATGTAGGGCGTTTTATCAAAGTGGTTCCTACAGATTATAAGAAAATGTTAGATCGTATTGACGAATTTGAAGCTCAAGGGTTATCAGAAGAACAAGCAACGATGAAAGCATTTTTAGCAAATTCATCTAAAAAAAAGGATTTAGTGCTTTCCAATAAATAAGGAGGTGTTCTAGTTGGGGAAGAAAACTGGTTTTATGGAATATAGTCGAGAAAAAGGGAAAGAACAGCCACCACTAGAGCGTATAAAAAATTGGAAAGAATATGCTTCACGGCTAACAGACGAAGCACTTCAAATCCAAGGTGCACGTTGTATGGATTGTGGTACACCATTTTGTCATATGGGTATGGAGATCCGTGGCTCTGCTGCGGGTTGCCCAATTCATAATGTAATTCCTGAATGGAATGATTTAGTCTACCATGGAAAATGGAAGGAAGCTCTTGAACGCCTTCTATTAACGAATAATTTCCCGGAATTTACAGGTAGAGTTTGCCCTGCCCCTTGTGAAGGATCTTGTACACTAGCTATTTCAGATCCTGCAGTTGCGATTAAAAGTATCGAACGTGCAATTATCGATAAAGGATTTGAAAATGGATGGATTACCCCTCGTATTCCTGTACATCGAACTGGCAAAAAAGTTGCTATTGTTGGATCAGGTCCTGCAGGCTTAGCAGCTGCAGACCAACTAAATCAGCTAGGTCATTCTGTAACAGTATATGAAAGATCTGACCGTGCAGGCGGCTTACTTACTTACGGTATTCCTAACATGAAGTTAGACAAAGATGTTGTAGAAAGACGTGTACAATTACTTTCAGACGAAGGTGTTCACTTTATATTAAATACAGAAATTGGAAAAGGCGTAACTGCAGATGAACTAAAAAAAGAATTTGATGCTGTAATTCTTTGTACCGGAGCAACAAAACAAAGACATTTACGCATTGAAGGTAGCGATTCTGAAGGTGTCGTCTTGGCGATGGATTATTTAACTTCTACTACAAAAAGTTTACTAGATTCAAATTTTGAGGATGGTCAATATTTAGACATGAAAGGCAAGAATGTCATCGTTATTGGTGGTGGTGATACAGGTGCTGACTGTGTCGCAACAGCTATTCGCCAAAATTGTAAGTCAGTCTATCAATTTGGTAAACATCCACAGTTGCCAGAACATCGTGCAGTTGATAATCCTTGGCCAACTAATCCACAAGTGTATAAATTGGATTATGCCTATGCTGAAGCAGATGCAAAGTATGGTAGAGATCCTCGCGAATATTGTATTCAAACAAAGAAAATCGTTGCAGATAGCAATGGTCATATAAAAGAATTGCATACTATTCAAATGGAAAAAGTGATTAGTGATGAAGGGTATGTATATTTTAACGAACTTCCGGGGACTGAAAAAGTTTGGCCAGCAGACTATGTGTTTGTTGCAATAGGCTTTGAAGGTACCGATAGTGGTGTCGCTGAACAATTTGGTGTGAAAGTGACAAACAATCGTATTGCCGCAAAAGTAACGAACTATGCTACAAATGTAGAAGGTATATTTGCAGCGGGTGATGCAAGACGTGGTCAAAGTTTAGTTGTATGGGCTATCAATGAAGGAAGAAATGTAGCAGAAAGTGTTAACTCATTTCTTCGCACCCAAGCAATAGCACAATAATAATTTCATTAAAATTAAGAAGAAAAGCTAACTCCGGTTTAAAATGTTGCCTTTAAGGAACATTTTAAATGAAGGGAGTTAGCTTTTTTAGTGATTTAATCTTGAAAAGATAATTTGTATCAACGGAAAAGTATCTTATATAAGGTGAGAAAATGTATTTCGTGATAGTAATTTAGCTATATACATTCGCTATATTTAAATGGATATATCAAAAGCCATGTTGTAGAAAAAGGTTATAAATCTACTGAGAATTTATGTTATTACGGTGTGCGTAGTGAAATCCATTCTCAATTAAAAACTGTTTATTGAAAATCAGTCTATTTTCAATAAACAGCTGGAATTGCTTGTCTAATAGGTTTCAGAATAGATATATACCAACCTTCTTAGATTAAATTGAGAAACATTTTCAAATGATTTGCAAAGCACTTTTTTTTAGGCTAAAATTAGAATGATATTAAATTAGAAATGCATTATACATTTCATTCATTGAGATTATATGGAGGTATTAGAATGTCAACATTAGTCATTAAAGATCTTCACGTCGCTATCGATGGTAAAGAGATTTTAAAGGGTGTTAACTTATCACTCAATACAAACGAAATTCATGCAATCATGGGGCCAAATGGTACAGGTAAATCTACTTTAGCTTCTGCTATTATGGGTCACCCAAAATATGAGGTTACTTCAGGTTCTATCACTTTAGATGGTGAAAATGTTCTTGAAATGGAAGTAGACGAACGTGCAAAAGCTGGTCTATTCCTAGCAATGCAATATCCATCTGAAATTTCAGGTGTTACAAATGCAGATTTCTTACGTTCTGCTATTAATGCTCGTCGTGGTGAAGGTAACGAAGTTTCACTTATGAAATTCATCCGTGAATTAGATGAAAAAATGGATTTCTTAGAAATGCCTGAAGAAATGGGACAACGTTATTTAAACGAAGGTTTCTCTGGCGGTGAAAAGAAACGTAACGAAATTCTTCAATTAATGATGATTAAACCTAAATTTGCAATCCTAGATGAAATCGACTCTGGTCTTGATATCGATGCTCTAAAAGTCGTATCAAAAGGTATCAACGCTATGCGCGGTGAAGGTTTTGGTTGCGTAATGATCACTCACTACCAACGTTTACTTAACTATATTACTCCTGATCATATTCATATTATGATGCAAGGTAAAGTAGTTCGTTCTGGTGGTGCTGAATTAGCAGAAAAACTTGAAGCAGAAGGTTATGACTGGATCAAAAAAGAATTAGGTATCGAAGACGAAGAAGAAACAACAGGACAAGAAGCATAATAGGGAGGGCGAGCAAACATGACGGTTGAAACAAAATTATCAGTAACCGCTCAAGATGTACGCTCTTTCTCTGAAGCTAACAATGAACCTAGCTGGTTGACTGAGCTTCGTGAACGTGCATTAGCGGATGTAGAAACACTGCCAATGGTAAAACCAGATAAAACAAATGTTGAAAAATGGAACTTTACAGAATTTCCTACACATACAGTTGAAAGTACAACATATGCTAGTCTTGAAGAACTTCCAGAAGAAGTAAAGGCAATTGTTGATGCTGAAGGTCAACAAAATGTTTATATTCAACACAATAATACACCAGCTTATTTAAAAGTTTCTGAAGAATTAGCTTCAAAAGGTGTTATTTTAACAGATATTTTAACAGCAGCTCGCGAACATGGCGATCTAGTTCAAAAATATTTTATGACTGAAGGCGTAAAAATAGACCAACATAAGCTAACAGCTTTACATGCAGCTTTAGTAAATGGCGGTGTATTTGTATATGTTCCTAAAGATGTTATCGTAGAAGAACCTATCCAAGCTGTATTCCTTCATGATAATGCGGATGCATCATTATACAACCATGTATTAGTTGTGGCTGAAGCAAATAGTTCTATTACTTACGTAGAAAATTATCTTTCTACAGTAGAAGAAGCTAAAGGACAAGCAAATATTATTTCAGAAGTAATCGTAAATGATAATGCTTCTGTTACTTATGGTGCTGTTGATGTTCTTGCTAAAGGCTTTACTACTTATGTGAATCGTCGTGCTATTCTACATCGTGATGCAAAAGTGGATTGGGCTTTAGGCTTAATGAATGATAGTGATACAATTTCAGAAAATGTTACGTACCTAAAAGGTGACGGTTCATATGCTGATACTAAATCTGTAGTTGTCGGTCGTGGAGATCAAAGCCAAAACTTTACTACTGAAGTTAGACACTGGGGTAAAGCTTCAAATGGTTATATCCTAATTCATGGTGTTATGAAAGATTCTTCACGTGGTATTTTCAATGGTATTGGTAAAATTGAACACGGTGCTACTAAAGCTGATGCAGAACAAGAATCACGTGTCCTTATGTTAAACAAAGACGCACGTGGGGATGCAAACCCAATTCTATTAATCGATGAAGATGATGTAACAGCAGGTCACGCTGCTTCTGTAGGTCGCGTAGATCCCGTACAACTATATTATTTAATGAGTCGTGGGATTTCTAAAGCAGAAGCTGAACGTTTAGTAATCCACGGATTCCTTGCACCAGTTGTTAATAAGCTCCCTATTGACGGAGTAAAAAAACAACTGACGGAGGTTATTGAAAGGAAAGTTCGCTAATGATAAAAACTAATATTCGAGGCTATTTTCCAATTTTAGATCAAGAAGTCAATGGACACCCTCTAGTTTATCTAGATAGTGCAGCTACTACACAAAAACCTATTCAGGTTTTGGAAGCTGTAAAACATTACTACGAATTCGAAAATTCTAATGTTCACCGTGGCGTGCATACATTAGGAAATCGTGCAACAGATGCTTATGAAGGTGCACGTGAAAAAGTTCGTAAGTTTATCAATGCAAATTCAACTGAAGAAATTATTTTTACAAAAGGTACTACAAACTCATTGAATATGGTTGCTTTAAGTTACGGCCGTGCAAATGTTGGTGAAGGCGATGAAATCGTCATCACTTATATGGAACACCATTCAAACCTGATTCCATGGCAACAATTAGCGAAAGAAAAAAATGCAACTTTAAAATATATTGATATGAATCCAGATGGTACATTGTCAATGGACAAAGTCAAAGAGGCTATTACAGATCGTACAAAGATCGTCGCTATTGCATATGCATCAAATGTTCTTGGTACTCTGAACCCAGTAAAAGAAATTGCAGCAGTAGCACATGCACATGGTGCAGTGATGGTCGTTGATGGCGCACAAGGTGTACCACATTTTAAAACAGATGTTCAAGATTTAGATTGTGACTTCTTAGCATTTTCTGGTCATAAGATGTGCGGACCAACAGGTATTGGTGTATTATATGGTAAAAAAGAGCACCTGGAAGCCATGAACCCAATCGATTTTGGTGGGGAAATGATTAGTATTGTTGGTTTGTATGAGTCAACTTGGGCTGACCTTCCTTGGAAATTTGAAGGTGGTACCCCTAATATAGCTGGAGCTATTGGTTTAGGTGCTGCAATCGATTTCTTAGAAGAAATAGGTATGGACAACATCATTGAACACGAACAAAGATTAACTCGTTATGCAATTGAGCAACTTAGCGCAATCGAAGGAGTTTCTATCTATGGTCCACAAGATGCAGCAAAACGTTCTGGTCTTGTTACATTTAACTTAGATGGCGTACATCCACATGATGTTGCAACAGTACTTGATATGGAAGGTATTGCTGTTCGTGCAGGACACCACTGTGCTCAACCATTGATGAAATGGCTTGAATGTTCAGCAACAGCTCGTGCAAGCTTCTATATTTACAATACAGAAGCTGACATTGACCGACTTGTTGAAGGGTTGCGTAATGCGAAGGAGTATTTTGCTGATGTCAATGAATAAACTAGATCAACTATATCGTTCTGTTATTATGGATCATTATAAAAAACCTCGTAACAAAGGTGTAATTGATGATTCTAATGTATCAATCGATATGAATAACCCAACTTGTGGAGATCGCATACACTTATCTATAAAAGTAGAAGATGGTATTGTCGTAGATGCTAAATTTGAAGGAGAAGGTTGTTCAATTTCAATGTCTTCTGCTTCAATGATGACACAAGCGATTAAAGGTAAAACTACTGAAGAAGCTGTTAAATTAGCACAAGTCTTCTCAGAAATGATGTTAGGCCATGATCACGATGATTCACTAGACCTTGGTGATGTTGAAGCGTTATCTGGTGTATCACAATTCCCTGCACGTATTAAATGTGCAACACTTTCTTGGAAAGCTATGGAAAAGGGCATAAAAGAAGCGAACTTATAAAATAGATGAAATTACAGAACGGAGGAGAAAAAATGGCTAAAAAAATGCCTGAAATTGGCGATTACGAGTACGGCTTCCATGATAAAGACGTATCCATTTTCCGTACAGAACGTGGGCTAACTCCTGAAATCGTTAAAGAAATCTCTAAAATGAAAAATGAGCCACAATGGATGTTAGATTTCCGTCTAAAATCATTGGATGTGTTCTATTCAAAACCAATGCCACAATGGGGTGGCGATTTATCTGCACTAAACTTCGATGAAATTACGTACTATGTAAAACCATCTGAAGCTACTCAAAAATCTTGGGATGAAGTACCAGCAGAAATCAAAGCAACATTCGATAAACTTGGTATTCCAGAAGCAGAACAAAAATACCTTGCAGGTGTATCTGCACAATATGAATCAGAAGTTGTTTACCACAATATGAAAGAAGAACTTGAAAGTATGGGTGTTATCTTCAAAGATACTGACTCAGCTCTTCGTGAAAACGAAGATATCTTCAAAGAATACTTTGGTAAAGCAATCCCACCTAACGATAACAAATTTGCAGCTCTTAACTCAGCTGTTTGGTCTGGTGGATCATTCATCTATGTACCAAAAGGCGTTGTTCTTGAAACACCGCTACAAGCTTACTTCCGTATTAACTCTGAAAATATGGGACAATTTGAACGTACTTTAATTATCGTTGATGAAGGTGCAAGTGTACATTATGTAGAAGGATGTACTGCACCAGTTTACACAACAAGTTCTCTTCATAGTGCTGTTGTAGAAATCTTCATCAAAAAAGATGCTTATTGCCGTTATACAACAATCCAAAACTGGGCAAACAACGTTTATAACTTAGTTACAAAACGTGCTACATGTGAAGAACATGCTACAATGGAATGGATTGATGGTAACATTGGTTCTAAACTTACGATGAAATATCCAGCTTGTATCTTAAAAGGTGAAGGCGCTCGTGGTATGACATTATCAATTGCTATCGCAGGTCGTGGTCAAAACCAAGATACAGGTGCCAAAATGATTCACTTAGCACCAAATACATCTTCAACTATTGTTTCTAAATCAATTTCAAAACATGGTGGTAACGTAACATACCGTGGTCAAGTGAAATTTGGTAAAAAGGCAACAAATGCACGTGCAAATGTTGAATGTGATACATTAATCATGGATAACCAATCTACTTCTGATACAATTCCATATAACGAAGTCATGAATGACCAAATTGCTCTAGAGCATGAAGCAAAAGTTTCTAAAGTGTCTGAAGAACAATTATTCTACTTGATGAGCCGTGGTGTTTCTGAACAAGAAGCAACAGAAATGATCGTTATGGGCTTCATCGAACCATTCACAAAAGAACTTCCAATGGAATACGCAGTAGAAATGAACCGTCTGATCAAATTCGAGATGGAAGGTTCAATCGGCTAATCCTTTAGTGTATAAGGTGCTTTAAAAGGAATTGAAATAATTCCCTGCACACGAAAATCGAATTTAGTATTAAATATGGGTAGAAATCATCTAATTCAATATGATTGAATGAGATGATTTCTACTCTTTTTTATAAATTTCTGATCTAATTATGAGAAAAGTATTACAGTAAAGTCAGAAGTAAAGTCATATCGTTCAAACCCTACTAAAAATAAGGATAACTCGTGTCTGCTGATTATAAGTTTTTTCACAAAAAATTGTATATTTAGCAAGAAAAACGTGATATGATGTAATAGTTGAAAAATGTTCTGATTATTCAGAACTAGATAACAAACTCTTTATAATGGGGTGTAGTATTTTTTATGCATTTACTTTCATCTGTAAGTGTACTACTCGTGTCTGATATTGAATTAGCAAGACTTTTTTATCAAACTGTATTAAGTTGTCATGAGGTCGATGGAATTCTTTTTCGCAGAGATTGTGGACTAGCTATAAAGTTAGTACAAGCTGAAAAAATAGAGGATGTAAAACCAAATCGAAATCTGTGGAATGTGTTTAGTTATGTCGAAGATGAAGAAAGATTAGATAAATTGTTTCATGAAGCAAAAGCTCATGGCGCTCTTTTTGCCTATTATCCAAAAATAAGAGAAATAGGGGACGAAAAACTAAAAGAGTTTGCTATTCGTGATTTAGATGGTTATTTAATCGGATTTGGGCTAGCGATTGAAAGATAAATATGTTGGAGAGATATACACAGCAATGTTAAATTTGCGGTTATATCTCTTTTTGTTTATCTCATAATCTGCATTATTATAAAAAATATTAAACAAGATGAAAGAAGAGCATTGTTACAATTAATATAATTTCAATGGATTTAATATGGTTTCTGATTGATGCTATGATATGATGAATATACTTAACCAATAGGAGGGAGACCTATGATACACATCGGATTAACTGGATGGGGCGATCATCCAAGTCTATATCGTTCTTTATCAAAAGATAAGTTATTTGATTATAGCGGTCATTTTCCAATAGTAGAATTAGATACTTCTTTCTATTCCATTCCTTCTATTGCAAATGTACAAAAATGGATTGCTGAAACGCCTAATCACTTTCAGTTTGTGGTGAAAGCCTATCAAGGAATGACCGGACATTTACGAGATGATAATCCCTATGGAACGGTAGATGAGATGTTTAATGTTTTTAAAGAATCTATACATAAATTCCAAGAAACCGGAAAATTGGCACTTGTACTTGTGCAATTTCCACCATGGTTTGATTGTCAACAAAAGAATGTTCAGTATATACGTTATATTAAACAGCAACTTAACGATTTCCCTATAGCTATAGAATTCCGAAATCGCACTTGGTATAGTGAGAAATTTATGGATGGAACATTGAGCTTTTTAAGGGGTCAGCAGCTCTTTCATACAGTTTGTGATGAGCCACAAGCTGGAGAAGGGTCAGTACCTTTAGTGCCGGTTGTGACAGGTGACAAGGTGTTACTTCGAATACATGGACGAAATGTACACGGATGGCGAAATCCAGGTAATAACGAACAATGGAGAAAAGTTCGATTTTTATATGATTATACAAACGAAGAACTAATATATTTAAAAGAAGTTGTAGAAAAATTGCAACAGTCTGCAAAAGAAGTGTATGTATTATTTAATAATAATTCAGGTCATCACGCAGCTTCAAACGCAAAGACATTACAGAAAATGCTTGGTGTTGAGTATCACAATCTATCCCCAAAACAATTAGATTTATTTGAAGGAGAGTAGTAATGGTATATATTTTACTAGCTGTAATAGGTGTGTGTTCAGGAATAATTGGTGCACTTGTTGGGCTTGGTGGTGGAGCCATTCTTGTACCGGCTACGTTATATATTGGTACTACACTTGGAATGATTCCTGATTTAACACCACAAAAAGTTGTAGGCCTATCTGTTATTATGATGATCGCGACAGGATTAGCTTCTACACTGTCGTATATGAAATCAAAATTGGTGGATTATAAGAGTGGGTTGATATTCTTTATAGGGAGTGCGCCAGGTACAATTTTAGGTGCCTATATTAATAAGGGAATAGATTTGCCTTCTTTTAACTTATACTTTGGTATATTACTTATTATTTTAGCAATCATACTACTTATTCGTGACTATCTAAAACCAATTGATTGGTTTGTAAACCGTGGAATGAAACAAACATTCTCGGATTTAAAAGACGATAAAGAGTATGTGTATGGGTATCCAATTTGGTTTGCTATACTATTAACATTTCTAATTGGGATGGCATCAGGCCTATTTGGTATCGGTGGTGGATCGATGATTGTACCAGCAATGATTATTTTGTTTGCATTTCCACCACATGTTGCAGTGGCAACGTCTATGTTCATGGTGTTTTTATCATCCATTATTAACTCAGCAAGTCATATTTACCTGGGACATGTACCTTGGTTATATACACTTCCAGTAGTGCCAGGTGCTTATATTGGAGCCAAGTTGGGTGCTGCTGTGAATAAAAAAATAAATTCAAATACATTAGTATTTGCTTTACGAATAATATTATTGTTACTTGGAATACGCTCTATTTATGAGGGATTGTTCTAAGCATAGAGAGGTGTCACCATGTTAGAAACGATTCATTTATATCATACGAATGATGTTCATAGCCATTTTGGATATTGGCCACGTATTCAAAAGTTACTAACTGATCGAAAAAAATGGCATAACGAAATGGAAGATAGTTGTTATATTTTTGATATCGGAGATTTTATTGACCGATCACATATTTATACAGAGGCAACTCTAGGAAAAGGAAATATTGAGCTATTAAATGATGGGCTATATGATGCAGTGACGATTGGAAATAATGAAGGAATTACATTGTCAAAAGCTGATTTAAACAAATTGTATGATGATGCAAAATTTGATGTGATAGTAGGTAATTTAAAAACGGAAAATAAAGTGCCAAAGTGGGCGAAACCGTTTAAAATTTTTAAGACTGCACAGGGGACAAAAATTGGTGTTATTGCTGCAACTGCAGAATTCCGAACTTATTATGAGCCATTAGGATGGACGATTGAAGACCCATTACCTGTATTGCAGGATATTGTAAATGAAATACACCCTTTAGTCGATATCTTACTTTGTATGTCTCATTTAGGTATTCAAATGGATGAACAATTAGCTATACAATGTCCGCAAATAGATGTGATTTTCGGTTCTCATACTCATCATGTATTGCATGAAGGTAAAATAGTTGGAAATACATTATTAACAGGTGGAGGCAAATTTGGCTTTTTTGTAGGGCATACAGAAATTCAATTTGACGATGAATTGGATAAAATTGTTCAGAAAAAGACAGAGTTATATAGAACGTCAGATTTACCACCAGTTAAGGATGAGGAACAATTTGATCAATCGTTAATACAAAAAGGAAAGGAACTCTTAAATTATCCGGTATTTGAGGCAGATCATTATTTAAATAAAGAATGGTATCATCACTCAACATTATCTCGCTTTTTTGCCAAGGAATTATTACAATTTTCAAAAGCAGATTGTGCGATGTTCAATGCCGGAATATTTTTAAGGGATATTCCCAAAGGGACAGTTACAGCCTTTGACATCCATCAATGTCTACCTCATCCCATCAATGCTTGTGTCATTGAAATGACAGGTGAAAAACTTAAAGAAGTTTTAGAGCTTGCACAGAAATCATTAGATTGGTCAAGAACAGAGTTAAAAGGATTGGGCTTTAGAGGGGTAATTCTTGGCAAAATTTTGACATATGGATTTTCGCTTAATTCTGATGGAGAACTATTGGTAAATGGAAAGAAAACAAGTGATACTAACGTTTATAAGTTAGTGACGTTAGATATGTTTACTTTCGGTTATTTCTTCCCAGAGTTAAAAAAATTACCAAAAACCTACTTGTTACCAGAATTTCTACGTGATATTCTGATGTCATATAGAAATAAATCATAGTTGTTTTAATATACTGATTTTTGAGATGATTGGGGAAGAACAGCATGCGGTTGATATCAACGGAAGTATTACAAACGGGCATGGTAATAGGTAGGACAATTTGGAATGAGATTGGTAGACCATTATTACAAAAGGGTGTAAAAGTATCAGATCTGATTATCAAACGATTACAAGAATTGAATATACAATATGTATACATTGACGATAGTATATCAAAAGATATCGAAGTAAAAGAAGCCATACCTAGAACAGTAAGACAACATGCGGTACAGCAAATAACGTCATCTTTTAATCAGTTAAAAATGCTGAAAGGAAAAGATGTTACATATTGTCTGGACCGTCAATCGAAGCAATTTACATTAATTATTGATGATTTGTTGAATAATATTATGAATAACAAAGAAATTTTAACCATTCTAAGTGATGCTTTTCTTTATGATAACTATATCTATCAGCATTCCTTGCAAGTAGCGGTTTACTCGATTGCGATTGCAAAGGAAATGAAATATAATGCGGTTGAAATTCGTCAAATAGGAATAGGTGCTATACTACATGATATCGGAAAGATGATGATTCCTCAGGAAATACTTAAAAAACCAGGAAGATTAACAAACGAAGAATACGAAATCATGAAACAGCATACTAAGTACGGTTTTGACATTTTGAGAAATTTACATACGATTTCCCTATTATCTGCACATTGTGCATTTCAACATCATGAACGATTAGATGGCAGTGGTTATCCAAGAGGATTGCTGGATTTCGAAATCCATCCATATGCAAAAATTATTGCAGTAGCAGATGTATTTGATGCAGTAACTTCAAATCGAGTGTATCGGAAAAAAATGCTTCCTTCTCTAGGAATGGATATTATTAAAGAAGGTAGTGGTACATTATACGATGAAAAGGTAGTAAATGCCTTAAGACGTTGTGTATCATATTATCCTAATGGAACTGTCCTATTATTATCTGATGGTCGTAGAGGGATTGTTTGTAAGCAAAATAAAGAAAACACAGAGAGACCATGGGTTCGGATATTCGAGGAAAATAACGAAATACTTAAAGCTACATATGAAATTTTATTAGCTGATGAAGTAGACCTATCCGTCAAAAAGGTTGAAGTTGAATATTTATCACAAGTCGAATAATGGCAACCTCCTATTCATATTATTGATTAGGAGGTATTTTTGTGCGATTGATGAAAAAGAGAAAGCAACTATTCAGGCGATCACGTCTATTCCCAATGGTATTGGTTAGTCTTTTAGGTTGCGTATTGCTATTTTTTTATTACATTAATGCTCAACTTATGCCCACATTTATGCGGTATGCTGAAGTTGAAACCAATAAAATCGCATCTTATGTAATTAGTAAGGCTATAACATCAAGAACTTCAAATGTACTTGATAGCAATGAAGTAATTGAAAGTGTAGGAGAAGGAGAAAATCAGGGGCTAGTCGATTCAAAGTTGAATACAGAAGTGATTACTCGAATTATGGCGGAAACACAAACATTAGTTCAATCACATTTAGAAGAAGCGGAAAAAGGAAATTTAGATCATTTACCAAAATATGAAGATATCGAATATGATGAGGAATCCATGCAGAGAGATGGCGGAATTGTATTTTACGTACCAATTGGACTTGCCACAGGTTTGCCGTTACTCGGAAATCTAGGTCCGAAAATCCCTATCCGTTTCCATGTGATAGGGAATGTTCAGGTTAATATGGAACAAGAAATTCAAGAGTTCGGTATTAACAACGCTGCTGTCAAATACAGTGTGCGTACAACAGTTAATGTCCAAATAATTGTTCCTTTTGATAGTATGTCAGCAACAGTGGAACAAAAAATACCTGTAGCAATCACTTTGTTAAAAGGGAATGTTCCGTATATTTATTCTAGTGATGCTTCATCAACCCAACCGGCTATTGAAGTGCCATTACCTGCTACACCACCAAATTCTTCAACAAATGCACCATCTCCAACAGCGCCACCTGCATCAGATAATAATTAGAATAAATACCATTTAAGAGTAACCCAAGGTTGAGAGAAAACCTTTAATATGTTAAATTGACAACAGTAAGGGATTTTTACATTTACTTAATCGATGGGAGCTGACTTATCGTGACATCATGTAAACCAACAAAGGGAGAATATATTCGAAAACCAGATTGGCTCAAAATTAAACTAAATACAAACGAAGAATATAAAGGTTTAAAAAAGCTAATGAGGGAGAAAAATTTACATACGGTTTGTGAGGAGGCAAAGTGTCCTAACATTCACGAATGTTGGGGTGAACGCCGTACAGCCACATTTATGATTTTAGGTGATATATGTACGCGTGCATGTCGATTTTGTGCAGTTAAGACAGGTCTTCCTACTGAACTGGATTTAGCAGAACCTGAACGTGTAGCAGATTCCGTACAGCTTATGAATTTAAAGCATGTTGTCATTACTGTTGTGGCACGTGATGATTTAAAAGATGGAGGAGCAAGCGTCCTTGCTGAAACAGTTCGAGCAATCCGTCGCAAATGTCCGTTTACTTCCATCGAAGTATTGCCTTCTGATATGGGAGGAGTAAAAGAAAATTTACAAATATTAATGGATGCAAAACCAGATATTTTGAATCATAATATAGAGACAGTAAGACGGTTAACACCAAGAGTTCGTGCACGTGCAACATATGATCGTTCTTTAGAGTTTTTAAAGCGCGCGAAAGAAATGCAACCAGATATTCCTACAAAGTCATCTTTAATGATTGGTCTTGGGGAAACAGAAGAAGAAATTATTGAAGTAATGGATGACTTACGCGCAAATAATGTAGATATTATGACAATAGGTCAGTATCTTCAACCAACGAAAAAGCATTTACCAGTGAAGAAATACTATTCTCCATTGGAGTTTGGAAAGCTTCGTAAAATAGCCATGTCTAAAGGCTTTAGCCATTGTGAGGCAGGTCCTTTAGTTCGTAGTAGTTATCATGCAGATGAACAAGTAAATGAAGCTGCAAAACATAAACATGCGCTTGGAGAAAATGCGTAATCATCTTTAAAAAATGGATGGTGATAAAATGATTATTGCAGATCAATCAATGTATGAAATCATTGAAAATGTAAAAGAAGGATTTAAACAAGAAGATTTTAATGGCCGTTATAGTGATATTTTATCGAAGTATGATTATATTGTTGGAGACTGGGGCTATGGTCAACTTCGTTTAAAAGGCTTCTATGAAGATAAAAACCAAAAGGCTACTTTTGATACACGAATTAGCACGCTACAAGATTATTTATACGAATATTGTAATTTTGGCTGTCCCTATTTTGTATTAAAAAAAATAGGGAAAGCACCTCAATTGGTGGATTCATCTAAAGAGATGATTGAAGCAGTAGAGGAAGATATTATCTTGATCGAAGAAACGGATACACCTCAATTGGATGAAAGTAATTTAGAGAATGATTTAGAACAACAAAAAAACATCGAGCAAGGGCAATTTTAAACCCTCTCGATGTTTTTTTATGCAGTTAAATAAAATTCAACTGATTTTTATGCTTACTTTTTGAACACACTATCCCTATAGAATAAAGTCATCTTAACCAATTAGTTCATACAAATATTCTCGAATCTCCTGAGCTTCCTCTGGCGATCTTTTGTATACGTCTTCTAGGTAGCCTGGTTCGTCTAAATCATCAGATCCGATAATAGCAAATCGATTATGTTGCATATCTAAAACAAGAACTTTTCCATAGAAACGGTTGCTTTGCATTATTGCCAAATCATATCGTTGGTTTTCACCCATGAAGCTAACAAATCTTGTCTTATTCTCTTCTATATCATCATATAAAAAAAATCTTTCCATTTATTCATAACCCCTTCCGGTTCTAAAGTTATGTTACTATAGAAGAGAATAAGGTATCAACCTTTACTATTTGAATGGAGGAAGCAAAATGTATTTTGTTGATCGAAAAAAAATTACAAATAATCTTGAATATATGGATTCTATTATGAATACTTTTCAACAAACAGAAAATTGGTTAATGGATGATGTGCATAAACTAGCTGTAGAACGTATTGCAAACGTTTTAATTGAAGCTATTATAGATGTTGGAAACTCAATGATTGATGGTTTTATCATGAGAGATCCGGGCAGTTATGAAGACATCATCGATATTTTAGTAGACGAAAAAGTAATCACTGCTGATATGGAACAACCACTTAAAGCGTTAATCGGTCTTCGTAGAGGGCTTGTACGCGATATTTTAGAAGTAGATGACCAAGAAGTTATTAAAGTTCTAAATGAGCATTTAAATGTTATTAAAGCGTTTTCACCATGCGTAAATAAATACTTGATCAATGAGTTAGGACCAGTTACTGCATTTATCCCTGAGGAACAATAATGAGAAAGTATAAAGCTTATTGCTTTGATCTAGATGGAACGGTCTATAAAGGATCTGAACCTATATCAGAGGCAAAAGATTTTATAAATTATTTAAAGCAACAGGGAATTGAACCCTTCTTCGTTACAAATAATGCGAAAATGACTGGTGAACAACTACAAAGCAAATTACTCAATATGGGGATTGAAGCAAAAAAAGATCATATTATGACTTCTGCAATGGCTACTACCAAGTATATTGCTAAGCATTTTCCTAATAAGACGGTCAAGGTTTTAGGTGGAGATGGGTTAAAGCAAGCTATTCTTGATACAGGTATGGAAGTTGTTTCGAATAATCCAGACGTTTTTGTGCAAGGTATGAATACGGAACTAACTTATCAAATGTTGGCAGAGGCTTGCTATGCTATACAAAATGGTGCAGTATTCATAGCAACAAATGGTGATGTGAAATTTCCAAGCGAGTATGGATTTGCACCTGGTAATGGCGCTATAGCAGAAATGATTCATAATGTAACAGATGTTGCACCTATTTATATTGGTAAACCAGCTACACATATGCTTGAAATTATTCGCCAAGAATTTAATTTACAAAAAGAAGATATGTTAATGATTGGGGACAACTATGATACGGATATCCTTGCAGGGATTCGTTTTGGAATTGACACATTACATGTCAATACAGGAGTAACGCGTACAGAAGATGTTCAAAATAAAGAAAAAACAGCAACATACACGGTTAAAACATTGTTAGAATGTATAGAATAGAAATGAAGGACCTATTAAATCATAAAAGACTTAGTAGGTCCCATTTCCTTAAAATAAAGGATTTTCCTCTATAAATTGATAAATTTTTTTCGTTAATTCCTCTGGTGTTTCGGCTTCAACCAATTCTCCATTGACAAGTGCATATAATTTTTCAGAACATCTTGTACAATAGCTTAGACAACCATATTCAAGCACATCTACATTTGGATCTTGTTCTAGCACTTCATATGTTTCTTGGGAGCCGTTAGCCAAATTGCTGACGCAAAATTCAACAAGTGGATTCATATAACACGTCACCTCACCCTTCGAATGCTACTATTATTTTTTTTATTCGTCAATTTTTCTACTTAGTTCGTTTTTCTACTTGAATTGTGAAAGTTATCACAAAGATATTGTGAAAGTTATCACAATCAGCTATACTCGTTAAGGACAGATTTAAATGTGACAAAATTGTTAATAAGGGAGATTATTATGAAACGATTAGTATTATTAGGCGGTGGCTATGGCAACATGCGTATTTTACTTCGCTTATTGCCAAATAATTTTCCAGAAGATGTACAAATTACTCTCGTAGATCGTGCACCATTCCATAGTTTAAAAACTGAATTTTATGCTTTGGCTGCAGGAACAACACCTGAAAAGGATATTCGAGTTAAATTCCCAGAGAACAACAGACTTTCAGCTGTATACGGAGAAATTGAACGCATCGATTTAGAAAATAAAGTAGTTCTTCTTGAAGATGGTAAAAAAGTTGAATATGACGATTTAGTTATTGGACTTGGTTGTGAAGATAATTATCATAATGTACCAGGAGCAGCAGAATATACTTACAGTATCCAAACTATGGCTAAGTCTCGTATTACGTACAATGCATTAGCAGGATTACCATCAGGTTCAACAGTTGCAATTGTTGGAGCTGGATTAAGTGGTATCGAATTAGCAAGTGAATTACGTGAGAGTCGTGCAGATCTTAAGATTAAACTATTTGACCGTGGACCACGTATTTTAAAAGACTTCCCAGAACGTTTAAGTAAATACGTGAAAAAATGGTTTGATAGCCATGACGTTGAAGTTATTGCAAAATCAAATATTACAAAAGTTGAAGATAAAATTCTTTATAATCATGAAGAAAAAATCGAAGTGGATGCAGTCGTATGGACAGCTGGTATTCAACCAGTAAAAGTAGCACGCGATACAGGGCTAGAATTGAACCGTGGTCGTATTGAAGTTACACAATATATGAATGTTCCAAGCGATGAATCTGTGTATGTAGTTGGTGACTGTGCAGCTTCTCAATTCGGTCCAAGTGCTCAGCTTGCTGAAGAACAAGCAGAACATATTGTAAAAGTATTGAAATTACGTTGGAGCAACCAACCACTACCAGAAAAAATGCCTGAAATTAAGCTAAAAGGCTTTATGGGAGCTCTTGGTAAAAAACAAGGTTTCGTATATCTAGCAGATACAACTGTTACTGGACGTATAGCACGTCTGATGAAATCTGGATTGCTATGGATGTACAAACGTCATAATGGTTAATCAAGTGCCAGAAATGATAATTAGATTATCGTTTCTGGTTTTTTTATATCCAATTACTATCACAACGTCCTTGAAAAATGCTATTATCAAGGACTCGTTTTTTTAGAAGTCAAACATTAATCCTGCAAGTGTTGAAGCCCTAAAAGCATAAATAATAAAAATGATTGGATAAAAGAAACAATAAGTACTATCTAAAATGAGCCTCTACTTTTAAAGAACCGAACTAACAATTGGAGGTGCATTTCAAATGATAGTGCTTTTTTATTTATAAAAAAGTGAATTAAATTTAGAGAATAGATCACATACATATAAAACATAGTTGACAAATAGGAATTATAATAATAATATTATGACTATATTAAAAATTTAGAAAAGTTAAAATTTTATATGAAAGTTGTTTTCAACTAAAGGAGGTAGAAGGATGAAGAAATCCGCTTTGTTCATGTTAATATTCTCATTATTGCTCGTAATAGGTGTGTTACAAGCATGTGGCAATAGTAAAGCATCTGGAAATGATGTATTAAAAACAGTTCGATTAGATTATGCATATTATTCCCCTACAAGTTTAGTTCTGAAGAAATTTGGTTGGTTAGAGGAAGAATTTAAAAAAGATGATGTGAAGGTAGAATGGACATTAAGTCAAGGAAGTAATAAGGCTTTAGAATTTTTAACAAGTAACAGTATCGATTTTGGCTCAGCGGCAGGGGCAGCAAGTTTAATCACAAAATCTAAGGAAGTTCCTATACAGAATGTCTATGTATTATCTCAACCAGAATGGACCGCTTTAGTATCATTAGATAATTCTATTAAGTCTATTAACGATTTAAAAGGAAAAAAAGTAGCTGCTACATATGGAACGGACCCTTATATTTTCTTACTTCGTGCATTAAATGAAGAAGGGTTAAGTGAAAAGGATATTAAATTTGTAAATTTACAACATAATGACGGTTATCAAGCATTAGTTAAAGGTGATGTAGCAGCATGGGCAGGTCTTGATCCGATTATGGCAACAGCAGAGCAAGAAGCAAATGCAAAATTATTCTATCGTAATAGCGAGTTTAATACCTATAATTTTTTGAATGTAAGAGAAGATTTTGAAAAGGCATATCCTGAAGCAGTCGAAAAAGTCATTAAATCCTATGAGAAAGCACGTAAATGGATTATAACTCATCCTGATGAGGCTGCAGAAATCATTTCAAAGGAAGCAAAAATAGATTTGAATACTGCAAAAATTCAACTTGAACGTACAAATTTTGATCAACCAATTCCTGGTGAGCAACAAGTGACGGCTTTAAATGCTGCTGGAGAAGTATTACAGAAAGCAAAAGTTATCAAATCAAATGTAGATGTAGAAAAAACAACAAATAATCTTGTTGAACCATCTTTTGCAAAAAAAATTATTAAGTAAAGAGAGGGTTTGTATGGCGAAGAAAATTGCAGAGTTTCCATCATCCATAGAATATGGGAAAGAGCCGTCTATAAATAAAATAAAAAGAGCTAAGGCTTCAAAGATAGTCCTTAGTTTATTTCTTCCATTGCTTCTTTTAGCTCTATGGATTTTTGTAACAGACACAGGAATATTATCTTCATATCAGCTACCATCTCCATTAGCTGTGATTTATACAATCCAAGGTTTAGCATTAGACGGGACGCTTTGGGGACATTTAGGAATAACAGTCTATCGCGTACTGGTTGGTTCATTAATTGGAACTTTCTTAGCCGTATTATTGGGTTCGATTGTTGGTTTTTACAATAAAGCAGAGCGTATTTTTGATCCAATGATTCAAGCATTTAAATCGATTCCATCACTAGCTTGGGTACCATTGTTTATCCTTTGGATGGGCATTGGTGAACCTTCAAAAATCAGCTTAATAGCTGTTGGGGTGTTCTTTCCAGTGTACTTAAATGTTGTAAGTGGCATTTTAAATGTGGATCGTAAACTAATAGAGGTTGGAAAAGTTGCAGGGTTTAGCCATTTTGAGTTAGTAAGGCGTATTATTTTTCCAGCGAGTTTGCCTTCTTTCTTTACAGGTGTTCGTAGTGGTTTAGGCTTAGGGTGGATGTTTGTTGTGGCCGCTGAGCTTATGGGGGCAAGCCAAGGATTAGGATATCTCTTGGTGATTGGTCAAAATTCATCTTCACCTGATTTAATCATTGGTAGCATAATTCTGTTTGCTTTTGTTGGAAAGTTAACAGATTGGCTTATTAAACTTGTTGAGAATCGTATGTTGAAATGGCGAGACAACAGTATGATAGGAGGTTAACAAATGGTATTGGAAGTAAATCAATTAACCCGTATTTTTGATAACCAAAATGGCTTAAAAAACGTATCCTTTGATGCTCGAGAAGGGGAAACCATTGGATTATTAGGAAAGAGCGGTTCAGGGAAAAGTACAATATTACGTGCAATTGCAGGGTTAGACAATGGCTATACGGGAGAAGTCTTGATTTCAGGTGAAAGTATAGATGGACCACACCCTAAAGTAGGTGTAGTTTTTCAAGAAGCTAGATTATTTCCTTGGTTAACTGTTTTGGAAAATGTAACTTTTACGTTAAAAGGCAATGAAGAAACCAATAATAAGTTTGCAAGAAAACTTTTAAAACAAGTTGGACTTGAAGGTGCAGAAAATTTATATATAAAAGAATTATCTGGAGGGATGGCACAACGTGTATCGATAGCGCGTGCTATTGTAGCAAAACCAGGATTATTATTAATGGACGAACCGTTTAGTGCTCTTGATGCCTTCACAAAAATGCAACTTCAAGATTTAATGCTTGATATATGGCGTGCAGAAAAAGTGACATCTATTATTGTTACTCATGATATTGAGGAGGCATTATATTTATGTAATCGAATCATAGTTTTATCAGGAAAACCTGGTGAAGTAGAACGTGAATTTGTCATTAATGAACCATTTCCGCGCGACCGTGGGAGTGAGCGGTTAGCTCATATGAAAAAAGAAATTCTTCAAAGTCTTCAAATTGAATCAGTACGAATATAAATCGCTATTTAAAAAAATAAAAAAGGCTTCCCCAGTTTACGCTGGTAGGAAGCCTAATTTTTCGAGTTCTTGATAAATTGGTTTTAGTTGAATATAACCTTCTCCAATTACTTCGTTATTAATAAGTACTAGTGGATAAAAGAATTCATCATCCATTACTCGTTGTGCCCATTTTGCATGCCGGTCATTCTCAATTGGCTGCTTAATATCGATATAACTAATATTATAAGGGTTATTGGGATATTTACGATCAATTGCAGCTTTTAACCACTCGAATGTATCTTTTGAAGATGGCGCATTTACACAGCTTGCACACTGTACACTAGCTCCAAATATCTCAATTGAAATTGAATTATTGGTCATGATCAATTAACCTCGCATTTCAATAATGGATTTTTTATCTTATACACATTATAATGATTTTAAGGAAAGGAGTCGATAGTTATGACAGAACATGTTTCAGATATGAAAGAACAAGTACAAGAAGTATTAGATAAATTACGCCCATTCCTTCTTCGTGATGGAGGAGATTGCGATTTAGTAGATGTTGAAGATGGTGTTGTTAAACTACGTTTACTAGGTGCATGTGGTAGCTGCCCAAGTTCAACAATCACTCTAAAAGCTGGTATTGAACGTGCACTTTTAGAAGAAGTACCTGGAGTAGTAGAAGTAGAACAAGTCTTTTAATCTATAGAAAAGGGTTGACCTATAGTTGCTAAATAAGCAATTTTAAGGCCGACCTTTTTTTGCGATTGAAAAAAATGAAGCTAATAAATTTCTATTTAATAGTGGTCTACTGGTTAACATTTTCTTCTCGCATTTGTTGCCACTGATCTTTTGCCATTTCAATAATTTTCACTTCATTTGAATTTCGTTGCATTTCTATTACTTTTGAGAAGTAACGTATTGCTTTATCACGATCATCAATTCTACGAGATAATTCAGCGATTAAATAGATTACTCGAATTTCAGTCATTGAAGTTCCTGTATAATCTTCTGTGGAAAATGATTCAATATATTGATCTCGTGAAATTTCCATAAATCGCTTTTCTTGTACTTCGTTTTTGATGGAGCGATATAACCAGGCAGTGCGGAGTGCTAGACCAGCTAACGTAATATGTTTTTCCTTTTTTAAACTTCCACATACAAGTCCAAGTTGGTAAGCTTGTAAGGCATCTTCTATAGTTCTTTCACCTGAAAAATTATGTGCTTTCCAATGTGAAGATATTTTTTCATCTATTATTTCCTTTAATCCTGGAGCAAAGTATTTTGAAAAATCTTCTGTAAATGAAAAACCACAATGTTCACAAACAAATACATTATAAAACAAAGGATTTATATCATTTTCATAAATAGGATGGAAATCACTTTCAGTTTCTTTTACTTTGACAAAGTTTGCCCTTGTTTTCGTTGACTTAAATTTCTTTTTACAATGAATACATTCTAGTTGCTTTTCATAGTAGGGGGTAATTTCCATTATAACAGCTCCATTTACTACAATAATTGTAGGTAAATTATATCATATTAATTTAATGATAAATTCGATATTTTTGTGAGCGTTTGTTATTTTACTCAGCATTGATAAATTTGATATGATGAATATAGGAAAGAGGTGACTCGGATGACACAAGTTGTTGATATTACAGAAGCAGCAGCATTTCATATAACAGAAATGATGCGTAATAATGGAGAAGAAGGCGCTTATTTGCGTGTTGCCGTAAAAGGTGGCGGTTGTAGCGGTCTTTCATATGCAATGGGTTTTGAACAAGAAAAAAAAGAGAATGATGAGCAATTTGAAGAACATGGTTTACAAATTATTGTTTCAAAAGAAGATGCTCCAATTCTTAAAGGAACAAAAATAGATTTTAAACAGTCCCTAATGGGCGGTGGCTTCACGATTGACAATCCGAATGCAATTGCCTCATGCGGTTGTGGAAGTTCTTTTAGAACAGCGAAGAATGCTGGTACACCGGAAGAATGTTAATTTAAAAAAACTAGGTGACAAAGAAATGTAAGCCCCTTTGTAAAGTCAATTTTAAAATCTGACTTTTTCAAAGGGGTTTTTTCTTTGAAAATTAATGTATTCAAAGATTAATTTGAACTAAAGCGATAAAAAAGATAGTATATAAATAGATAATTTTGTTGATTTATAGATTATTTCATAGGCGATGGAGAAAAAACATACATAATACTATAGGTTTAAAATATATTCTGCCTATTAAAAATTAAAAGGTGGTTTTGATTTTTTGTGATTAAGCCAAAAATTTTGATATTGGGTGCTGGGTACGGAGGTTTAATGACGGCTATAAATTTGCAGAAAAGACTTCGATCTAGGGATGCAGAAATTACGCTTGTCAATAAAAATTCCTATCATTATGAAACTACATGGTTACATGAAGCATCTGCCGGGAATTTAAAACCGGAACAAGTACGTTATGAAATAAAAGACGTTTTACATAAAAAAATAATATTCAAACAAGCAACTGTAGAAAAAATTGATATCCATTATAAAAGTGTTCAAACCAATCAAGGTGAATTATATTATGATTATTTAGTAGTAGCACTTGGCTTTGAAGGAGAAACGTTTGGAATCGATGGATTGGACAAATATACTTTTGGTATAACAAATGTTAATGATGCTCGTAAAATTCGGGATCATATTCATACACAATTTGCGGAATGGGCATCTCAAGAATTATTTGAAAAAGATGATGCTTTATTGACGATTGTTGTTGGTGGCGCCGGTTTTACCGGGATCGAATTTATAGGTGAACTAGCAAATAAAGTACCAGAATTATGTAGAGAATACGATGTTCCAAGAGAAAAAGTCCGTATTATATGTGTGGAAGCAGCTCCTTCGATATTGCCAATGTTTTCAGAAACACTTGTAAATTACGCGGTAGATGTACTAACAGATAAAGGCATTGAATTTTCAGTGGGTACACCTGTTGTACAAGCGACAAAAGAGGGAGTCAAGATTAAGAAAGGCCCCAACCAATTTGATTTCATCAAGGCGGGTACTGTTGTATGGGCAGCTGGCGTAAGAGGACCAAGGGTTGTAGAAGAATCAGACTTACCTTCAAGGCGTGCTCGAGTCGCGGTTGAAGAAGATTTAAGTGTACCAGGTTATCAACACATATTTATGGTTGGGGATTGTGCATTTTTGGTCAATAGAGAGACAGAACGCCCATATCCGCCAACTGCTCAAATTGCAGTGCAACAAGCCAATACAGTCGCAAGAAATCTAGTGGCTTTAGTTAAAGGCAAAGAAACAAAACCATTTATACCAGATTTAAAAGGAACTGTATGTTCACTAGGTGGTAGCGATGCAATTAGCAATGCATTTGGCAAAGAAATTACGGGTAAAACTGCTTATATTATGAAAAAAGTAATTGATAATCGTGCATTATATTTAATAGGCGGTTTAGGTTTAGTTTTAAAAAAGGGGAAATTGAATCCCTTTAAATAATTGTATGGTTTATATTTTCGTCGGATAGGATGACGTTGGAAAGGTTAAATGAGCAAGTTAAGAAAGCAGGTCAATCCTTAAAATTGACGTAGATTCTTTAACTTTCTTACTTTGTTGAAGGATGAACTGGTAAGAGGTGATGTATATGAACAGTAAAGATCGCTCACGAGTCTGGCTTGGTGTAGCTGGATTAGTTGAAAATGAAAATGGTGAATGGCTTGTTGTGATGAAGCGCTATGGCGGATTAGATGGAATGTGGTCATTACCAGCAGGGTTTGTAAAACCAGGCGAAACAATCGATCAAGCCTGCCATCGTGAATTACAAGAGGAAACGGGCATCAAGGCATCGATGCAAGGGTTAGTAGGATTACGAACAGGTGTTATTCATAATGATATAAGTGATACGATGGCTGTGTTTTATCTAACTGCTAATACACAAGAGCAACAGATTAAAGTGCAATTAGATGAATTATACGAAGCTTGTTGGATGACACCACAAGCTTTAAAGAATGATAAACGTACGTCACTTATGTTAATGCAGATAGTAGATTTTCCACTAAGAGCTTTACCTGCTACGATGGAAGGAATAGATAGAGAAAATGTATTTGGATATACTGACTACAAACTATTCTTCTAATTTACAGATTTTTGACAAAGTCATAGAAAAACATACCTAGTCATTGAAAGCCTTGTCTCAATCAGTTACACTAATGTGAGAGAATATGGAGGTTTCAAACATATGACAGGTGGATTTTCTATTATCCAATTAATCCTATCCATGCTAATTTTCTTAGTTATGTTCTTTGGAATTGGATTCTTATTAAATATGTTACTTCGATCAACTTGGTTTATGGCTATTCTATATCCAATCGTCGTAATTTTCATTGTGGATGATGTTAGTTTCTTAGATTATTTCTTTAAAGCTGGTACAGCATTTTCAGCTTTAGGACATAAACTAATTTCATTGCAACCTGCAGATATACTTATTCTTGCTAGCGGTCTAGTGGGAGCGATTATTTCTGGTGTTGTAATGAAAATTTTACGTAGAATGGGTTATCAAATGTTTTAACATAAAGCAGTGGGCATTTATTTGGCTCACTGCTTTTTTCTTATGAGTAGGGAATAGAGTTTCAAACTGTATATATGATGATGGAAATTAGTATACCAGTTAAGCAACCAAAAAAAAATTCGATTGGACGATGACCAAGTAAAGTTTTTAAATCTTCAATCTTTTGAACGGGGTTTTTATCAGGGGATTCCTTAGATTTTATGATAAACGTTTGAAAGTCTTTACGCATTTGATTGATCACAACGGCTTGCTGACCTGCTTGGTAACGAATACCTGTTGCATCAAACATGACAATAACAGAAAAAATAACACATATAGCAAACAGTGGAGACGAAAGTCCATACTCAAAGCCAATGCTTGTTGTTAGCGCAGATACGGCTGCTGAATGAGAGCTTGGCATACCACCTGTTGAGGTAAAGAGTCCCCAATCCATTTCTTTAGTAGCGATAAAATGAATTGGGATTTTCACAAACTGTGCAATTAAAATACCGAATAGTGCAGCTAGCAAAGGGGTGTTGTGTAGAAGTTCCATAATATCAGCACCTTTCAGCTTTTACTTTTAAAACGATTAAGCAATTGTATTTACTATCAGAACTGTTACTTGCATTTAATATAGCATAGAGGAAATGATGGTTCATCTTTTAAATAATTTGTAATCATTTTTGAAGGTAGCAAAGTTTTAGTGAACTGAGTTACCCTGGAGAGAAAAACGAATTATATTTCAAAGAATAGATGATAATGATTAGGATTGAGAGGAAACTGTTCAAATCTATTTTAAGAAATCGTTGAATTTTCTAATAACAAATATTTCGAATGCCGAATTAGTTTGGTATAATATAAATAATAATACGGGAAAGAGGTAAAAAAATGCTTATCGATAAAAGTGTCAAAAGTTTTGAATCTGCTGATGCAGAAGTATTAATTGTTGGTGTATCTAAAAATCAAAACAACATATCTAATTGGGATAAATTTGTTGAATTCTTTGGTCAACCAATTGAACAATGGATTAAAGATGGTGACATTCAAACAAGTGAAAAGGCGATTACCAAGATTCCGGTATTTACATCAAACACCAAAGTAAAACGTTTTATTTTCGTTGGTTTAGGAAATCGCAAAACATTAACACCTGAAGTATTACGTGAAGCATTTGGACATGTAGGGAAAGCACTAAGTAAATTGAAAGTAAGCTCTATGAATATCTGGGTGGATTCCTTCGAGACAGATGAAATCCCAGCTTCTGATGCAGTGATTATGGCAGCAGAAGGTATTCTAATGGGTTCTTATAAAGTAGAAAATTACAAAACAACATCCAATGCTGTAGATGTTGCTTTAGAAAATGTATCTTTCATCACTGACAAGGATATCGATGAAATTGTAGCAGGTTTTGAAGTTGGAGAAATTTATGCATCTGCAGTAAACGAAGCTCGTACATTGATCAATAAACCTGGAAATATGCTTACTTCTGCTAAATTAGCTGACTATGCTGTTGAACTTGCAGAGCAATACGGCTTTGAAGTTGAAATTTTGGATAAAGCACAGCTTGAAGAACTTGGAATGGGTGCTATTCTTGCTGTCAATAAGGGTTCTAAAGAAGAGCCACGTATGATTACGCTCAAATATAAAGCTACAGAAAAATGGGAAGATGTTATAGGATTTGTTGGGAAAGGAGTTACCTTTGATACTGGAGGTTATTCCATCAAATCTAAAGCTGGTTTAGTAGGTATGAAAGGTGATATGGGTGGAGCAGCTGCAGTTTTAGGTGCAATGCGTATCATTGGTGAATTACGACCAAACAAAAATGTAATTGGTGTAATAGGATCAACGGATAATATGATTTCTGGTGATGCATTTAAACCTGATGATGTGATCACAACATTTAGTGGAAAAACAGTTGAAATCTTAAATACTGATGCAGAAGGACGCTTAGTCCTTGCGGATGCTGTTGCTTATGCTAAACAACAAGGGGCAAATTATTTAATTGACTTGGCTACATTAACAGGTGGAGTTATTACAGCTCTTGGTTACGATAAAACTGGTGCTCTTACAAATAACAAAGCATTCTTTGATGCATTCTTAGAGGCATCTATTGAAACGGGCGAGTTTGTATGGCAATTACCATTAACAGAAAACGACAAAAAACGTATACGCAAAAGTGATGTAGCTGATTTGAATAATTCCCCAGGTAGAGATGGGCATATGATTTTTGGTGGTGGATTTATCGGAGAATTTGCGGGAGATACTCCATGGATTCACTTGGATATTGCAGGTACTTCTGACGCTTTAAGTGAATACGACTTGGGACCAAAAGGTGGAACAGGGGTTATGGTACGTACACTTGCTACCTTTGTTGAACGTCTAGCACAAGAAGATTTGAAATAATAGGCAACGTCCTAGCTTTCTCGCCTATTCATACATAGGATAGAGCGAGAGGAGGATGACAATGTATCCATTTTATCCATATGGTGGAGGCTTCGGAGGTTTTGGTGGACCATTTTTTGGCGGCTTTTTAGGAGGATTAGTCGGATCAGCATTTCGTCCATACCCCCCTTATTATTATAATAGAGGGCCATTCTATCCACCATATTATAGAAGACCGTTCCGACCTTATAGACCTTATTGGTAATAAAAAAGCTTTTACCTACTCTCGCTTAGTGGGTAAGAGCTTTTTATCTTAGAGGAGATTATGTCATGAGATGAGCTATTTTACTAGAAATATTCCTTAGTTGCTCTTGATAGTTAGCCTAGTTTTTAGCTATTATGGTATAGGAATGAAATACATAAAAAAGAGGAAACAAAGCAATGAAAAATCCATATCTTTACGGATATTTGCCGCTCATCACAATTATTCTGTTTAGTTTAACATTTGGCCTATTTACCGTGACAGAGTCTATTGTGTTGTTCAAATCTATCGGCGTATATTCAGGAATGCGAGAATTTTTATCTGAAATTCAAATGCGTATCTTTTTGTTAATAGTTTTTGCATTATGTTATTTTATGTTATTCTCAGCATTAAAATTAATAGGAGAGACTATTCATGAGCTAGCTATGCTCTTTTTCTCAAAAGATTTAGAGGGAAAAACTGTTCATGAAGCTCGTGGTGGGAATGTCATCTTTTTCTTTGGAGCATTAGCTTCAGCGATTGGCATTCAGTCATTTTGGATCTTGCTAATAATTTTTATTGCCACAACGTTTATTTACTTTGTATATGTTATTTATAAACTAAGTAATTATATGACTTTTGGTGCTACAGTAGGTGTTATGCTATTCGAAATTGTCATATGGTTTGTCTTTTTAACGTTAATCATTTATGTCGTATTTAAATTGTATAACGGCATTGTATCGAGCTTACCATTTTCATAACAATAAAAAGCTATTCGAATTATTAGTTCGAATAGCTTTTTATATTTATTAATCATTCATGATACTTGAAAAAATACGATGATGAATTTTTGCATTTTCAAGTCCTTGCATATTTTGCGGTCGGTCAAAACCAATCCAAACAGCAGATGTATAACGATCTGTTAATCCTGCTAACCAAAAGTCCCGATAGTCATTGGTTGTTCCTGTCTTAGCGCCAACATATGGTGCGTTAACGTGAATGCCAACACCTGTACCATGTTGAACAACATCAGACATTAAAAATCTAATATGTGAAACTGTACTAGGGGACCAAACTTGTCGAGAATGTTTACCCCATTTATATAGAACGTTACCGTTTCTATCTTTTACGCTACGAATCGTGTGTGTAGGATAATAATCTCCATCGATAAAACTAGTATAAGCATCAGCTAATTCTGCTGATGTAACACCATGTGTTAATCCTCCAATTGCAGCAGCATAAGTACGATCTTGTTTTGTTAAAGAATCAAATTGGAATGGCTTTAAATAAGAGAAGGCTCTATTTAAGCCGATTGTATCAAATAATCGCATAGCAACCGTATTATAACTGTTACGGAAACCTTGTTGAATTGTTACATTTCCAAGAATTTGTCCACCATAGTTTTGAGGACAATAGGTTCCTTTGCAGAAAGGAGCACCACTAACATATGTATAGGGTGTAGCCTTTGTTTCTTCAAAATAAGGTGCATAGTCGATCAGTGGTTTAAAAGATGAGCCGGGCTGACGAGCTCCTTGGAACGATCGGTTATAATCATATTTTTTATAGCCTTTACCAGCATAGATGCTTATAATTTCACGCTTTTCATTATCAATGACAACAGCAGAAGCTTGCAAATTCCCTCTGTTTGCCAAAATACGATCGATATTTGATGTATCGATAGCTTGTTTAGTTGGTGACAATGCTGTTTCAATCGTAAGACCTTCACTTAGTAAAGTGTTAACTCGTTTTGTAAGTTTTGTATTAATAGCTTTTCTTAGTTGTGAAGTTTTTGCAGATTGCAACTGTCTAGTATAGCCTTCTTTTGATGCAACAAGTGAACGGAATTCGTTCATTACATATGTGCTATAAGCAGGGTACAGTTGTTTTTTCTTCTTCAATTTGATAACAATTTTTTCTTTTTTAATAGTCTCAGCTTCATTTTTTGATAAAACACTTTTTTCTACTAGTTTATCAATCAAACGCTCTTGTCTTTTTTTCGTATATTTGAAATGTCTCAATGGATCATAGAGTGATGGATTATTAGGAATGGCGGCTAAAAAGGCCATTTGTGCTTTAGATAATTGAGCAACTGGTTTGTTGAAATAATAAGTAGCAGCGCCATTTATACCATAAGTGCCATTACTAAAATACATTTCATTTAAATACATGTTCAAAATTTCATCTTTAGTAGTCTTACGCTCAAGTTCATAAGCATAAAAAATTTCAAGCATTTTACGTTCATATGTTTTTTCTGAAGATAGATATCGCATACGAACAAGTTGTTGCGTAATTGTACTACCACCTTGAGATGATTCTCCGCTTGCATTATTGGCCATAAATGCTCGAGCTATAGCAGTCAGGTCAAAACCAATATGTTGATAAAAATCTTCATCTTCACTATAGATAAATAATTTCTGAGCAAATTCAGGTATATCGGCAAGTTTTAATGGTTTTCTCCATTCTGTATATTCTTCAGAAAAGACTTTTCGATTGCGATCCTTAAGAATTGTTGGAACTAACACATTAGGAGCATCTAATTGAATGTTTGCTGTAAATTGTTTTTCAAAAGCTTTGGCGGTTTGTAATTCAGTTGAAATTTTTCCAAAAAGAAAAAATAGCAGAGGAAGACTACAAATTATAATAAGGCTACCTACTACTTTTCTCAAAAGTATCCTCCTCATTCATTTCTATGTATATTTCATCATCAACTAACAGAATAGCACATTTTTATTTGGATGGTGAGAAAAAAAGGAATTTTTAACAGCGAATGAGGTGATTTCAATTTAACGAGCATAACTGTCTTAAGTCTCGAAAATGAAAAAAGCTTTCGTTTATGTTAGACTAGGACGAGATGTAGTTATGAAAAGAATGGATATCTTGTTTAAATAACCTTCTGAAACCATATATCTTTACTTTTCGATACAATTAAGTTAATTTCATAATGCAATTTTACATCAATACCAGGCCTGTGGAAGCTGGCTGCAGCGAAACTTGAAATAATTCGTATTTAAAATAAAAATCTATTTATGAAATTAGCTAAATTAAATAATATAAAATTTAAAGGAGATGTAATTATGTATCCACAATTATCATCTGAAGTAGCCGAAAATGAAGTATTAGTAGAAATGAAAACAACACTTGGTGCCATCAAAATCAAGTTATTCCCTGAACAAGCACCAAAAACAGTTGAAAACTTCTTAACACATGCAAAAAATGGCTATTATGAAGGAATCATTTTCCACCGTGTTATAAAAGATTTCATGATTCAAGGCGGCGACCCTACTGGTACTGGTATGGGCGGTGAAAGTATTTATGGTCATTCTTTTGAAGATGAATTTGCACCGGAATTGATGAATCTTCGCGGAGCACTATCTATGGCAAACGCTGGTCCAAATACAAATGGTAGTCAATTCTTTATCGTTCAAATGTCTGAAGTTCCTGCGAATATGATTGGACAAATGCAAGATGCAGGTTTCCCAGAAGAAGTGATTAATGCATATAAAGAACATGGTGGTACTCCATGGTTAGACGGAAAACACACTGTATTCGGTCAAGTAGTAGAAGGCATGGATACTGTTGATAAAATCGCTAATGTTGAAAAAGGTTTCCAAGATAAACCATTGGAAGATGTTGTTATTGAGTCTATTAAAGTTATTGAAAAATAAGGAGACGTATGAATTATGAATCTTTGGATTTTAAATGAATTCTTATACTTTCCGGACAATAAAGCAGAATATATTCCTGCAGTACTAGAAATGGCAATTATTCTTATTTTATGTATCCTTGTTTTTAATTTTTTTAGAAAGAAAGCAAAAAGAGATTTAGAAAAAACAAGAGAAATTGAAGAAAAAATTTTTAAAGAAAAAAATTCTTCTCATAAGTGAATCTATTCCATCGATCTAATTCTGTTTAGAATATTTTCTTCCATTAACATTAAAAAACTAAAATGAAAAGCCATGAGATTTTACAATCAGTAAAATTTTCATGGCTTTGTTTTTTCTCTACTTGTAGCAGATGATGTTCGGCTTAAACAATTTTTTAAAGTCACATTCTACTATGCTTTGAACGCTTTTATAAAACGACTTATTCCATCTTCTACGACTGAACGGGCACATCCTACGTTCATACGTAAAAAACCCTTGCCTTGTTCACCATATTTTGTGCCGGGCTCAAGTGCTAATTTCCCGATTGTAAGTAATCGATTCATCGCTTCTTCTTCCGTTAGACCAGTATTTCGATAGTCTATCCACAATAAATATGTCGCTTGTGGCTTTTGAATTTTAATGCCTGGAATTGCTGCGGTTAAACTTTGAATGACTAAATCCATATTCGATGAGATATATTCCAAAAGTTGATCTAGCCATTGTTCACCTTCATCTGAATAGACAGCTTCTACTGCAGTTGCTGCAAAGATTGACAATCCCATTCTTGCATGTTTAGCTGCATTTTTTTTCAATTGTAGCCTTTTTTGTTGATCTGGAACAATTATCATAGCAGCCTGAATTCCTGCAATATTAAATGTTTTAGTAGGAGCGCAACAAGTAATGATGTGATTTTGCAATTCTCCTGCAACTTTTGCAAGGGGGGTATGTTTTTGACCATCAAGCATTAAATCTGCATGGATTTCATCAGATAAAATAAGGACATCATTTTTGACACAGATTTGGATTATTTTCTTTAGAGTATGTTCTGACCACTCAATGCCACCAGGATTGTGAGGATGGCATAAGATGAATAGTTTTACATCTGCCTCTTGTGTGATTTTCTCAAATTTTTCAAAATCAAAAGAATAATCCCCCTCTTTTTCTAGCAAAGGACATTCTTTTACAATACGATTTAACCTTTTAGGCACCGTGAAGAAAGGAGGGTAAATAGGTGGTGTTACGAGAATAGCATCACTTTCCATAGTAAAGGTTTCAATGATGGAAGCAATTGCTGGTACGACTCCTTCATGATATAAAACCCATTTTGGTTCTACATGCAGATTATGACGCTTTTCCATCCAATTAGTGAATGCATTTGTACAAGATTTACTTTCAAAGGAGTAGCCAAATACAGGATGATCTAATCGTTTTTTAAGCGCATTAATAAGTACTGGTGGAGCGGCAAAGTCCATATCCGCAACCCACATGGGGAGTACATTAGTTGCATCTTCTAGGTGGAAAACAGTCGAAATTTTATCCCATTTAATAGAATTTGTATTTAATCTATTTTCTACATGATCAAAATTATTCAATCGAATCCCTCTTTTCTTTTTTATCTTTTTCAATTATGTTATCATAACGAATATAATAGGAAAGCAAATAAGGTGAATTCGATGGAAAATATTGAGATGAATAGAAATGCCATACGCACTTTAGAAAATTGGAATCCTTTTAATTTAACTGATTTTAGTTATGATACAGAAGCGGCAGACGTAGTAGCAGCGTTACAGTATATAGATGATCCTTCAGAATTGGGTAAATTCATACAAAATATATATGAACAATCTTTTGATCAATGGATACCTATTGAAAAATGCATAGATATATCTTATAAATTATTAGCTATCAAGTTCGAAGCTAAATGCATATTGTAATATAAATAATTTTTATAGAATATTTTGCGTATTTAGAATTGTCTTTATTTCTGTATCAAACTATCAAATTAAATAAAAGAAGCGATAGGCATCTTCAGTTCGTACCAAGGTGCTTATCGCCGAGATATTATATTAGGGTAATATGAAATTTAATAGAAACATCAATACATAGTTAGACTATATCGTGATGATTACCTGCCTTTTTTGGAATTCCATCTATTAAATTTGAAACTGGCACTTCAAGGGCATTTGAAAGCTTTAATAATGTTTGTTCTGAAGGTATATCTTCGCCTGTTTCGTAGCGGGCCAGTTTTTCTACCCCTACACGAGCTTTTAATGATAACTCATCTAAAGTAAGATTGCGCTCTTTTCGTAGCATCTTTAGTTGAGTCTGAAGATTCTCTTTCATCATAATAAAGCACCCCTTTAATTTAATGATTAATGTATTTTCATACATAAGAAGCACGGTACACCGCTTTAAAATAAGTAGTATTGTGAAGTACATTATATCATGTTTTAGAACAGAAAAATTAAGTACTAGTGACAAAAATTAGAATATTTTTATTATTTTAATTATGAACGATTTGTTGTTGAGGTGAATGCTTGATTAAATTTTTAAAATTTTCTAATCGTTTATAGAGCTATCTCTGTTATTCATTATATTTTATATTCTGGAATTTTTGCCCGTAGTATGGGACTATGCTATAATTACCGTGAAAACACGTATATAGTAGCAATGGAAAGTAGGAAGGGCAAATGGTAAAAAAATTCGAAGTAGGAGATGTCCTTACTGGAAAAGTAACTGGTATCCAGCCATATGGCGCGTTTGTTGCATTAGATGAGAACATTCAAGGTCTAGTGCATATTTCTGAAATTACGTATGGTTTTGTAAAGAACATCACTGATTTTATGAAGATTGGCGATGAAGTTCAAGTGAAGGTGCTTGAAGTAGATGAAGACGCTAAAAAAATAAGTTTATCGATTCGTGCTTTACAAGAACGCCCGCCAATGAAAAGAAAAGATTTACCACCTCGAAAATCCCTGCAAGATCGTGTAGATGAAAAAGATTCTGTTGGATTTAATTCTTTGAAAATCAAGTTGCGCGATTGGATTGAAGAATCAGGTATTAAGTAAAAACAAAAGCTATTTCGCAAATCTGAGCGAAATAGCTTTTGTTTTTACTTTCTTATTTTTCTAATCCGATATTGTAAGTTTTGTCGGCTCATGCCAAGTGCTTCTGCAGCCTTTGTGACGTTATGATTGTACTTATCAAGAACTTTATTTAAATAATATTCTTCTGCTTCTCTTAAATAGTCATCGAGTGGCAACAGTTCCTTATGACTCTGAAAAACAAAATCTTCAGGGCTTTTTGTAGAAGATTTATATGATTGCATTTTCCATTTAAAATGAATTGGTAATAGTTCATATGTTATTTGTTCTTCATTTGTCACCATAGACATAATATCATCCAGTAAAATTTCTAATTCCTTTAAATTTCCTGGCCATTCATAATTCATAAATAATTGCTTAACTTCCTTTGATAATCCCTCTAATCTTATCCCAAAACGATGTGCATATCGTGTTAAATAATCATCTACAAATGGCTGTATATCTTCTTTCCGATTGCGAAGTGGTGGAACATTTATTGAAACAGAAGCGAAGAAATAGTATAGCTCTTTCAATAATTCTCCAGAGGCTATTAAGTCAATTGGATCTCCGCCGATACTTGCGATAAAAAGATGTGAACTTTGTCGATGTTCTTCCAGTAATGCTAGACAATCTTTTTGCAGTTCAAGTGACAAATACTCTATTCTTTCACAAAAGATTGTACTGTTGTCATTTACATTCAATTGTCCTTTTAATCGTTCAATGATAGCTTTATCTGAGCGATGGCAAAAGAATGTCTTAAAGTTTTCAGTATTGGAAGTTGTAAAGTAATGCATAGCCTCTGCGATTAAATCTTTTCCAGTACCGGATTCACCTATTAGTAGTACAGGTAGTCTAGTAGTTGCAGCCTTTTTTGCTGTTTCGATTACTTCTTGCATTGCTTCGGAAACTGCAGTGATTACATTAAATGTAATAGGTTCTCCATAGCGTCTAAGAGGTTGGTATAAAAGTTTTTCTAATGTAGTAATATCACGCGTTATTTCTACCGCACCAATTAGTTGATCGTCTTTTATTATGGGATAAGTGTCATTAATCGTTGTAATCTCTTGTCCATTATGATTCCAATAGGTTTGTTTAATATTGAAAATTGGTTTCATTGTTTGCAATACTTTCAGTAAAGTACTGTCTTCCTTTTCAAATTGGAAAATTTCCAAAATTGAACGATCTCGAATATCTGTTAGATGAAGTCCTTCGATGTCCTTCATTTTTTTATTGTAAATAATGGTTTTACCCATTGTATCGATAGCATGTATTCCAACAGATGCATGTTCAGTAGCAAATTTGTAAAAGGTCAATAATTCCTCTTTGTTTTTATCCATTTTATCACCTGAAAAAATTTAGATTATTTTGATAAATATCACTTGAAAAACGCAATAATATTTTGCATTATTATAAGTGTAAACTACAAAGTAATGCAAATATTTTTTGCACCTTTATTCACAAAGGAGGATATGAAATGATTCCGTACACAACAGAACCATTAACTGATTTTTCCGTTGAGGAAAATCGACAAGCGTACCAAGAGGCATTAAAAAAAGTACAAAGTGAGCTTGGTAAAGACTATCCTTTAATCATCGGTGGGGAACGCATAACAACAGAGGATAAAATTGTATCTTATAATCCTGCAAAGAAAAATCAGGTTGTAGGAAACGTGTCGAAAGCAAACCAGGAGCTTGCTGAAAAAGCCATGAAGGTGGCTGATGAGGCATTTAAAACATGGAGTAAAGTAGAACCAGAAGTACGTGCAGATATTCTTTTCAAAGCAGCTGCTATTACGAAACGTCGACGTCATGAAATGTCAGCGTGGATGACAATTGAAGCTGGAAAACCATGGACTGAAGCAGACGCAGATACAGCAGAAGCTATTGATTTTATGGAATACTATGGTCGTCAAATGCTGGAACTTAAAGATGGGAAACCAGTTCAAAGTCGTCCTGGTGAATATAATAAGTATAGATATATACCATTAGGGGTAGGCGTAGTTATTTCACCTTGGAATTTTCCTTTTGCAATTATGGCTGGTACGACTGTAGCAGCTTTGGTAACGGGAAATACGGTTTTATTGAAACCGGCATCTACAACACCAATTATTGCGTATAAATTTATGAAAATTCTCGAAGAAGCAGGGTTACCGACGGGGGTTGTAAACTACATACCAGGTTCCGGTTCGGAAGTGGGGGATTATTTAGTAGACCATCCTCGTACACGTTTTATCAGTTTTACAGGATCGCGCGATGTAGGTCTTCGTATTAACGAACGTGCAGCTGTTCAAAACAAAGGGCAACTATGGATAAAACGAGTAATTGCTGAAATGGGTGGAAAAGATACGATTGTTGTAGATAAAGAGGCAGATCTTGAATTAGCTGCTCAATCTATTGTTAAATCTGCTTTTGGCTTTAGTGGTCAAAAATGTTCAGCATGTTCCCGTGCAGTAATTGTAGAGGATGTTTATGATCAGGTTGTTGAGCGTGTAGTCGAATTGACAAATGCATTAAAAGTTGGAGACCCAACAGATTATAATCACTTCATGGCAACAGTCATTGATGAGGCTGCATATAAAAAGGTAACGAGCTACTTTGAAGTTGCCAATGAGGAAGGGCGTATTGTAGCAGGGGGGACTGCTGATGATTCAGTGGGCTACTTCGTCAATCCAACTGTAGTGATAGATGTTGCACCTAATGCAAGGTTGATGCAAGAGGAGATTTTTGGACCAATTGTAGCCATTTCTAAAGTAAAAGATTTCGATGAAGCAATTGAAGTTGCAAATAATACAGAGTACGGTTTAACAGGTGCTGTAATTTCCACAAATCGTAATCATATTGAGAAAGCACGTGAGGAATTCTTTGTTGGAAATCTTTATATTAATAGAGGTTGCACAGGGGCCATTGTAGGGTATCAACCATTTGGTGGTTACAATATGTCGGGGACTTGCTCAAAAGCAGGTGGACCAGATTTCTTAACTTTACACATGCAGGCTAAATCAGTATCGGAAACACTTTAATAGACTAGCATTTTAATTAGCGGGCAACTAGATTCTTATTTTGCCTGCTTTAATATAGAAGATTATGAATGTAATAGTTTGTCACTGCATAAGGGGGGATATGAAATGACAATCACTAGTTCAGAAAAAATTATTGATCAGACAAATAAGTATGGTGCCAAAAACTATTTACCACTTCCGATTGTTATATCTGAAGCAGAAGGGGTTTGGGTAAAAGATCCACAAGGTCATAAATATATGGATATGTTAGCGGCTTATTCAGCCGTTAACCAAGGCCATCGTCATCCGAAAATTATTCAAGCATTAAAGGAGCAAGCAGATCGAGTAACATTAACTTCTAGAGCTTTTCATAACGATCAACTTGGTCCGTGGTACGAATTAGTAAGTGAATTTACTGGTAAAGATATGGTGCTCCCTATGAATACCGGAGCAGAAGCTGTTGAAACAGCATTTAAAGCAGCACGTCGTTGGGCATATGATATTAAAGGAGTAGAAGAGGATAAGGCAGAAATAATCGCATGTAATGGGAACTTCCATGGCAGAACTATGTTAGCGGTATCATTAACGTCTGATCCAGAATATCGTCGTGGTTTTGGCCCGCTACTACCGGGGATTAAACTTGTCGACTTTGGCGATTTAGAAGCATTAAGAGCAGCAATTACACCAAATACAGCAGCCTTTCTTGTTGAACCAATTCAAGGGGAAGCGGGTATCATTATTCCACCTGCTGGATACCTAAAAGCGGCCTATGAGCTTTGTAAAGAACATAATGTATTATTTATTGCTGATGAAATTCAAGTGGGTCTTGGTAGAACTGGTAAAATGTTTGCATGTGAATGGGAAGATGTAAATCCTGATATGTACATTTTAGGTAAAGCGTTAGGTGGAGGTGTATTCCCAATTTCTTGTGTTGTATCAAGTGCAGAAATTTTGGGTGTATTTAATCCGGGATCACATGGTTCAACATTTGGTGGAAACCCTATGGCCTGTGCGGTTTCTATTGCTGCATTAAATGTTTTGCGTGATGAAAAACTTGCAGAGCGCTCACTAGAACTAGGACAATATTTTGTTGAAGAGTTAAAGAAAATTGATAATGATGTGATTAAGGAAGTTAGAGGGCGAGGCTTATTTATAGGGATGGAACTTAATACAGAAGCACGTCCATATTGCGAAAAATTAATGGATTATGGCTTGTTATGTAAAGAAACTCACGATACAGTTATTCGCTTTGCTCCACCATTAGTCATTGAAAAAAAAGAGTTGGAATGGGCCTTAGATAAAATACGTGAAGTATTTAAAAAATAATTATAAATAGTCAACATAGCTTTAGAACTATGTTACAATGAAGCCAAACTAATTGCTATTTACGACAATAATTAAGAATAAAAGAGGCGAAAAAATCAAATGGCAGAAAATCTAAACCTGTTTACATCTACACAGTTTGTTATAAAAGAAGCTCTTCAAAAACTTGGTTATGATGAAGCTATGTATGAACTTTTAAAAGAGCCACTTCGAATGTTAGAAGTTCGAATCCCAGTGAAAATGGACGATGGTTCTGTGAAAGTATTTACAGGTTATCGTGCACAACATAATGATGCTGTGGGTCCTACTAAAGGTGGCGTTCGCTTTCACCCTCAAGTTACTGTGGATGAAGTAAAAGCTTTATCTATGTGGATGACTTTAAAAGCAGGTATCGTTGATCTACCTTATGGTGGTGGTAAAGGCGGTGTCATTTGTGATCCACGTCAAATGTCCATGGGAGAAGTAGAACGATTAAGTAGGGGTTATGTTCGTGCTACAAGTCAAATTGTTGGTCCGACAAAAGACATTCCTGCTCCTGATGTATTTACGAACTCTCAAATTATGGCTTGGATGATGGATGAATATAGTAGAATTGATGAATTCAATTCACCTGGTTTTATCACAGGAAAACCAATTGTGTTGGGAGGTTCGCAAGGCCGTGATCGTGCGACAGCACAAGGGGTTACAATTATTATTGAAGAAGCAGCAAAACATCGTAATATTGATATCAAAGGTGCACGCGTTGTAATTCAAGGGTTTGGAAATGCAGGTAGCTTTTTAGCTAAATTTATGAATGATTTGGGTGCAAAAGTTATTGGTATTTCTGATGCATATGGTGCTCTATATGATCCAGATGGACTGGATATTGACTACCTACTAGACCGTCGTGATAGTTTTGGTACTGTGTCTACTTTGTTTGAAAATACAATTTCTAACCAAGAGTTACTTGAATTAGACTGTGATATTCTTGTACCAGCTGCAATCGAAAATCAAATTACAGCGGAAAATGCGCATAATATTCAAGCTAAAATTGTAGTAGAAGCTGCAAACGGTCCAACTACAACTGAAGCAACTAAAATTCTAAATGATCGTGGTATTTTGTTGGTTCCAGATGTATTAGCAAGTGCTGGTGGGGTGACAGTATCTTACTTTGAATGGGTACAAAATAACCAAGGATACTATTGGTCTGAAGATGAAGTTAACGTAAAATTGAAGAAGAAAATGGTTGAAGCATTTGAAAATGTTTATAATATAGCATCTACTCGTCGTATCGATATGCGCCTAGCTGCATATATGGTAGGAGTTCGCAAAACTGCAGAAGCCTCAAGATTTAGAGGTTGGGTCTAATAGTAAAATTGTAAAGGGCCGGAGAACAGAAAGTGTTCTTCGGCCTTTTTTGAATGGTTATTAATACGTTAAGTAAAGAGGATATAATAGGAGAATTCTAAAACCTATTAATCCGATTAACCGTGAATAGGGATAGAGAAACTACATTGCTATGCTTTATACACTTTTTAATGGACGAACATTATCTTTTACAACGCGGTGTGTTTTGTTTGGCATAAATAATGCACCTAAACTTAATAGACCACCAATAGCTATTATTGTATAAATTGCACGTGCTGCAAAGCTAGCCTGTCCGTCTCTAAAAAGAGTTGCAACAACATCAAATTGGAATATTCCAATAAGCCCCCAATTAAGTGCGCCAATAATAGTGAGGAAGAGAGCAATCCTTTGTAAACCGTTCATTAAATCACCTCCATAACTATTTTGTGGTATTTATCTAAAAATCATTCAATTACAGAAAATAAAAATGCGAAGAGTTATTAAAATACTCTTCGCATAAGAATTGTTTGAAAAGGGATTAAGTTTAATTTAGCTCTTCGGGTCTGTCACTTATATGTTTCCATTCTTGAATGCCATTATCTTCGTCAAATGAGATATGAACAGTTGAAACATTTTTTTGTGAAAGTATTATTTCTACTAGGTGATCCCGGATATCGTCTACGTAAGCAAAACTTAAAGTAGATTCAACTTCTGCGATTAATTCGACATGAAGAAATTCGCCTTCTTTAAGGACGACCAATTTTTTTATATCATGGATATTCGGATCATCTAATACTAAATGAGCGATGTGGTTAAGCATTTCTTCGTCTGTTTCGCCAATTACACCACGTGCGTTTTCTAAAAATACTACGCCTACTACATAGAACATCATTATACCGATTATAATTGATGCAATACCTTCAGCTTGTAAAAAGCCTGTAAAATGAGAAATGATTACGGCTAAGAATGCAAGAACACCGCCAGATGTAGCCACTAAATCTTCCATAAATACTAATTTGGTAGCAGGTTTTGCACTACTTAAATGAGTAAATGCTTTTGGAATAGCTGATATGGCATTAACTTTTATCCCGGCATCATGGGCAATTTCTTTTGATGCTTTCATTAAAACGGATCCTTCCATGATAATGCCAATTCCTAATACTAATAAACTAATCCACATTTTAGATGATTCAGCTGGATGTTGAATTTGATGCCAACCTTCTAAAACTGTTTCGTAAGATAATATCCCAACTATTAATACAGCTCCTAAGCAAACTAAATTCACTACACGGCCAAAACCTTTTGGAAACTGACGTGTTGGAGCTTTTTTTGATAATGCAGAACCGATGTATACGAAGAATTGGTTTGCTGAATCTCCAAGTGAATGCATCATTTCTGCGAACATTGCGACATTTCCCGTAAAGAAATAAGCAACCGCTTTTATAAGTCCTAAAAATAGATTAACAAATGCTGCGAGTAGGGAAGGTTTATTCCCATGCTTTAAAAGTTTCCAAATATCTTTCATCGTCTAACCCCTTAAGATAAAATTTCTATTTCTATTTCTTCTGTATAAGGAAGTTTTTTTATTTCATTGTATAAAGAGATGGTATCAAGATTTGTTGACAATGTTGAAAATTTTAAATTGATTTGGTGTTGTATTTCATTGTTTGATAATCGGACATCCTTTATACGAATATTATCCACTTCCATATTATTGTTATTTAGATATTTTAATATACTTTGAATATCGTTTGCGTCTTTTAAATAGAGAAGGAGAGCGACATCCTTTGTACGTATTCGCTTTGGTCCAATTATAAAGAAAAGAGGAGCAATAATTTCTACGCCAATGAGAACTAGTACAACAGCAGTAATTGCTTGCAGGTAAAAACCGGCTCCAACAGCAATTCCTATAGCAGCTGATCCCCATATCATTGCAGCAGTTGTTAAACCGCTTATACTATCGTTTCCTTTTCTAAGAATAACACCTGCACCTAGGAAACCAATTCCGCTAACAATTTGAGCTGCTAATCGAAGCGGGTCCATTGAAATAGTAATGCCTGTTACGGGTTTTGTGTTTAAAACAGATTCTATAGATATTATTGTTAAAAGGCAACTAAAAGTGGCGATAACAAGACTAGTTTTTAAACCAACAGGCTTTCTTTTTAATTCTCTTTCAATGCCAATCCCTAAACTTAAGGTAGCTGCAATAATCAGTTTTAAAATCGTTTCATATGTAAGTGAATTTTCGACCAGTGAATTCAATTAATTATTTCCTCCTTTCAATATTCATCTTGCTTTAAAATATTTATAGCTTAAAATGATAGGCAGGATATACTCTTAATTGTATAACTCGAATGGCGAAAAACGCTATATGTTTTTGGGGGTGATTTAGATAGACAAGCCAAAAGTTCACCCGTTAATCGCAATTTTAATAGGTGTGTTTTCTGTATCAACATCTGCAATATTAGTAAAACTAGCTGATGCAGACTCCGGTGTAATCGCCTTTTACAGAATGTTATTTTCAGTGCTCATAATGGCTCCAGCTTTTTTAACCCATTATAAAAATGAAGTTTTAAATATTCAGAAGCGAGATTGGCTTTTTTCAATTATTGCGGGGGTGTTTTTAGCCTTTCATTTTATATTATGGTTTGAATCTTTACGCTATACATCTATAGCTAGTTCGACAGTCCTTGTCACTTTACAACCGTTATTCGCCATAGGAGGTACATATTTTTTCTTTAAAGAACCAATAGTGTTCAAGACGATTATCTCAGGATTAATCGCAATAGCAGGTAGTGTGTTGATTAGTTGGGGAGATTTTAAAGTTGGCGGCTTGGCGTTTTATGGAGATATGTTGGCGTTAATAGCTTGTGCGTTAGTAACTGGCTATATGTTATTTGGCCAAGATGTTAGAAAAAGGGTTTCACTCACTACTTATACAATCATTGTATATAGTACGAGTACCTTTACTTTATTCTTTTATGTTCTTTTTAAAGGGGAATCATTTGGTCCTTATCCAACAATGGATTGGATTTGGTTTATTTTATTAGCAATTGTGCCAAACTTACTTGGACATAATCTCTTTAATTGGGCTATAAAATGGGTTTCAGCAAATGTCATTTCAATCGCTATTTTATTTGAACCAGTAGGTGCATCGATTCTTGCATACTTCATTTTCAATGAATATTTAGTAGCCACTCAAGTTTTTGGCGGTATAATTGTCATTGTTGGTATAACTCTATTTGTAATTGACGAATCTAAAATCAAAAAATTATTTCAAAAAAACTATTGATTTATGCATAAAGATGAGGTATATTAATACATGTCGTTAAGACATGAAAGAAAATTAAATATCTCATCTTTTTATCTTAAAAAAACTTTTTCAAAAAAGTAATTGACAATAAGATATTAAAATGATAAGATGTTTAAGTCGTCGAAACAACGACAAGATATGAACCTTGAAAACTGAACAAGCAAGATGTTAATCAATAAACTTTGTTTTTAACTTTTGTTAAAAATGAGGACAAACAATAGATATCATCATATGATGATACGCTAGCAAAGCTAATGAGCTTTCAAACTTTACTTTTATGGAGAGTTTGATCCTGGCTCAGGACGAACGCTGGCGGCGTGCCTAATACATGCAAGTCGAGCGAATGACGAGAAGCTTGCTTCTCTGATTTAGCGGCGGACGGGTGAGTAACACGTGGGCAACCTGCCCTGTAGACTGGGATAACTTCGGGAAACCGGAGCTAATACC
>NZ_ML122559.1:0-61898 GCF_003844195.1 Rummeliibacillus sp. TYF005
TTATGATTGACATTTCACCCCTGGGCTTTAATAAATGAATTATTGTGGATCACAAAATGTACTCATATTCCCGATGATACTTCAAATATCTCCGTTAAGTAATCCTTGATGACTATATTATCATAAATATTTAATATTTTTAATAGTATAAGATGTTTTTTTACCCAAAATACGAATAACAATTAATTATTCCTAATAATTTTATATAATTTACCTTTTATAGATACCATTAAATCATAAAAAATATTATCTCTTTATGAAATTTCAGATATATAAGTATAAATATTACAAATTTAAAAATATGAAATTATATTAGAAAATGTTTAGTGACTTATTAACTCGGATATTTTATAGTATTTTACAGTTTAAAACGAAGAAAGTATGTAGTTACTTACCTTTTTTTACTGTTTTAGAATGGAAATTATATAGTACAGTTTTAAATAGAACAGTTCCATTTTACCTAATTGTACGGATTTAATCTTGCTAAATTAAATGTTTTTCGACATTTCCCGACAATCATTAGTGTTTATGGTCATTTTTTTACTAATTATGGTTGTATTAAATAGCTAGCCCAAACTCCCTTTAAAAATTAGTCTAATAAGATTATGGATTCAAAATTATCCACGAATTATTATAGTGGGAATTAATCTATTCAAGGATTATCAGACAATTATGCACGTTTCGGCTCAATAGAACTATTTTTTCTTCTATTTATATGCAATATGAAATCGCCATCTATAGGTGTTTATATAAATCAAGTTACAATTACATTAATATTTTTTCGATATGTAACAAACTTATTACATGTGTTTTAATAATTTATTAAATGAAGACTTTTCCAGCTAATGCGATAGATAAATATGTTTAAATTAATATAGAACTACTTAAAGGAGCTTTTATATTGAAAACATTGTCGAATGTAGAAAGTTTAGTGAGAAAAATTACAGATCGGATCATTCAACTTCAAGAAGCAACACCTAGCGATACTAGTTATCTCGAGCTTTCCTATATTTTCGAACAAATTGATAAGCTTGATAAAGCAAAATACGTTTTGCAAGAAGGCATACAAGAACACCCAAATAGCATAGCTCTTCATCGTGCATTATGGTCGTTATACACTAAACAAAAGCAGCAGCAGGAAAAAATAAAATATATACCAAGGGTCCTTAAGAGTTGGATTCAGAAAAGGCCTATTAAATTTTTTGATCGATTACAGGGATTACTACTTCAAACTCGTCAATATGAATTGTCTCTTTCTATTACTCAATTGCAGTTGCGGAAATTTCCACAGCAAATTGATCTATTATATGATGCAACTCAAAAATCTCTAAATCTCGGTTACTATAAGGAAGCTATTTCTTATTTAGAAACCATCAAGGAATTAGTCAATGATACCGATGAGATTATTAGATTGAATATGAAAATCGGAATGGTTTATATACTTAGCGGAGACTTTGAGGAAGGTGAAAAACAATTCACTTATTGTCGCGAAGAATATAATGATCTGTTGCCTGAAATTTATAAAGACGGTTATGAAAAATTGGTTATTTTCAATAACGGGGAAAGTTCAATCGAATATTACAAAAATATTTGTTCAACGAAGCGAGTTGTTGCAACATTTGATTCTATTGATAAAACAAACAAAGCTAAACCATTTGCTTTTTCAATTCTTAAAAAGAAATCAGTTGACTTAATCTCGCTTAGACGAAGAACAGTAGACAATTATCATCAGGATCTTTCACGAGAAGAATATTATCAAACGATTGAAAAACTTGTGTTATTTTATGAAAAGAGATTTGCATACGGGACAAGTTTAGGTGGTTATTGTTCTTTATATTTCGGTTCAACTATTCCAGAATGTAAAATCTTATCTCTTGCACCGAGAAATTCTGCTCATCCAAACTATGGATCTAAGATAAGAGGAAACTCTGAATTTACACATTCGTTATCTCATCCTGTAAACACCGAAGTTGAGCCAATCATATGCTATGACCCGAAAGAAAGAATTGACCAGCATTATATTACAGAAGAAATTCAAAAGTCTTATCCTAATGCTACTTTCAAATATTTCTATTATGCTGGACATCGTGTTCCTTTATATTTACAACAAGTTGGTGTACTAAAAGATATAGTTTCTCGCTTTTTAGCAGAAGAGCCAATTCCGAATTATAGTCCAAAATTGCATAGTAAGTCTGCAGAATATCACCGGATTTTAGCACTGGCATGTAAACGTGATTTAAAACTACGTTGGTCACTAGATTTAGTAAACAAATCAGTAGAATTAGCACCAACATATGATCGTTCTTTAGCACTTCGAATTGAAGTATTACTTAGCTTAAAACAATTTGATACATGTATTGAATACGCTAAAGAAGCGATAAAAATCCACCCTAATTTAGCGCGATTTTATATTCTACTAGCTGATGCTTATATTTCAAAAGATGAGTTGTATATGGCTATAGATATATTAGAATCTGCAAGAAAGAAAACCAAATCGAAAAAAATCGTAAAAAAACTCAAGTCTTTAAAAAAACAAACGGAATATCAGAATGCCTAATCAAAAAGGCCAACAAAAAGTAAATTCTCTTTCGTTGGCCTCTATATAAATCAAAATATCGTATCTTATTTATCTGCTGTTACGACTGGTGTGTCGGGTTTAGCTGGTTCAACCACCACAGTAACAGTTATTTTAGCTTTATTGAAAGCCAAGTCTTTCGCATAATATTTAATCTTGTAAATTCCTGCTACAGTAGTATCAATATGATCAATCACTTTTCCTTGTGGATTGAAAATTTTTGTAGTAACTGTAACTGTTTTATCTAAATTATCTTTTGCTGTAGCTTTTGGTGCAGTAAATTCTTCACCATTTTTGACTTTGTAGATTTTTTTAGCGCCGCCTTCAAGTGTAATGACTGGAGCTTTGTGGTCTGCTACTGCTTTACCGTTTTTAAATTGTACATTTTTACCGTTAACTTCATAAACACCAGTAGCACGAACTCCATTAATATAGTAAATACCTTTTACAGTTACATGGTTTAATTTTTTACCATTTTTAAAATGCACATGACCTTTTTCTCCAGTAAACGGTTTACCATATTTGTAATAAACGCCTTTAAATGTACCATTGGCTTTTACACCTTTTTTGAAATAAATCTTTTTAACTAAACCTGTATAAAGTTCTCCTTGTTTATAATACTTACCTTTATAAACACCGGTGAATTTTTTACCGTTTTTATAAAGTACTGAATTGAACATTTTAAATCCAGCAATTACTTTTTTACTTTTAGCGTTAATTAGTTTACCATGTGAAACTTTGCAAGTAGTTTTAGCAGATGCTGATGCGTCACCAGACACTACTGCTGTTGTTAATACAGACGCACCTAAAGCCAACGCCGCTGCAGATTTAATCATTTTTTGCGCAAATTTTGTCATTGTTTTTTCTCCCTTAACTATTAAAATAGCAAAGATACTTCAGCTTTATATGGCTTAATACCATATTATCCCTTAGCAATCCTTACAAAATATACTAGCATAAAAAATGATATATTTTTATTACAAATAGCATTTAATTATTATATAAATATAACATTCTTCCATTAATATTAAATGTTGTTTGTATTTTTTCAAAAAGGTTACAAGTGTGTATTCATCCACTTAAATATGACAATAATATAACTAATTTCTTAATATCATGTTAAGTTTTATTTTTTATTAAGTATTGGTGTTAGTTCTATGATTAAATATTATTGTAGAGAAGTTTCCAACTTGATTTTAAAGATACTAAAGGAGATATTTACATTGAAAATGCAGACGAACACCGTAGATTTGGCGGATCAGATTGCAAAACAATTGATACAACAAAAAGAAGAAAAGCCAAGGACAAAAAGCTATATTCAATTAGCTTCCATTTATGAAAAGGCCAACAATTTAACTGATGCAATGTACATTTTACAAGAGGGACTTCAAGTATATCCAACAAGCCTTTCATTACATCGTGCATTATGGACATTTTATGCAAACCATAATATTGATAGAGGAAAATCATTGCATATACCTAGAACGATCAAAAGAGTATTAAATAAAAAGCCCATTAGATTTTTTGAATTTTTACAAAGAATATTTCTAAAAAATCATCAATATAAAACTTCTTTAGAATTATTAAAAATGGAGTTACAAACTAATCCAGAACAAAAAGAATTGCTTTATAAAATTATTGAACTATCTTTAGAATTTGGTCATTTTGAAGAGACGATTTCTTATTTTGAAAAACTAAAATCTTTAGAAAAAGATACAAAATCACTTGTCAAATTGAATATGAAAATCGGAATGGTTCATATGGCTGCTGGGCGTTTTGAAGAAGCCGAGAAACAATTCGCATATTGCAATGAAAACTACGCAGAACTCCTTCCTGAAATTTATAAAGATAATTATGAGAAAATAGTAATTTTCAATAATGGAGAAAGTTCCATCGAGTTTTATAAGTATATTCATCCAACAAAACGGATGGTTGCTACATTTGATGCTATTGATAAAACAGTTACAGGGAAACCTTTTGCGTATAAACTCTTGAAGAAGCAAGGTGTCGATTTAATCTCGCTTCGACGTAGGACTGCAAATAATTATCATCAGGATATTACTAGAGAAGATTACTATCATGCAATCGAAAAGTTAGTGTCCTATTACGATAAAAGATTTGCGTACGGCACAAGTTTAGGTGGTTATAACGCGTTATTTCTAGGTTCTACGATACCTGATTGCAAAATATTATCTATGGCACCTAGAAACCCAGCTCACCCTATATATGGTACGAAGGAACGAAAATACAACAAGTTTTTACATCCTTTATCTCACCCAGTAAATAAGGATATTCAACCAACTATTTGTTACGATCCAAAGGAAAAAGTGGATAATCCTTATATCACAAAAGAGATTATGCATTCTTATCCTAATGCGATTTATAAAAAATTCTACTATGCTGGGCATCGTGTGCCAACTTATTTAAGGGAAGCTGGAGTTTTAAAAGAAATCGTTACATTATTTTTGTCTGAAAAACCAATACCAGACTATGATCGAAAATTGCATACAAAGTCTGCGGAATACCATCGAGTGCTAGGAATTCACTGTCGTAGACATAAGAAAATGAAATGGGCTTTAGCTTTAGCAAATAGATCCGTGGAATTAGCACCAAAATATGATCGTTCACTTGCTCTTCGTATTGAAATTTTGATAAAAATAGGAAAACTGGAGGAAGCTGAAAAATATACACATGAGGCTATCGAAATACACCCTGATTTATCAAGATTCTACCTCCTATTGGCCGATATTTATATAGCTAATGGAGAATCAGCAAAAGCTGAAAAAATGCTAGAAGCTACTAATAAGAAGATTCGTTCGAAAAAGATCCGAGAAAAAATTGCTGATTTAAAGGGAAAAGAATAAGGCAGATTAAACGCTTTAAAGGATAAAAGACATCACATATGTCCAAAATAAAAAGGAAATTGCATAATGCAATTTCCTTTTTTATATGGGCTGAACCACTTTTAACCCAACTTTTTAATATTATTCAACAATAGCAATCATGCCTTGTTCATCATCAATTTCTAGACGAATGCTTGCGGCATATGGGTCGATATTCACTTCTTCTTGTAAAAAGACTCGAATTGCCGATAACATATTAGCTACTCGATACGTATCTTTTCGACCATTATAATAGGCTTCTGCATAATAGCCTTCATCGTCATCGAAGCAAAGTTCAATTTCAACATTTTCTGGCATTACATTGATTTGTCTCGCATGGTAGACACATAATGCATTTATAAGATTATCTTCTGAAAGTGTTATCGTTTCCATACGTTACGATCCTCTTCTTTTCTTTTGTTACGTGTGAACATTTGGAAGATTTTCATGACTAACATGATTAACACTAAAATGGCAATCACATTAATAAGTAATCCGAAGAAATTACCCATTGCTCCCATATGACTCATCATACCGCCAAATAACATACCTGCTAACCCACCGACCATCATCCCTTTTAGGAAGCCACCTTTATTGGTTGTAGGATTTGCTGTATTTGTTTTATTGTTTGTTGTTTTGTTATTGATGCTATTGTTGTCTTTTGTATTGCTATTTGTATTTGATTTATTGTTATTAAAGAATGAATTATTATTTGAACTTCCGTTTGAGTTAAATCCACGTTTTCCTGATTTGTAACCTTTTGCTTCCGCTGTGATTGTTCCTTGATGACTATCCATAACAATTGGCCCAACAGTTGAGAAAGTAAGTGTAGCTGCAAATAAAGCTGCTGCAAGTTTTTTCAATTAAAAACCCTCCGATAAATTTAAGTTTTTTAACTTACTACCATTTTATCATCTACCGTCTCTTTTATAAAATGAAACGCTAAGGCTCAAGAAAATTTTTTTAGGCGATTAATTAGCGACAACTTATATCCTATTTCACAAAACTTGAGGTCCGTCTTTTTTAGAATATACCTTTTCTAATATGACTTAAAAAGTTATAGTAATAGTACAGGAGGAGATATTTTGACAACAATGAAAACCGTTCAACAACGTTTTGAACAAAGTACTTTCTGGCAAACACTTGGTTTTGAGTATATTCATGCAGAAGATGGAGTTGCTGAAATTGCCTTTAACTACCGTGAAGATTTAACAAATGTTGTAGGAACTTTACACGGTGGTGTCTTTATGGCAGCTCTTGACACAGTAATGGGGATCGCAACTCACACTCTTGGCTTTGATAAAGTCGTTACAATACAATTGGAAACAAGATTTTTAAAACCTATTACAAAAGGTCGAATTCAAGCATTGGGTCGTGTTATCTCTCAAACACGTTCAACCGTCATTTTAGAAGGACGATTATATAACGAAGATCAGGAACTAGTAGGCTTTGCAACAGCCACCTTTAAAGGAACTCATTAATTTCACCTATATCTAATAGGATTATTATAGTTATATTAAACTATCTATGTGACATAAAACCCCCCAAATATACTTAACTTGAAATATACCTGTTACAAATTTGTAATCAAATTTAGGTATAATTGAGAAAATTAAGAGATTTGGGGAGATTTTGATGAAATATAGTAAAAGGAATAATTTGATTCTTTTGTTTACTACAATATCGCTGTTAGTAAGCAGTTTATTTTATGGATTAACTGCAAATGCAGCAATTATCATGAAGTTCTCCGATTTAAATAAACAGCATCCCGCATACTCCTCCGTCTTGTATGTCACAAGTATGGATTACATGAATGTATACAAAAATGCAGCTTTCAAGCCCAAAAAAGCAGTTACAAAAGCTGATGCTGCTAAATTTGTTGGTAAAGCAAATGATATTTCAAGCGAAGTAAAGTTAGCAAGTCATATTTCATTTGAAGATGTCTCACATAAGACATCAAACTATTCATATATTATCGCTTTAACATCAATTGACGCATTTGATCATGGCTCGAAGTTTTATCCACAAAATACAATTACAAGACAAGAAGCGGCAAAACTCATTGTAAATGCATTTAACCTACCTATAAAAACAGGTAAAGAGTATGTAGATGTAACTAAACATAATTCATATAAAGACTATATTTCAACAGCTGCTTCATACAATATTTTAAAAGGTAATTCATCTAAAAAGTTCCTTCCAGAAAAGAAAATGAATCGTGCTGATTTTGCAATTGCATTGAAAAAGGCACTAGATGCAAAAGATGAACTTGATGAGTCCATGGCTGAAGAAATCGATAGCATGCCAGATTCATCTGATAGCGATATAGATGAAACTGAAGATGATGATTAATACAAAAAGTGGTCATAATCTACAAATGTAGATGGATGACCACTTTTTAGGTTCGTATGAATGTAATAGTGCGAAGTACTATTTGATTACAACTTTACTATAGGTACCTTTCTTATTTTTTTCATTAGGATTAACGACTAAATAATAGGTTGTACCAGATTTCAGTTGTTTGCTTGGTGTAATAATCAGCTTTTTGCCCGAAGTCTGTTTGACAATTATTTTGCGCGATGTTCCACCAATTTTCCATAAATATACTTTAGAATTTTTGAGCGTGGTCCATGACAAGTCCTTACTAGTTTTTACTTGCATAGATTGAGATGATACACTCTTCTCTATATTGGAACGTTTCTTATAGCTTTTTAATTGTTTTAACAAATAATCATTATGACTTTTTTCTAATTCTTTCCCTATTGCTGTTGGAATATCAGGTTTGACACCTTTTTTGTTAATCTTATATAAGTTAGGTCCAAAAAATTCTGCCGTTGTTAACTTAAGGATACTTCCATCACTTAAAGGAATAATACTTTGCATAACCCCTTTACCAAATGTCGTTTGTCCATAAATCTTCGCTAATTTGAAATCCTTTGCCGCTGCAACAGTCATTTCTGATGCACTTGCTGTGTTGGCATCTGTTAAGATTGATACTGGCTTATTCCACTGAACTTTTTGTTTGATAGCATCGTAAATCTGAAAATCTCCTGCTTTTGCTTTGTATACAAAAGCATATGTAGCCTTTGGAAAAATCCCTATTACTTTTTGTGCAGTATCCACGTATCCTCCACCATTACTGCGGAGATCAAAAATCCATCCTTTCATCCCAGGCATAGACTTAATAGCATTCTGTATTTCTTTTGCACTTTCATCCGAAAAACTGTTTAATCGGATAAACCCAATATTTCCTGCAAGTTTTTTGGTTTCTACATTGGGTAATTTAATAACTTTCCGAGTAATTTTTTGGTCAAATGTATTTTTGGTAGAAGGCCTGAAAACTGATATATGTACTTTAGTATCCTCTTTACCTGTAATACGCGAAGTGATCATTTCAGAAGATTCCCCAGCTATATTTTCACCATTAACTTTAGTAATAATATCTCCCGCTTTTAGACCGGCAAGTTCTGCAGGACTATTTTTTAATATAGAGACAATTTTCAAACCCTTTTTATCCTCTAAAATAGTAATACCGATACCTACAAATTTTCTTTTAATGGCATTTTCAAAAGTCTGATATTCTTCTCTTGTCATATAAACTGAATAAGGATCCAACTGCTTCATCAATTCATCAATCCTAGTACTATTCAGTGCGTCTGTTGATACTTTTGGATAATAATACTCTTTTACGATATTTTTAACTTCACCTAAGGGTTCAGCTGCATAAGCACTAGACGATGCAAATAATAAAAGCATAATCATTAATACACTAGAGCTAAAAATTTTAAATATTTTCATGAAATCCCCCACTTTTATCTTTTAATCTATTGTACCTTTTTGAAAGATAGAGTGGGTAAACTATGAATATTTTATCGTTAGAAGTTAAATATAGTGTTGTAGCAGGTGATTCTTTCACAATTGAGTAACCGCTTTCAATTTAACAAGCAACTTCGACTTCTTTATAAAATATTTCTTTTAGTTATCAAAATGATTCTTTATTCTTTTCTCTTTTCTATATATTTTATAATTCATATCATCATCGTCTTTTACAATTTCACATTGTAGAAAGGTATCCTTGATATTAGTAGGAATGCGTAAATAATTTGCATGGTATTCTAACTTGAATTTTAGTTCATATGCTCGATGAATTCTTTTTTCAAAAGAACGAAAGCTTATTGGAAGTAATATTGATGAACCATTAGTGAAGAGGATTTCAGTATTATGATATTTTTTACTATAATCTTTAATATGATCAAGAGCGATCCAAATACAATCTTTATTTTTTTGAGATGTCGTTGGAAGCCAAACTAAAAGACGTTTCAGATTAATAATGATTGGAAACATCTGAACTTCACCTAAAATATGACGAGTGCCTTCATTAGCCCCTTTCAAACTAGAGCCAAAAAAGCGTAAATTATAATCAATAAGTTCTAATGGATTTAAATGACACTTTTTTAGGATTCCCACTTCTAGGATCCATGTTTCGATACCACCATTGCCATTAAAGTCTGGTATAAATGCCATTGTATTTTCATTTACTATGTAAACATCTTCTAGCATTATTTACCCTCCCTTTTAAATTAAATTTACTTTTTAATTCGTTTTTAGGTTTAAACTCCCATAAATATACTTCTTTTCAATAAACCTCATCAAAAACAAAGTATAAATGTCATAGTTAGATTATCTATTAATATTATTTTATAATCAGTATTTTTAACTGTCAAAATTTTTCTGTTTTTAGTTTATTTGTTTATTTAATTTTTGTATATTTTGTGAAGGCTTGATTTATTTCTTTTTTCGAGGGGTTTCTAAGGAGTTTAACCAAATGCTAGACTTATGCAAAGATAAAAGGCATCTCTATAGGTGAGATGCCTTTTGGTTTTATTTACATCCAAGGATGACCCGGGTTCCATTGGTGCCATCGATTGCTTGGATAGTGTTGACCTGGCATCCACTGATTACTTGGGTAGTAGTGTTGGCCCGGCATCCACTGATTACTTGGGTAGTAGTGTTGGCCCGGCATCCACTGATTACTTGGGTAGTAGTGTTGACCCGGCATCCACTGATTGCTTGGGTAGTGCTGACCTGGGTTCCATTGATTACTCGGGTTTTGTTGACTCGGTTTCCATTGATTACTTGGGTTTTGTTGACCTGGGTTCCATTGATTACTTGGGTTTTGTTGACCTGGATTCCATTGGTTACTTGGGGAATGTTGACCTGGGCTCCATTGGTTGCTCGGGTTTTGTTGAATTTGGTACTGTTTATTATCTTGTGGCCACTGATCCTCTGAATGCCAATTTGAGCCTGTATTCCATTTGTCCTCTGAGTGCCACGGATTCCATTGATACCCAGGACTCTTACTTCCAAATCCATCGAAAGGTTGAACCATTTTTTCTCTCCTTTGCATGTTAGTCAATGCAGTATATGTGACATTTAACTACTTGGCTTGGGGGTTTGACTAGATAAAGTTATTTGTATGTATAACTTGTTAAAATAGGATCAATTTTTACAACGCTTCAAATATAAAAAATACCAAGGCCTATTAAATGATCTTGGTATTTTTTGCATTTAAATATGTTGGGCTATACTGTTACAAATCTGTTGCAATACTATATGTTTCCGTTACATAATCGACTGTTTTTCTTTGATCCTCAGCTAAACTTACAAGCGTTGCACCAAGTTCTTCTAGTGCTGCTGTACTTTCTTCAATAATGGCCGCAAATTCGCTTGTGTTTGTTTCAATTGTACGAGCATTAGTTTCAACTGCCGTTACCTTTTCAGAAACTATTTGCATATTTTGTTGGAGACCTTCCATCGTCATATACAATGTGTTAAATGCAGTTGCGGAACTATCTGCAGCTGCCACTTGGCGATTAATACGTTCAGAACCATCTTGAATTTGGTCTAAAGTACTTTTATTGTATTCATTTACACTTTGGAGATTCTGTTCGATTTTTACTAATGCATCAGCTGATGTTGATGCTAATTTACGAATTTCTTCTGCTACAACTGCAAATCCTTTACCGTGCTCACCTGCTCTCGCCGCTTCAATTGAAGCATTCAACGATAGTAGATTCGTTTGTTCGGTAATCCCTTTAATAGCAGCAGTAAATGAATTTGTTTCTTCGATTTTCGCTGTTAAATTTTTAAAAGATGTAGATAAGTCTAAGAAGAAGTCTTGGAAACTATCTATTTCCTCTTTTACTTTTGTCATATTGCCTGTACCATTTGTTGCTTGTTCACCAGCTTCAGTTGTTGAATTCATGGCCTGTTGCAATGACTGTTCCATTTCACGGATTGTTTCATTTGAGTTTTGGATATTCTTCACAATATCATTAATACGATTTGTTTGCTGTTCAGCTCCAGCACTCACTTCATCAACAGCAGTTAACATTTCTTGTTGAGAAGCACTTGTATTTTCAGCATTTGTTTTTATTTTTTCTAAATTTGTTGTAATTACATGAACTGCTTCCGAAAGTTTGTTGGCAGCTATTTTTTCTTCCTCAGATTTTTCATGAACCGTACGTAACAAGTCTATTGTTTGTCCCAGCACATTACCATTTTGGCGAATTTGCAAGAATAAGCCAATCATGATTAAGCCAAAGATTAATACTAAATTCGGGATTTGATCACTTATACTTAAATTTTCATTGAAATTAATAATATTCATATAAATGGATATTGCACCTAATATGATACCTGTTATAAATACTTTTAAATTTGAGTGAATACTAGAAAGCATAATTAAAAAGAATGACAATGCAATTGTTCCAAGTTTGCTCGTTCCTTCACCTATGATTAATATCATAATAAGTGCGAAGACAATAACAACCATGATGTATGGAAAATATCCTTTAAAAGCATCAAATCTTTTCTGCAATAGAAAAGCTACTACTGCTAAAAGTAAGGCACCTCCTACGGATATAGTTACGACTAGCATTGAGGCAAACACTAATTGTGCAATAAACCCTAAGCCGGCAGCAATACTAATTACCAAAAATAAATAATTATTTTTCTTTTTTAAATCATCCATCTTCAAATCTTCAATAGTCATATTTTCGCACTCCTCTATTTATCCTAGCGTATTAGTATGTAATGCATAAGACTAACATTAAATATCTTTATTAGGTATTTAGTAATGTTTTTATCTATTTATTTGAAATTATATCAGTTTATATACTTATAAACAATAATATTAACTATTAAAATATTAAATACTTTTAGACAAAAGATGCATTGTTGAAAACAAAAAAACCATCTAATCATATAGATTAGATGGCTATATTTAATACTATTTTTTTATAATTATAGATGTCTGTATCCTGCGAAATGTGCTTTCCAATATGATTCGTATACAGAACTAATTTGCACTTTATTTCCGCTAGCTGCGATAAATCTACCGTTGCCCATATAAAGACCAATGTGAGAAATACCTGCTTTATAAGTATTTTTGAAAAATACCATATCGCCTACTTTAGGTGAGCTAGTTGGTGTTGAGATTGAATAGAATCCAGCTGCTGTCGTGCGATAAACGGAAAGTCCTGCGTTTCTATATGAATAATAGACAAGTCCACTACAATCAAAGCCACTAGGTGATGAGCCACCAAATACGTACGGCACTCCTTGTTGTCCTAGTGCAATTGATACTGCTCTTTGTAATTTTGTATTTGCTGAATTTGTTGCAACACTATTACTTACTTTTTTAGCTGTGCCTTTAACTTTTAACTTTTGACCAGTTTTGATATTTGTTGATTTTAAGTTATTCCAGCTCATTAGTGTTTTATAAGACACGCCATATTTCTTAGCAATTCCAGATAATGTATCGCCTTTTTTTACTGTATATGTAGAAGTTGCTTTTGTTGAGCTAGCAGTTTTTGCTGTTTTAGTTGTTGATCCTGTAACTTTTAACTTTTGGCCAGATTTAATATTTGTTGATTTTAAATTATTCCAACTCATTAGTGTCTTGTACGATACACCGTATTTTTTTGCGATTGCAGATAATGTATCGCCTTTTTTAACTGTATATGTAGAAGTTGCTTTTGTTGAGCTAGCAGTTTTTGCTGTTTTAGTTGTTGATCCTGTAACTTTTAACTTTTGGCCAGATTTAATATTTGTTGATTTTAAATTATTCCAACTCATTAGTGTCTTGTACGATACACCGTATTTTTTTGCGATTGCAGATAATGTATCGCCTTTTTTAACTGTATATGTAGAAGTTGCTTTTGTTGAGCTAGCAGTTTTTGCTGTTTTAGTTGTTGATCCTGTAACTTTTAACTTTTGGCCAGATTTAATATTTGTTGATTTTAAATTATTCCAACTCATTAGTGTCTTGTACGATACACCGTATTTTTTTGCGATTGCAGATAATGTATCGCCTTTTTTAACTGTATATGTAGAAGTTGCTTTTGTTGAGCTAGCAGTTTTTGCTGTTTTAGTTGTTGATCCTGTAACTTTTAACTTTTGGCCAGATTTAATATTTGTTGATTTTAAGTTATTCCAGCTCATTAGTGTTTTATAAGACACGCCATATTTCTTGGCAATTCCAGATAATGTATCGCCTTTTTTAACTGTATATGTATTCGCTGCAGAAGCGGTTGTTTCGTTACTAATTGTTGAGAAAAGCATAATCGAGCTTAATGCCATTGCTGAGATGATAGTTTTTTTCAATTTATTTGAACTCCCTTAGATTAGCTATTGTAATCTATTATATAAGAGTTATGTAACAAAACTGTAATATTAATATTACAAAATATTATTTTAGATTACAATATGATGAATTTTTGATTTTTTTATTATATTTTTGTTTTTTCGCTGTAGTTTTAATAAATTTATAGTTTAGTAGCATTCAATAGTTGTTTGTCATTTTTTCTATTATGCAGTATACAAAAGATTCATTATTTTATTTTGTGATGAATCTTTTGTATGGAATAATATATTAAGAATAAAAGTTGTAATCCTGATTATAGGTTTCTTTTTCCTTTTTAGTTTTATCTACTCTATGATATTCCGATATTTGGATCATCCGAACCTTTTCTGTATTTAACTCATGATATATTCCTCTATTGTCCATAAATGAAATATATTGATCACGTTCGCGTTGAATAAGATTTTCCGCTTCTTCTTGTGATTCCATGAATATAAATCGTCTAACATAATGTTCTTTATCAAAAAAATAAGTAACTTTAAATTCTTTCATCGTTTCTTTCCACCTCGAATACGTTTCAGTGATAAATTGTTTTTAACTTCTATAGGATATCCATTTAGCTTCTGTTAAAACATTAAAGTGGAATTTATTTTAGGTAGCTGCTATCGATTATGGGATTTAATATAGGATTTCTTTCATAGTAAATCGGTTTTCTCTTTGTGATAACTTTGGGCCGCTTTTGCATGGGGAGGTGGTTGCTTTTGCACAACTCGTGGCCCCTTTTGCACAACTCAGCCCCTTTTGCACAACTCGCGGCCCCTTTTGCACAACTCACTACTCCTTTTGCACAACTCGCGGCCCCTTTTGCACAACTCACTACTCCTTTTGCACAACTCAGCTCCTTTTGCACAACTCGCAATCCCTTTTGCACAACTCGCAATCCCTTTTGCACAACTCGCGGCCCCTTTTGCACAGCTCACAGCCCCTTTTGCACAGCTCAATCAGTTTCTTAATAAAAGCTTTTCTATTTCGCATTTAAACTGACGAGTATAAGTGTGATGCCTGCAAAGAGGCAGATCATTCTGGGGATTGATATTTTATCTGCAAGTCCAAATAAGGCGATGGCAGTTGTTACGATTAATACTGTTGGTCCGACTAAAGCTAACATCGTATTGATATAGAAGGCTTTTTCTAAGCTATTGAATTTGAGCATAAATAGAGCTGCTGTTACTTCAATACTGCCAGATAGTAGACGTAAAATTACCATTAAAAGTAGAGATTTTTCAATTATTTTCATCATCCAATCTTAATTGACTTATTATTTTCAATATATGTCTTGTCTTGTTTAATTATTTTTCATTGTTCAACGCAAAAAAGTCATCTGATCTAAAAAGTGATCAAATGACTTTTTGTTTAAAAATCTTTATTCTAACTTTTTCTTTACGATATCTACGTATGGCGCTTTGTCATACTCATCATAAAGTGCCATGGATATTCGTACTGGGTCTCCAAAGAAGAAGCGTTCATATAAAGTTTGACGTGTACCGAAAGCACTCATCGTTGCATCCCATGCTAAGCGGAATAGTTTCACACGGTCCTCTGCGTTATCGGCTGCAGATTGCAAATATTGATGTATATCTTGTCGGATTGGTGATTGAAATGCCTCTTCTGTTGGGATAGACATAAGACCACTTGCACCTAGCTGTTGTACAATTTCTGCAAAACGAGGATATACTTTAGGAAATACATTGATGGCAATTCTTAGTGCAATAGAATTTGGTTGCATTAAACCTGCATCATTTATATCGGCCTCTACTTCAGCTTTTAGAACTAGAGCCTTAAGTGTTTCAAGCGCAATGATAATTTCAGTAGCTTTTTCTTGTACATGCTGATAACTCGATATATTAATACTTTCAATTATAGATTGCACTAACCCTAGCATAAATTCTGTTTTTACAATTTGGCGTGAGAGTACTTGGTGCAGTGAAAATTGTTGGAATCCGCACTTGTTTAAGTAATTTTGCGCAACATCAATATTGTCATAAAAGAATACGCGATCCCATGGCACTAAAACATTATCAAAAACAACAATCGAATCCATTTCCTCAAAGCGAGAACTTAGCGGATAGTTAAATTTTGAATCGCCACCTACGAAAGATTCTCTACAGATAAATTTGAGACCTTTTGTATTACTTGGAATTGAAAAGGCAAATCCACTTTCCTCATTGTAAGGTCTTCCAGGTGATACTAATAACATTTCGTCTGTAATTCCACCCTGTGTAGCTAACAGCCTTGCACCTTTTACGATTAAGCCTTCCTTCGTTCTATCTATGATCTTAGCAGCAATCGGTTCTTTTGAATTTTCATAATAGATATAACTTCTGTCTACTTGTGGTTCAATAAAAGTATGAGTAAGACATAAATCATTTTCACGCACGTATTCATAATAAGCTTTTATGTTTTCTGGAAAACAATTTTCTTTTCCCTCTAATAGGTGAGCCGACGCAGCCATTGTCATTAAAGTGGTGTTCATATAGTCTGGACTTCTCCCCATCATACCGTTCGACTCTCTTGCCCACTGCTGCACCATCTTCCTCTTTTGCGCTAATTCTTCTCTTGTTTTAGGCATAAGAAAAGAAAGGCCGACTGGATTTCCAGTAGTCGGTGATTTATAAGTCATCATACTCTTAAACTTTTCTTCATTTTGCAAATCGTACAGGCGAGCCTGGCTTTCCATAACACCCTTAAAAGCAGGATGTTCCGAAATATTCCCTGTCACCCGTTTGCCACCTAACCATACTTCTGAATTTAATTCATTAATCCGGTCAATGTATTGCTCTCCTGTTCTTACGGGCATAACCTTCCCCCTTGTAATCAATAACCATTTGAATTGCCTAAATTATTATATGTAGAGGTTAAATAGGTGGTGACGATATGCTAAGTGGGATGTAACCTTAATATCTACAAATAACCCCGCACTGTGGAAAGGTGCGAGGTTGAGCTAAAGTGCATTAAATCAGGCTACTATTCAAAATTTGATTGTTCCCTGTCGAGCATTTCAAAAATCTGATTGTAACTAGGACCGGATTCGGCATTTAATCTTTTTACTTCCTCAATATCCGTTCCAGTCCATGTATACTTTTTTGGCGTATCCGGGTCAACCATATTCCCATTTGCCGTTGGATCGAATTCGTTGTTTGCTGCTATTTCTTTTATTTCGTTAAATGTTGGTCCTGATTGAGCATTTTGTTTTTTCACTTCGGCTATATCCGTTCCAACTTCTGTGTATTTTTTGTTGCTCATTTAATCACCTCCATTTTTTATAAGGGAACATTCTTCTAGCTATTTTCTTCTTCCGCAGTATGAGGTTCTATAACTTGCCCTTGTGCTTCGTGGAGACTAAGTCCACCAGATGAGAAAATGGGTGGCTTGTTATAATTTACTGGATGGCTATAAGCTGAAGTGGCGGTTCCTCCTAGTTCTGCTACAACAAATTTCGTCGCATTACTTGTGACGGATGGATATGTTCCTTTTCCAATTACTTCTTCAACACCTAATTCTGTTTTGTTTCGTTCTTCCTTTTTCATGAAATCACCTCCATTTACTTTATATTTCCACAAAGGAAGTTATTTATGAGAAAGTTTGATGATAGATCTATCACTGCCTTAAAAAGCGCTAATATCTTCTATTACCATTTCTAAGTTTTACTTCCAACACTTAGTTATATTTCTTCATCTTTATGGAAATAATGCTTTTATCTATTAGAAAGGGAGGTGGAATAATGTTTAAGAAGCTTTTTACTGTTGGAATTATTGGTGCAATCTCTTTTGTCGCCGGTTCATACTATACAATGGCTAACCCATCCACTAACCTCTATGTATGGAATAAGAAAAATGTTGAGTTATTTTCATCAACCCCCGCGAATATCAGCTCAGCATTTGAAGATATAAAATTCGTTTTTTCAACATCTATAGAATTGATTGATAACAAGATAGAAAAATTGTTCACTCCAGATCATGAGGAGCCAAAAATTATTGAAACTGATCAATTCAATCATGATAATCCTTCAACAGACGATTTAAAAAATATAAATGTTGACCATGAAGAAAAAGATATACTGCCTGCGAGCGGTGGGATTGGGATTTAAGTTGTTTTGATGGGGATTAAATTCATTTGGTACTGCTCAAGATTAGGCATCCATTATTTTAGAGCTTCACCTAAAATTAATAATTGAATATTGGTTTCAAGCTAATGTAAGATTTTTATTGAGCCTTTATAGAGAGGAGAACTTTTATATCTCCTCTCTTTTTATTGTGATATTTTATCTAATTTTTCAGACTTTTTACTGTTGCATATTCTAGAAATATAGTATAATTCCAAAAATAGAATACAAAGGGGTGTTCATCTATGAAAGAATATGCACAAGTTTTTCAAGGTACCGCTTTTACAAGTAAGTCACCGAAGGAAGTACAAGTTTTACAGAACTATCTATTCTGTATAAATGAAGAGGGTTTGATTGAACGAACTGTATCTCCAGAAGAACCCGAATATCAAGAAATAATCGAAGCATATCTCAATAAAGATAATTTTCATCGTTTATCCAAGGGACAGTTTTTCTTACCTGGTTTTATAGATTTACATGTTCACGCACCACAATGGGCACAATCAGGCACTGCTTTAGATATTCCCCTCAACGATTGGTTAAATACTTATACATTTCCGCTTGAATCTAAATTTTCCGATTTGCAATTTGCTGAAACCGTCTATCGAGATTTGGTAAGCCACCTATTAGCAAATGGCACAACAACTGTATTGTATTTTGCTAGTGTTCATAAAGAATCTAGCCTGTTATTAGCTGAAATATGTGCCAAGAAAGGCCAACGAGGTTTAGTCGGAAAAGTAGTGATGGACGATCCAAATTTAAATCCAGATTACTATCGAGATGAGAGTACAGAAGCAGCTTTAAAAGATACCGAAGAATTTATCATGGCTGTAAAGGAATTAGCCAAAACTACGAAACAAGGCGTATATCCAGTTGTTACACCACGCTTTATCCCTAGCTGTACAGATGAAGCTCTAATCGGCTTAGGCGAGCTCGCTTCCAAATATGATACTCATATACAATCACATTGTAGTGAAGGAGATTGGGAACATAGTTATGTAAAGGAACGCTGTGGAAAAAATGACGCTTTTGCATTACATGATTTTGGCCTGTTGCGTGACAAATCTGTCATGGCTCATTGTAGTTTTCTAAGTGACGATGATGCGGAGCTATTTGCTAAAACAGGGACTGCCATTGGTCATTGCCCTCTTTCAAATGCCTATCTCGCTAATGGAGTAACTCCAATTGCCCATTTACATAGCAAAGGAATCGATATTGGGTTAGGTACAGATGTCTCTGGTGGCTTTTCACCTAGCATTTATGACAATGCTAAACAAGCAGTTATTTCCTCTAGAATGTTAGAAGATGGAGTCAATACTTATCTTCCTACTGAAGAGCGTGGAGTCCCAAATTCACGCATCACGATCAACGAAGCATTCTTTTTTGCTACTGCTGGCGGCGGTGAAAGTCTAAGTTTACCAGTTGGTAGATTACAAGAAAACTATGCTTGGGATGTACAAATAATTCATACAAGTATAGATACTGCAACACTTCCCATTTTCAATGAGGAAGAAGATTTACTAGATGTATTTCAAAAAATCATGTATTTAACAAGACCTGAAAATATTAGAGAAGTATGGGTACAAGGAGAACTCGTTCACTCTCGATAATATAAAAAGCCCTAACTATTTCTAAAATCCGAAATAGTTAGGGTGGATTTAAAGTTGTTATAGTAAATATAAGAAATTAATTTACAACTATTCAAACATCCCAATTAAAATATATTTTGCTTGTTGGGATTGTTTCATCTTTTTCAACTCTTTGTTTTGAACTTTAGCTGTTTTTAACGGCGTGATAAAGTTAGAAGTAGATGGTAGTTTGATAGAATCTTTGGCAGTAACGATTACATCACTAACTTCTAATCCTTTGACCACTTGGTATTTCCCTTTATAGGTTACACCTAATGTGACTTCTTGCTTTTGAACCAATCCTTTATTTGTAAACTGATATACATAATGTTTTTTATTGTCTTTCAAAATCGAGTTAGCATGTAGAATTGGTGTGTTCGTTGCTTCTGCTAATGTTACTTGTAACTTCATGTTCGTTCCGATAAGCAATGGTTTAGTTGGTGCTACAGTTTGAGTATTGGCAGATTGGTCTGCTCCGTCTTGTGTAGCATTCTGGTCAGATTGACTTTGATCTTCTGATGTTCCATCTTTTACTGTTTGTCCATTACTTTGTGAATCTTGCGTTTCAGGTGATGTACCAACTTCTGCTTGATCTTTTTGCTTATCATTCTTTGCAGCTTCACCTGTTATGTTAACTAAAAATGAATAAGTAGGATCTTCTTTTTTATCTTTCTTAGCTTTATTTGGATATGTGATAACTTGTAAAACCGTACCGTTATAGTATTTCTTCGTTAACGTAGAATATAATTTAACAGATTGCCCTTCAGCAACCTCACCAACTTTTTTAGCTTGTACAATTGCCTTCACAACTAAATTATTCGAAGCGATTGTCATTATTGGATCCTTTAAATCCTCATTAATATTGACAATTTGTCCCTCTACAGTACTTTTTACAGTTAAATCTGCCAATTGATCTTCCACTCTAGAAATCTTAGCTTCCGTTGCTTTTAATGTCGCTTCTACTTTTCCTTTTTCAGCTTCAGCCTCTGCCACTTTTTGTTTAACGTTACCTTCAACAATTGAAGATGTGTTAACTTCTACATCCACATTAACTTTCTTGTCTTTTGATGTTGTGCTCGCCTTATTGGTAGAATCGTTTGGTGTAATTTGTTGCAGTTGAGTGATTTCTTGGTCTATGCTATCAATTTCACCTTGAAGTTTTTCTGCCTCATCTTCTAACTCTGCTTTTGTATCTTCTAGTTTCTGAGAATTATATGAATATAAAGGTGTGTCATTCGATATGACATCTCCCTCTTTTACTAATATTTTATCCAAAGTACCCTTTTGTCGATCAAAATACACATGAGTTTCAGTTTCCGGCTTTGTCACTCCTGTTGTATGCATTAATTTCTTTACATTGCCCTTTTCAACAGTTGTCCAATTATTAATATTAACTGTTCTTGCCGCTTTACTATCTTGCTTTAATAAGAGGAAAAGATTGATTCCAACAAAAACTATGGCAACTGCAGCAATTATAAATTTGCCCCATTTTTTCAACTTTCTCATCCTCCTTTAGAAAAAGAATCCTATTTTTATATAAGACATAAAGCTTGCGAAAATCCAATATAGTAAAAATAGGATTGTAGCCGCAATAACCACTTTTTTACGTGATTCTACTAATCTTGATAAATAGTAATAAGAATACGCTAACATAGCCACTCTAAATAATGTCAGTTCACCTAAAAAGTGAATCAGCAATTCATTATTAGAAATATATTGTGCAATAATTCCTAAAGAAAAAATATCAGATGTCGCATCTACATTAAGCAAGAGAAATAAAGGCAATTGAATAATCTTCTCTATTAAAAAGATACTAAAGACATTTAGTTGAACAATGACTAATTTACGAAAGCTACCATTGATAAACGCAAAATAATATAAGGCAGAACCAAAGATTAATACACAAGGAACCAAAACTCCTTGTAACAATCTACCAATTAGAAATAACTGTTTTCTTGCCTCAAACGCGTGATTGCCTATACTTGATAATTCACTGGAAATCGATTGTGTACCGATTCCAAAAGCACCGCTTATTATATACGTAAAAACACTTATCAAGAATAGGAAAAATATATTTAATCTATACCGTGAATATTGTTCAGCATCTTCTAGTTCTGCACAATATTCATTTGGTTTTAAAATCCCTTTGATAGGATTTACTTTAAGTGTCATGTTCAAATCTCCTTTAAAATTTCTTGTTGCTATAGTTGGCCTAATCTATAAATTTTTTCAATTTAAATACAGAAAGCTCTGTAGAGAGGTTTCTCATAACAGAGCTTTCAAATATCTGATCAAATTTATATTGTTCGATATGATATGTATCTTCTCTTACTTCAACTTTATTTTAGTAACTAATAGAATGAATTGTCAACTATATAGATAGGAATTTTTTGTTGAATTCATGGGACTTTTTAGAATAAATATGCATCTAAAAGCCGAATAAAAAAGTATAAATAATATAAATATTCAGTGAAATTAAATTTGTTTTACTGTACAATAATATTACAAAGAATATTGAGCAAAATGTGAGCTTCAAAATTAAAGGAGTTCTCATTTATACGAGGGATGGTATTGCATAAAAGGCAAAAACTGTCCATATGACGCTTTTGCCTTTTAAATATTTTCGGTAATAACAGCATTTTTACGAAAGTTGCGTTCTAACCTTTTTAGTTTCATTTCCGTCCTTTGGAAATTCTTCACAACTAAGAATGATAAATTGTATATCCAGCTCCACCTTGATGTTTTGCTTCATACATTGCTATGTCAGCTTTACTATATAACCAATCTATTTCCTGCCCATCATCAGGATAAATGGATATTCCAACACTTACACTAATATTCAATTCATGATTTCCCAGAATATAAGATTGTTGGAACAATTGAACGATTTTCTTTGCCACTTCTACTGCTTCACTTTTCTGTTGAATATCAGTAAGGAGAATGGTAAATTCATCCCCACCAATGCGGAAAATTTTCGCTTGTTCAGGTAAGTTTTCTACCAACCTTTTTGCTACATTAAACAGGAGTTTATCGCCTTTTCCGTGTCCCAGAGTATCATTAACTGTTTTGAAATTATCTAAATCTAATAGAAAAACAGCAAACATTTTTTGATGTTCTTCTGCTTTTACCAGTTGTTCTTTCAACAAATCTAAGAAACATCTACGATTTGGTAATGTTGTCAAATCATCATGATATGCTAAATAATTGATACTCGCCGTCGCTTGATATCGTTCTGTAATGTCTTTTAATTGAAAAAATACTCCTGATATAGTTCCGACATTCTCATAAATTGGAACTCCATTTAATAAGCACATAATCTGTTGATCTAAACGTGTATTTTTGATCGCTATTTCAAAATCAGACACTTCTTTTCCTTCTTCAAGAATTTGATCAAAATACTTATGCAAAGGGTTACCTTTAGATATTTTTTCACCTATTACATTTTCCCTTTGCCATCCAGTTAATTTTTCGGCAGTCTGATTGAACTCTACAATCACACCCTCATCATCCACCTTGATAATACCATTCTGAGTAGACTCCGTTACAACTTGGTTAAATATATTCAGCTGCTTATTCTGCTCTCTTATCATTAACTCTCTTTCTATTAAATCAACTGTAGTTGCTAGTAATGTTAATAGTAAAGGACTTTGATAATCTGCTAAAGTTACAATTGAGAACGTTCCTTTTAAGTGCAAATTCTCGAATTCAAAAGGAACTGAATAACAAGCTGTGTTTTTTAAAAAACTATGATAGTGTTGTGTCCCGATTAATTCAACTGGCTGATTTGTTTCTAAAGCTAAACTGACTGAATTGGTCCCAGCATATTCTTCTATAAACTTTATACCAGGGCGAAATCCCATATGCTTCATCTGATCTTTTATATTTGCATCACCTTTTAGTTCTAAGATGGTTCCATTTTCATCTGTAACTGCCAGCTGTATTGGAATATTTTCAATCGTCTTAAAAAATTTCTCCACAAAAAAATCTGATACTTTTAAAATACTTTTAAACTGATACATCTTTTGGCCCAATTCTAGTAAACTTACTGTTACTAGATCTGGTATTACATTAGGATCTAAGTTCCTTTTTTTACAACGTTTTTTAGACTCTGCTATATATTTTGAAATATCACGCTGAAGGATACTCATATTTTTTTATCTCCATTCCGATACATTCTTTATTGCCTCACAGATTATTATCATAAAAATTGAGTAATAGCACAATAGCTTTTTACCTATTTCCTTAAATTAGTAATATTTTGACGAATAGGATAGGTTTTAGGGAGTATTAATTATATATCGAATGACTAAATGATACAACTTTCCCAAACTATTATGTATTTTTTCATAGGATAATTGAATCTTATTATTTTGCAATAAGTCGAATAGTTATTAACTATTTGCATAAATATACAATTTTATGCTCCTTTTATTTTTTCCTTTTAAAAAGAGAAAATCCAACCTCTTGTCTTGAGACTAGATTTTCATACATATATAAGATTTACTAGACTAGCTTCTTGTTTGACCAAATCTTTCTTATAATCGTAGTGATAGAGCCTAGATCTAGTACTTCCTGTTGCTTCCAGTTTCATGTTTTTCAAAATTTTAGTGACAGTATTACGGTTTTGAATTTGTAATAGATTACTGCATTCTTTATGAGAAATACTTGATTTATAAAGTAAAAACCAATCGAAAAGCGTATTCTCAATTGCCTTCTTGATAGTTTCTTTACATCTGGTGCAGATCCATGTTCTTTGTGTAGTTCGAATGCCGTTTCCACCGCAAGGACAAACAATGCCAGTTCTCAGATGATTTATAGGGATATTATATTTTTCTGCTAAAGGAAAAATGTTAAATGGGGAATTTTCACGTTTAATAGTTGAAACAATTTGTTTTAAATGATTACCCGAAACTATTTTAGAGTGTGTGTCTAGTCCTTGCAGAAATAGGGGGATTTCTCTAGGACTCAGCAATTTTACTTTTGTTGGGGCTGTTTCGATTAAGACATTTGGATTTGGCAGAACAATTGCTATTTGAATAGGAAGATTTATTTTGAATTGCTGCCTTAACCAATAGTGTAAACTATCCGCCGCCCTTAATGTCTGCTGTTGAGGACATGGATAGCTATAAGTCTTTCCGTTAATTGTTTGATGTAACGAGTAAGGATTTTCGTTAAATTTCAGGGTGCCCTTTAAATTTTTTACCTCAAAAATACAAATAAATCTTTCTGTCAAAATTAATGTATCTATCTCTATACGTCTGTGGGGAGAGACTTTCAGTTCAACATTTGGTAATACATAAAAAGCATCGGTAAAATGAGTTTCCTTAATAGCTTGGTCAATTCGATATTCACCTTTAAAGCCTATCTTTAGATTTTCAAGATCCTTCTCTATTTCTGCTCTTTTTGGATAAGCTGGATTCACTCTTAGCAACAATCTTTGATAAGCAGTAAAAAGCAGTGTTTTATTTCTCGGCTCGATAATTTTGGATCATCTCCTAGCATGAATATTTTCAACTATATTTTACTTAAATTCTTTTATTTTACAATATATTATTTTATAAATTTTAGTATTTTCAGTGACATTTATTGAGACTGATGCTCTTATTGTTCGCGGCAGGGATTTAGCTGATTATATTTTTCTGGGGCGCGGACAAGGGAGAGCATTTAGTGGGGATTTGGGGAACTACTTGGGCTTTCTTTATTATAACTGGCTTTTCTTTTTGCACAACTCGGACTCTCTTTTGCACAACTCACTTCCTTTTGCACAACTCAGACTTCCTTTTGCACAACTCGCTCCTCCTTTTGCACAACTCGGACTCCCTTTTGCACAACTCACTTCCTTTTGCACAACTCGGATTCCCTTTTGCACAACTCGCTCCTCCTTTTGCACAACTCAGATCCTCTTTTGCACAACTCAGACTTCCTTTTGCACAACTCACTCTCTTTTGCACAACTCAAACTCTCTTTTGCACAACTCAAACTCTCTTTTGCACAACTCAGACTTCCTTTTGCACAACTCAGACTCTCTTTTGCACAACTCGCTCCTCCTTTTGCACAACTCAAACTCTCTTTTGCACAACTCGCTCCTATAAACACACTTCTCCGCTCTTTATCTCCCATCTCTCTCTAAAAAAAATCCCAGCCTCATGGGGAGACTGGGATTAGCATGGTGGAGATATTATTTTTTGATCAATTCAAGATCGACTGGGATTGATTTGGCAACTTTTTCACCTTTTAGTGATTTTACAGCTGTGTCTAATGCAATTTGACCAATTTCAGTTGGTTTTTGAGCGATTGTTGCAGCCATTTTACCAGCTTTTACTGCTTTTTGGGCATCGTCAGTAGCATCGAAGCCTACAACTTTGATGTCTTTACCTGATGCTTCGATTGCTTCAAGAGCACCTAGAGCCATTTCGTCATTGTGAGCGAAAACGCCTTTGATATCTGGGTTAGATTGAAGGATATTTTCCATTACAGATAAACCTTCTGAACGGTTGAAGTTTGCAGTTTGTTTTTTCACAACGTTTAAGCCTTTGTCAGCTACTTTGTGGAAACCTTCACCACGGTCACGAGCTGCAGATGAACCAGCAACACCTTCAAGTTCAGCAACTTTAGCACCGTCGCCAACTAATTCTTTTAAGTATTCGCCGGCCATTTCGCCACCTTTAACATTATCTGAAGCGATGTGAGATACTACCTCGCCGCCTTCAGAAGAACGGTCAACTGTGATAACTGGAATATTCGCATCGTTTGCAGATTCAACAGCTGAAGCAACTGCTTCTGAATCTGTTGGGTTGATGATGATTAAGTCAACATCTTGTTGGATTAAGTCTTCTACATCAGAAGCTTGTTTAGAAGCGTTGTCTTGTGCATCAACTACTGTAAGATCAACATTTTCTTTTTTTGCTTCTGCTTTTGCACCATCAGATAAAGTAACAAAGAATGGGTTATTTAATGTTGAGATTGACATACCAATTTTCATATCATCTGTAGATTTTTTTGCCGCTTTATCAGATGATGAACTATCACCATTTGGTGACATTGAGCAAGCGCCTAGTAATAGTGAAGCTGATAAAGCTAAAGTCCAAGATAATTTTTTCATTGTAAACAAACTCTCCTATGCTGTTTTTTTGCGGTCGATAAGTACCGCGATTAATATAACAACACCCTTCACAACTTGTTGGAAGAATGAAGATACCCCGATAAGATTTAAACCGTTATTTAATACACCAATGATTAGCGCACCAACTAATGTACCGAAAATCCATCCGCGACCACCAGTTAAAGAAGTACCACCTAGTACTACGGCTGCAATGGCATCAAGTTCATAGGATTGTCCAGCTGTTGGTTGAGCTGAGTTAAGACGGGAAGTTAGGATTAAAGCTGATAGAGCTGCAAGCATACCTGTTAATGAATAAACAGCAATTGTAATACGATCTACATTAATACCAGATAAACGTGAAGCTTCTTCGTTACCACCAATTGCATAGACACGACGTCCAAAAGTTGTTTTACGTAAAATGAAGTAAAGAACTAGGAATGCGATTAGCATTGTGATAACAGGAACAGGAATACCTAAAAAGTAACCTTTCCCGAACATTTGGAATGCAAGTGAATCACCTAAGCCAGACACTGGTTTACCATCTGTATAAACAAGTGTTAACCCACGGTAGATTGTCATTGTAGCTAGAGTTGCGATGAAAGGAGCAACTTTCCCTTTTGCGATAATAAATCCGTTTACTGCGCCAAGTACTGCACCTAAAAGTAAACCGATTAGCATGGCTAAAAATGGATCCATGCCACCTGCTAGTAATCCTGCACTAATTGCACCAGTTAATGCTAGTGTGGAACCAACAGATAAATCTATACCACCTGTTAAGATAACAAATGTCATCCCGAATGCGATTAATGCACTAATTGAAACTTGACGTAGTACATTGAAAATATTTGTAGCTGTTAAAAAGCTAGGGCTCATAAATGAGATAATGATGATTATTAAAAGTAGCCCTAATAGTGGTCCAAGTTTTTGAACTAAACCTTTAGATTTGGACAACTTTGTCACCTCCAGTAGCGTAATGCATAATTTTTTCTTGAGTCATTTCTTCTTTTGATACTTCACCGGTAATTTTACCTTCATGCATAACAAGTACTCTGTCTGCCATGCCGATAACTTCTGGTAATTCTGATGAAATCATTAAAATTGCAACACCTTGTTCAGCAAGGTCATTAATAATTTGGTAGATTTCCTTTTTGGCACCGATATCGACACCACGAGTTGGTTCATCTAGGATTAAAATTTCTGGGGCATCACCCAACCATTTTGCGATAACAACTTTTTGTTGGTTACCACCACTTAATGATTTTGCGGTTTGCATTGCACCAGATGAACGAACTCCTAATTTTTTCATTAGGTTATTAACAAAGGTGGATTCCTTCTTCGAATTAATAACACCCATTTTGGAAGCCTTGTCCAAGTTTGTAAGCATAATATTATCCTTAATAGAAAAATCAACGACTAAACCTTCTGATTTGCGGTCTTCTGTCACAAAGCCAATACCATGTTTTTTCGCTTGAATTGGATTTGAAATTTTCACTTTTTGACCGTCGATGAAGATTTCACCTTTGTTCATCTTGCGATAGCCAAATAGTGCCTCAGCTACCTCTGTACGGCCTGCACCCATTAGACCTGCTAATGCAAGAACTTCGCCTTTTCTAAGTTGGAAGTTAATATCTTGGCAATAGTCATTTCTTGTAAGGCCTTTCACTTCAAGCTTGACTTCACCAATTGAAGCGTTGCGTTCAGGGAAACGATCTCCCAATTCACGACCAACCATCATTTTAACAATTTCATCAAAATTCGTTTCTTTTATGACACGGACACCAATGTACTGGCCATCACGTAAGATGGTAATACGATCGCAGATGGCGAATATTTCTTCCATACGGTGGGAAATATAAACAAAGGAAACACCTTGTGATTGTAATTTTCGAATCGTTTTGAATAATGTTTTGATTTCACGATCTGTTAACGCAGCAGTTGGTTCATCCATTATAATGACTTTTGCGTGTGTCTCGATTGCTTTTGCAATTTCTATAATTTGTTGTTTCCCAACAGATAATTGGCCAGCCGGTGTTTTGACGTCAACATCTAATCCGAGTTGTTTTAAAATACGACTAGCTTCTCTATTCATCTCTTTTGTTTTTAAAATACCCATACCTACTGTTTTTTCATTGCCTAAAAATAGGTTTTCAGCAACAGTTAAATCCGGTAGAATATTAAGTTCTTGATGAATTACTGCAATCCCCATAGCTTCTGCTTCTTTTGGGGATTTGAAGTCTACTTCTTGTCCATCTACTTTGATGACACCTGCATCACGGCCGTAAATCCCTGTTAAGATTTTCATCAGTGTTGACTTACCAGCACCGTTTTCACCCATCAAAGCATGGATTTCTCCATCTGCAAGTGAGAATTGGACATCTTTCAACACGACATTGCCACTAAAAGCTTTATCAATGCCTGTCATTTCAATCATTTGGTATCACCACCTTTTAAAATATGACCCCTGATTGCAAAATAATATTTGCAAACGGTGTTGCTTCTCCTGTACGGATAATTACTTTTGCTTTAGCTGAAAGTTGTTTTAACTCTTCATGGCTAACAGTTTCAATCGGAACATTGACTACTTGTCTTACCCGACTGTGTAATGTTGGATTTTGCACATTCATCTCTGTTGCAATCCATGCTTTTTCTGCATTAAAGTCATCTAAAACTGCGTCCAAAATATCTGAGAAACTAGGCTTTCCAAGTGTATACGAAAGGTCTACACAAGGAACACCATCTGGAATAGGTAACCCACAATCCGCAATCATAATCGTATCTGTGTGACCGATTTTCGCAAAAATACCAGCTAAATCACGATTTAAAATTCCATGTTTTTTCACTTTGCTTGTCCTCCTAGGCGATTTTCAACCATTTGTAATGTTGGCATACCGCCTTGTGCGCCAAATTTTTCAACGGACAATGATGCAGCAATATTAGCAAAACGAACCGCTTCTTTTAGAGATTGTCCATTTGTTACGGCATATGCTAATGCACCATTAAATGTATCACCAGCTCCGGTTGTATCAACAGCTTTTGTTTTATAACCTTCGATGAAAATATGTTCTTTTCCATCAAAGTAACGAGCGCCATTGCTTCCTAATGTGACGATTAGTTTATTTGGATACTTTTCTAATGCGCTTTCCACATCTTCAGAGAAAATATCCGCACATTCCGTTTCGTTTGGTGTAAGGTAATCTACCAAGTCCATCCAAGAAGGATTGAAAGATTCCGCTGGAGCAGGGTTAAGTAATACGGGTACGTTTAAATCTTTGCAAACTTGCAATGCATATTGAACGGTGTCTGCTGGAATTTCTAATTGCATAATGACCATTTCACTTTTTTCAATTAAAGATTTTGCAGCATCGATTTCTTTAGGAGTGATCAATGCATTTGCGCCTGGAACGACAATAATACGATTATCTTGTTCGTAAAGTAATATATTCGCGATACCAGTCGCAGCTTCATCTGTTGCATATACAAATTGTGTGTCAATACCTTCAACTTTTAAGTTGTTAGTTAACTCTTTGCCAAAACTATCTTGACCAACTGCACCAACCATATGTAAATCGCCACCAAGTCTTGCAACTGCTACAGCTTGGTTTGCTCCTTTACCACCAGGTACTGTTGTAAAAAGGTTTCCTAAAACTGTCTCACCTTGTTTAGGAAAAATAGTTGTATCAACGACTAAGTCCATATTGATACTTCCTATTACAGTAATCATCAAATCTCTCCTTACTTTGTCGAACTTCTAATAACAAGTGTTGCTGGTAATTCCGTCAAATTATTTTCTATTTCATGACCTTCAATTTTTTGAATAAGTAATTCTGTTGCTGCAGTGCCCAACTTGTATATATCTTGTGCAACCGTTGTCAATTCGGGTGTTAATAATTTCCCCATACTGATGCCATCGAATCCTACTAATTGAAGTTCACCAGGAATTTGAACATCCAGCGAATGAGCAGCTTTCATAGCGCCAATTGCTAGAACATCACTTGATGCAAAAATACCATCAACGAATTCATGTGTTTTTAGGTAGTCAAATACTTTTTTCTCTGCTTCATCAAAATCAAATTGACTAGTAATAATATCAGAAGAGATGTTAGGGTAATTCTTCATTGTTTCCATAAAACCAGTAAACCGGTCTTCCGCTACATCGAGTCCAACAGGTCCACGCACACATAGTATGTGCTTACAACCTCTTGCTATTAAATATTCAGTTGCAATTGTTGCACCATCTATATTATTTGTTGTGACAGTTGGAATAGCCGGATCAAGTCTTCTATCAAGTGCCACAATCGGCAAACTTATTTTACGATAATAGTCTGCTTCAAGTTGATTGGTCGTCACGATAAATCCTGCGGCGTACTTTTGTTGAAGCGACTCTATATAATGTATTTCTCTATCTTTCTGTTCACCAGAATTACAGAGTACAACTGTATAACCATTTGTATAAGCTGTATCTTCTACAGCTCTTGCTAGTTCAGGGAAAAATGGATTGGTAATGTCAGGTACAAGCAAACCAATGATATTGGTCTTTTTTGTACTTAAAGATCTTGCAAGCTGATTAGGCTTATAATCTAATTCTATGATTGCCATTTCAATTGCTCGTTTTGCATCTTCACTTACATAGCCTTTGCTATTTAAATAGCGAGAAACTGTAGCGACCGAAACGCCTGCATGCTTGCCTACATCTTTAATGGTAACCATTCTTTTCCTCCTTTGTAGCATTGTGTAACCGATTACACATGTAATCGAATACACATTAATATACTGAAAAATATTTTATATGTCAACACAATTATTGAAATAGGTTATACTAAATATTCATTTCGGACAATTATATTAAAAAAACAGTTTATTACACGCTATTATTATGAAATTCTAGTAAAAAATTGAACAAATTGAATAACCTTATTATGTAATATATTTCATACTTAATCGGATTTTTTGTAAGGATTTTTAAATAGGCTATACTATTTGGATGTAATTTCACTAATTGAATTAAAACTTCCTTATTATTATTAAAAGACTGCCTGAAAAGTTTTCTTATGTGAGGAGAGAGTACGTTAAGACTTAAACTGTTTGGAACGTGGATTCAATTTCTTATTGCGTGGATTAAATTCGCAATCCATTTTTTGGATTCTCAAAGACTTTGGTCGCGGGTTTGATTATTTGTTAAACATATATTCTTGCCGCGAACTAGGGGAGCATTTTTTCTTTGATTCGTTTTGCAAGAGGACTTAAATTGTTCGGAACGTGGATTCAATTCCTTATTGCGTGGATTGGAGCTGGAGTTGCGTGGATTAACTCCGTAATTGCGTGGATTGATCACTGAGTTGCGTGGATTAATTGCTGTTTTCCGTGGATTGAACTCTGAATCGTATGGATTTAACCTATATTTTGGTATATCAACAGTTGTTTCCCTAGATTAGCTTAAATCGATTTAGTAATGCAAGTAGATATGCTTATATTCGTTGCTTATATTCGTTCTATTTTTTGATATCCATAAAAAAGCCCCATGTATCACACGGATACACAGGGGATGTGCTAGCCAACTATTTTAGAAAGTCTATCTTTTTATTAATATCTACAATCCTATCCTCTATAGTAGGTTTAACTGTTTTTAGGTTTGTTAAATGTTCTGCTAGGTTCTCCCAATCTGATAAACCGAGGTCTGTTACACGACCTTCAGAGTAGGCTTTTGCAAACATTGTGAAGCCGTCTCCACCTTTTGCTGTGAAGGCGTTTGTCGCAATTTTGTACGTTTTATCATCTTGGATTGGTGTGAAATTTCCATCTTTATCTTTATATGCAATTGAAACAACTCGTTCACCCGCTGGCTTAGTGGAGTCAAATTCTACTTTCCCTCCAGATACATGCAAGAAACCGCCATTTTCACTTGGATATGATTTGAAGCTTATTTCAAAGGCTGATTTTAATTCTGCACCTGTTACAGACATCGTAGCAAGTGTGTTTCCAAATGGTAGAACAGTGATGACTTCGCCAACTGTAATATCTCCAGCTGGAATGCCTGCGCGAATACCTCCACCATTTTGTAAAGCCATGATGATATTTTCATCGTACTTTTTAGCTTTTGCCAGCATGCCATCTGTAATAATATTACCTAAGGCTGTTTCACTATTTCGAACACTAACGCCTTTCCCATCAGAATCAGTCCTTGGATTTGTCAGTTCGCTTTCTGCAGTTGCTCCGATTGATTTGTTTGTAATTTCTTTTAACTTTTCAGAGTATTCTTTTAGCATTGCAGCAGCTTCCGGATCTTCTTGTTGATCAGATACTTTTACTAATTGACCATCTGATTGAACAACTTTACCTTTGAAATCAAACTTAACATCCACTGTACCTAAAAAATCACTATATTGAAAAGCTTGTACAATGACTGTTGGGTCTTTTTCTTTACCTTTAATGTCTTTTTCAATAACTACAGGTTTATCTAATTGCGTATGGCTATGACCACCAACGATTAAATCGATACCTTCTACTGATGCAGCTAAAATTTGATCATTATCCACAGCTGGATTATCATCATAACCAATATGCGTTAGCGCTATAATTTTATCAACGCCTTTTCCTTCAAATGCTTTTACTGCCTTATTCGCTTCTTCGATATAATTTTCAAATTTAACACTACCTGGGCTTGAGATATCCTTTGTTTCGGCTGTTGTTAAACCGAAAATCCCTACTTTTTCGCCATCTATTTCTTTGATAATACCGTTATAAATCTTTCCTTTTTTCGGATCACTAGATATCAAATCGGTGAATAACCCTTTAAATCTATCATCGCCTGAGAAGTTAACGTTTGCGCTAACAAATGGGAAATTAGCACCCTCTATGAAATCGACAAGCGCCTGATGTCCTTCTGGGCTCGATCCTAAGTCAAATTCATGATTTCCAAATGTCATTGCATCATAACCTAAATTATTCATAAACTTAAGATCTGCTTTCCCTTTAAATTCGTTGAAATATAACGTTCCACTAAATACATCCCCTGCATCTAATAACAACGAATTTGGCTTCTCAGCTCTAAATTGCTTAATAGCCGTTGTTCTTTTTGCGATATTATCTAAATGTGCGTGTGTATCATTCGTATGCATAACTGAAATTGTGAAATCATCTCTCTTACCGTTCACTACTTTAATTTCTTTGCCGTCTGGTGTTTTAATTAGGCCATTAGCAAGAATTGAATTTTTATACCAAAATCCTTTGTATTGAACAATGCCTTTGTTTAATTTGTAACCGTTATATAGTTTTCCTTTGTAAAGGTCTAATCCCTTATTTAAAGTTCCGCCATCATATAGCTTCCCTTTATAAAGATTCAATCCTTTGTTTAAGTAAGGTCCATCATATAATTTATCTTTATATAATGTAAGAACAGTATTCAACTTTCCTTTTACATATAGCTTTCCTGTTTTCTTACCAATACCAGTGTAAGGTTTTCCTTTTACATAATAGATGCCTTTATATTTACCTGTTGCTTTTTTACCGTTTTTGTAATAAACACTACCTTTTAGCCCTGTATATAAATTACCATTTTTATACAATTTGCTATTGTAAAATTTATACCCCTTAACTACCTTGCCATTAGATTTTTTTACAAGTTTACCATTTGAAATCTTATAGTCTGATGCAGCATTTACATCTACCGGCGTTGTAATAACTGCTCCTACTAACAAGGTACTCCCCAATATAAGCGATGCTACTGGTTTTACAAATTTCAGATTGTACATATTCTCCCAACCACCCTTTATAGTATTTATTACCAATTTAGTAATATATACTATTATAAAAAATAATCACCATTTAATCTATAAATTAATATAATTCCAAGGATATATTTACATTTATTACAATGGAATAATTCTACTAACAGATGGATGGGGAGGAGGATTTCATATGAAGTAATCGCTTTTGGAGAATTAGATAAATCTTTAGTAATACATTAAATCAGGTACTCACAATTCAAGTCAATTGTGAGTACCCGATCGTTCTTCTTATACAAATCTTAGTTCATGGTTTGTCATTTTCGATACTCCTTTTACTTTATACTGTCTACCACCTTCCCAATTTCTGATTATATGAGAATATGTATTATTTCAATACTGAGTAATGTTAATAATTTTATTAATAGTTTCCGGAAGATCAAAATAAAAACACCACCTCAACTATATGGTGGTGTTTTGCATCTCATTTTCTCAATACATCCAATAAGATTCCCGATTTATCCTCGGACCGTTCTGCTCTTGGGAATTGGAGGCAATAGGGGTCGTTTCTTTCCATGACGGCAATTTTTGTGTAAGCGCTTTTAAAACCGCGGTTAAAAATTTGCTTCGCTGTATCCCCCCATCTTTCTTGTCCTGGTGTTTTGTGGTTGAGTAGTTGAAATCCGCCTGATACTAATGCGATCTTCTTTATGTCCATTAATGGAATGCTGCCTTTTTCCAAGAAGCTGATTGCTTGTCTGCTCCCGTCAATTGAAGAATATCCCTTATGTGTGTTGGAGCTTGCGAGGCATTTTTTCTGAAAGGTTTCTGTTAACTTAACGGCATTTTCATAGCATGTTTGTAGCTTTTTCTCTGAGTATTTTCTTCTTAATCCCTTTTTTAAAGAATGAAATGATGACTTTAATTTTAAATGATATTTCACTTGTACTTTTGCTTTGTGATCATAGGTAACGCAACGGATTGTACCATTTTCATATTGTACAAAGAGCATGCAATTTCCAGATTGAACATACTCTAAATGTTCATCTCTAATCTGAATAGCTATGACACTACAACTATTTCGAATATGTTTATCCGATTCATCGTAGTCAAACCAGATCGTTTTTCCAATTTTCTCTTTTCTAATCGCATTATTAGCTGCACATATGACTGCTTCTAAAGAGTCATTTAAATATGTTGGATCATTTAAATAACGTCGCATCATTTCTGCAGCTTTTGCACCAGAAAATGGACCTAGTGCTGAATCTCCATCGATCACAGCAAATCGATTATTTGTCGAGTCGCAAACTAAAGTGTTATCTATTTCTCTCCCGTAACCATCAACAGACATTAATCCAGAAGGTTTAACGATCATTCTACAATTTCCTCCATTCTTTTTATGAATTAAAAAAATCCCCTTGAAAAAACTCACAAAACGACTAGATATTCCTGCTCATATCTATCAACATCCTTTCTGCTTAATTTTATCTATATATTACCAAATTATTTTTAAAAAAGGATTATTTGTAGTCTAATTGTAACTAATTATTCACATTTTAAGTAATTTTTTAAAAAATGATAAATTTTATAAAATCTACACCTTCCTACTGAAAATTTAAGTCATATCAAATTTTTATCATGCCATAAAACGTTGATATGACGGACTTTCGATAAACATCGACAATTCATCGACAAAATTTTTTTATCGTTTTTACCCCTATAAAACTCATTTTTGTTCATTTTACAAATATCAAAACAAATTTGTATTCTCAAAGCACCTAGGAATATAGCATTGTGCACAATGAGATTGGAAACTTTTGATGAATAACTTTGAAGAAGTACTTGAAGGTTTTGAACCAATGATCACAGCTGCTATTCGAAAATGTCGTATTTACAAAAATCATGACCACTATCGTCAAACAGCTCGAATTGCCTTATGGAAAGCATGGAAAAATTACGACCAAGAGCAAGGCGACTTTGAACCATATGCTTACACATGTATTAAAGGAAGTATATTAGATGAGCTTAAAAAGGAAAGCCGGTATGAAGAACGCTATTACCCTGAACAAGATGATCTTATCGAGTTTTACACGCCAACATCAGAAATAGAAAACACAGATATTTTCGAGCAATTTCTAAGCAATCTAAAAAAAGAAGATAAACAGCTTCTAATTGACTATTATCTAGAAGGCTATACCTTTAAAGAATTAGCAAAAAAATATAATCAGTCTGCCGATGCGTTACGAAAAAGAAAAAAGAGGCTTTTGGATAAATTGAGAAAAGATTTGATGGAGTATTGATGTGTATCCGTAGTACGTTGAATCTTCTTAAGATAAAGATATCAATATAGAAATACTCATATTATTGTCTCAAATTTCAACTCAAAAATCCGAACCTACATGAATCATTTGGTTCGTCCATGCCAAAAATAAGGATAGATTTTGAATGGATATCCAAATTAGGTATATCTACTTGAAATTATTCAAGTAAAATTATTGGAGGCAATAGGAAAATGGATATTTCTGAAGATCGTTTTAATGAGTGGCCCGAGGACAGGATGAAAAAGGAGTTAAAAAACTTGATCATCGAAGCAATTCAAAATGAATATCCTCAAAAATTTATCGATACGCTTATCAAAAGAGGAAAATTCACTGAAGATGAGGTGCAAGAAATATATAAAGAACTTAACTATAAAAAGCGACCCATTAACTAATTTGCTGATATGATATAAGCTACGCAAATTACAATTTTTTTAAAAGTCCTTGATTACTAAATTGATCAAGGACTTCATTTGTTAAAATAGGATTAGTGTAATATAAAGCCCTGTTAGTGTGATTAATAAGATAGGAATTGTTAATGTAATCCCCATTTTGAAGTAAGTGCCCCAGGAAATTTTAATTCCCTTTCCCGCTAAGAGGTGGAGCCATACTAGTGTTGCCAATGAACCAATAGGCGTAATCTTAGGACCTAAATCGGAACCAATCACATTGGCATAAATAAGTCCCTCTCTCACAACGCCTGTCGTATTTGTTTGTACAATGGCTAGCGCATCAATCATAACCGTTGGCAAATTATTCATAACCGATGACAAAATAGCTGCGATAAAGCCCATTGCAACAGTTGATACATATAAACCTTGTGTAGCTAACTTTTCAATCACATCTGCTAAGGAATGTGTTAGCCAAGCATTCCCAACACCATAAACGACAACATACATCCCAATTGAGAAAAATACAATTGTCCATGGTGCACCTTTTAAAACAGCTTTAGTATCAACTGCATGACTCTGTTTAGCCATAACTAATAAGAATATCGCAATCATTCCAGCAATAATTGAAACAGGCACCCCTACCCATTCACTCGTCACATAACCGATTAACAACAATACTAATACGACCCAAGAAAGTCGAAACATTCCTTGATCTCGAATCGCTTCTTTTGGCTCTTTTAGCTTAGATACATCATATCGACTTGGAATATTTTTCCTAAAATAAATAGATAGTACAGTAATTGTTGCTATTAAAGAAAAAATATTCGGTAGAATCATTCTTGCCGCATACTCTACAAACCCGATATCAAAAAAATCCGCCGAGACAATGTTCACCAAATTACTAATGACAAATGGTAGAGATGTCGTATCTGCTATAAATCCACTCGCCATGATAAAAGGAATCACCATTGTCTCTTTAAAATTCAAATTACGAACCATTGCCAATACAATCGGCGTTAATATCAAAGCTGCTCCATCATTCGAAAAGAACGCAGCTACAAGAGCACCTAAAATACTGACATACACAAACATTTTGATGCCATTGCCATTCGATAACCTTGCCATCTGCAAAGCAACCCACTCAAATAATCCAATTTCATCTAAAATAAGCGAAATGATAATAATAGCTACAAACGTTAATGTTGCATTCCAAGTAATCCCCACTACCTTCTCAACATCTTGAAAATCAACAACACCAACTACTAACCCGATAATCGCCCCCACACACGCTGTTAGGCCTATATTCAATCCCTTTGGCTGCCATATCACAAAAAATAATGTCACCAAAAAGATAACAGTTGCTACAATCGCCATTCCCACAATCCTTCTTTCTACATAAATCCAAAATACTTTCTATATCATACCACCATACAATCAGGATGCACGATAGTTTTTGAACAGCTAATGAGCGCGGATTGGTTGCTTGGTGAATCTGGTGATTTCTGACCCTCCGAATACGCTTGCGAGGACTTAAATTGCTGTAAGGGCGAATACTATTCGAAATGGAGCGAATAAATTGGTGGAGGGAGCGAATTAATCCCTGATAGGAGCGAATAAAACGGGCCTAAGAGCGAATTAATCCCTCAATACCATTGTGCGCGGCGCTGTTACTTGTTCAAATCTAGTAATATCCGCCGCGGATTATGAGAGTATTTTTCGGCTGCTATGAATTTGCTCTCGTGCGGGGCTGGGGACTTAAATTGTTGAGAGAGCGAATACTATTTTATTTCGAGCGAATAAACCTACTCTAGGAGCGCATTAACTTCCACAGGGAGCGAATATTCCATACGAAAGAGCGAATAAATTGCTCATTACCATTGCACGTGGACCGGTTGCTTGTTCAAATCTAGCAATATCTGCCGAGAATCATGGGAGTATTTCTGATTGAACCTTTTTGTGTTATCACTTTAATGATTTTCTATACAAATCATATTTTCTTTAATAAAATAGAATTAATCTTTTAGAATATATGGAGGTGTGATTAGGTGATTAACTATAAATTAGATAAAGTGTTAAACCAAGCGCTTGTCGATGGTTTAATGGCAGGTTATAAAGAGTATACTGATATTAGAAGAGAGCGAGCTACTAATATGATTATTAGTAGTGCATATGCTTGGGTCAAAGGAAATCATATCGAAGATAACATTGCAAGAACATGCGAAAAACTTGGTGTTCAATACATATCTGCAAAAGCAGGTATGACGTGGAGATACTTACAATTTTATATAGGCGAAGAAAATATATTATTCGTCATAAAAAATGCAAAATATTTCAATGCAGATGAGGTTACACAAGGCAAAGATGCTAAAGGAAAAACACGTACCACTAATATGTCTTATATGAAAAAATTAGTCAATATTAATTCTCATATCGACTTTAGACAAGTTAAGCTTGAAAAAGTTACTGGATATGTTCAATTAAGTCTTTTCGATGATTACCCGCTGAATGATTCAGATATGCAAGAAATTGAAAAAATCGCTACAAATAGGAATGTTGATCGTTTTTATATCGTGACTTATGAAATCGATGAAAACCAATTAATCTCTCAAATTTCTTTATTTATGCCAAATCCAGAAGACAATAAAGCTTATCTAATTGATGATTTAACACAATATATTAATGCTGAAAACGCCTTTACTATAGATGAAAGACTAAAAAACATATTAGGAAACCAGTCAGATGAAGAATATGATGCTCTTTCATTCGGTATTGCAATTGAAGAGGATGAAAAAGATATTGATCCAGCTGGGGAGAGTTAGAAAATAAGGAGGTCTAAACCTGTGTTTATCGGTAAAAGCCTTACAAATATAAGAATTTTATATGACCTAAGTAGAAGTCAGTTGGCTGAAAAAATAGGCGTTACTGAACAGGCTATATGGCAATACGAGAATGGTTATGTTTCCCCTAAATTAGAAACTATAAATAAACTCAAAGAAATTTTCGATGTAAAGGGTACTTATTTCTATACAAGTGATTTACTAGAAAAATATGACCAAGAAAATATTGATCGTGTAAATATCGCATATCGTTCTGAAACGATTAACTCTGCCCATAAAACCCATAGCGAAACCATGTATTTACAGTATGTAGATGCCTTTTTAAAAAAAATAGAAGGTAAAATATCCTATCCGAAAAACACACTATTCGAATTACGAGAAGAAGTTGTTTCCTTTTTACGGACACATGTAAACTTAGAACGTCAACAACAAATTTCTTATATTGCTGCCCTAGCACGAGAAAAAATTGGATTGTCCAAAACATCCAACAAAAACTTGCTATTTCTTCTTGAAAAATCAGGCATATTCGTTTTTGAAAAGGAAATAGGACAGTCGATTGATGCTTATAGTATCTGGACTAATGATCACAGAGCTTACATTATACTAGGAACATTAAAGAAATCAGCAGTTAGAAGAAATTTCGATTTAGCACATGAATTAGGTCATCTTTTGCTACACTATAAAGTAGAATTTACAACACGAAACACTGCCGAATATAAACTGTTAGAAAAAGAAGCAGATACATTTGCTTCTGAATTTCTTCTACCTGACAACGAATTCATAAAAGACTTTACAAAAATCACAAAAAAATCAAATCCTGATGCTTACATTGAGCTAAAGCAAAAATGGTTGGTCTCGTTGCAAGCAATTGCTATAAAAGCATTCAAATTAAAATTAATCGAATATCAACAGTACAGATATTTTTATATGTCCATAAACAAAAAAGGCTACAAAGAGAAAGAACCTTTAGATGATGTAATACTTATAAATAGACCATCTAAAGTTAAAAGTATCCTTCAATTACTTTTTGAAAAGAATATTTTATCTGTATCTACTTTAATAGACGATTTACAAATAAATAAACGATTTTTAACTAAATTAACCGGAATTGATGAAACTTTCTTTGATCAATACTACAGATTAGAAAATAAAACCTTCTCTATATCTGACTTGAACATCAAAGTAAATTAAGAATAGATTTACCCAAAGTCTGAGGTTGACTAGTTAACAATCATCTGTTGTTAACTAGTTTTTAAATATTACTCAAATTTATATTGCTACATGACTTTTGTACATTATAAAATTCCATCAACATACTTCATCAATCATCCAATATATATTTTAAAATTACGCTATTGATTAGGTCCACGATACTTATCTGATAAAACTACATAATTTGCATGATCGATTTTATCCCATTCTGTCTTTTGATACTTCTGGTATTTCAATCGGTCATTCACTTGGTTGCGGTCAAAAGGTTTAAAATATTGTTTTTCGGCCCAGCGAAAGGTATCTAGAAAATCCGGATGGTCTTTGTTATTATAAACTTTCAGAAATCCCATAAATCCAGGTGGCCCCCCTACATCTTCTGGTGGCGCTGCTCCTTCTCCTGCTAATACAGTTGGAAAACCAAAATAATAATCATTAACTACCTCATCTACTTTAATGGTAATTTGCCATCCATCCCCAAAATCATAGCAATATAAGATTTCATCATATTTTTCTAAATACTTATCAATCTTCGTATGTGTAGGTGATTTTACTGTAAATTTTAGATTTTCTCTCTTACTCTTCTTAAAATCCTCCAGGGTAACAGGATTATTCGTAATAATTTCATGATCAATGACAAATTCAAAAAAGTGGTAAGGTTCATCAATCCATTCACTTTGAAAATTTGTTACATTCTGTATCATCTCATGTAAACGATTAAATGTTGCGCCTGCAGGCATCACCACTTTTCTCCATATAGCTGGTTCAATATCTTTAAATGTAATTGTAAGAATGTACGCTTTCATGTATTCACCTCGTTTATCTTGACTAGCTTAATTATATCTAATATTGACTGAAATTAAGCAATCTAGCCTTTAAATGCTAAAGTAAAATACTCTTAACTCATGATGAGATTAAGAACTTGAATTGTGCTGGTTTCAGATACCTGGGCTAAGGGCCTAGGGACTTAAATTATTGTAAGGGCGAATACTATTTCCTTTCGAGCGAATAAATGGACGAAAAGAGCGAATTAATTCCTGATAGGAGCGAATAAAACGAGCCTAAGAGCGAATTAATTCCTCAATACCATTGTGCGCGGCTCAGTTGCTCGTTCAAATCTAGTAATGCCTGCCGCGAATCATGGGAGTATTTTTCCGCTGCTACGAAACGGCCTGCGAGGACTTAAATTGTTGTAAGGGCGGATTCAATTTGTTTTCGAGCGGATTAATCTCTTTATCGGGCGGATATTCCTGTGGAAGGAGCGGATAATCCTTCTATTCAAGCGGATAAACAAACATAAAAGAAAAGCCCTTAGCCTCCGAGGAGATTAAGGACTTAAATATGTGTGGAATTATGTTGTTTTACTCTTTAGGCAGGTCAAGTTCTTGGTATGCTGACTGATACTTTCCTCCATCGGCAACTTCTGAATGATACAAAGCTTTAAGCGCATAGTTTTTCTCAAGATCCATGTTTACCATCAATTCTTTTAAGTGTTTTTGTAATTCTTTATTTTCTTTAACCAATTGGTTCATTTGAGATTTCAAGTATTTCATAAGATATGGTCATACTCCTTTCAGATACCCACAAGTATAGCACTAATCATGGTATTTCGATTACATACTGTCTTCGTTCAGTAATGAATGCCCGACACAAAATCCTAAACTAGATACTAAAGCTTGTGTTTAGCTCATCATTAATTCTATCCTTATTGTTAAACTTTCACCTATGTATTATCCAACAAAAAATCCCTTAACCTCCGAAGAGATTAAGGAATTAATTGTATACAATCATCTGAATCTTCCTATTGCCAATCACCTGAAATACCAGGCTCTTGAACTCACCAAATTTCTTCAACCCATTCAGGGTGGTCGATGAATGGATTGCGATTTCCTTGTATGTTGTATATTTTTTCGTTTCGTTGTCTTTCCCATTCACTTACAGGATCTTGCTTATTCCACTGAAGTAGAACGGACAGTTTTCCATGGTATGGGGTTGATCCATTGTTAACTTTATCGTTCAATTCTAAGTCAACTTTGTCTCCCTTTTCGTAGCGTGTTGCCATGTAAAATAACATTCTAGCGATATCGCCTTTTACATCATCAGGTGGCTCAAAAGAATCTCCATCTCTTTTACACTTAGGACAATTCACCACTGAACTTCCCCCATTATCAAAGTCTAAATTTCCTCTTGCACCATTCACCTGAACGTCACTTGGTCTCAAGTGATGAATATCTGTACCTGGGCCATTACTTGTTCCAAAATTACCATGGGATTTTGCCCAAGTATGCTCTCGATTCCAGTCTCCAACATTACCACCAGCTTTACTCTTTGGACGAGACTCGCCAGTATATAGAAGAATGACGTTATTCGAATTTTTCGGATCTTCATCTGTTACTTTTAATGCATCCCATACCTGACTGTACGAAAGCACACGCTGATCATCTATGATATCATGTAATGCAGCTTTTAACATTTGTCCCTTTTTTCCAACTGCATCCCTATAGTATTCATCTGAAGTATCTTCAGCAGTAACAGTTACAGAAAAACTAGAGGTGACGGATTTCTCTCCATCTGTAGCTGTAACTCCCACTATATGTGTACCAACAGATAAATCCAGAGTTAGTTCTGAATCTTTAATCGTTCCTATTGTAGAACTGAATGTTAGTTTATCTCCATCAGGATCTTGGAAATAGTCTGTCAAAGTGAAATTTAGTTTTTTCCCTACTGTCAAAGTTTGATTTTCAAACTTTTTTATTGCTACTGGAGCATTGTTCTCTGCTGGTGTTGAGGGTGTTTCATCATCTGAATCTATAAACTGAATGCTTTCAGGATTTGCACCATTCTTATAATGGATTTTTTTAATATTTTCAGCACCCCTAATTACTTTCACATTCGGTCCATCAATGATGACTTTTCCTAGTTGAAGTCCTGAGAAGTTGATAACGGCACCAGGTTCTTTCGGTTTAATCGTAACACTTGAACCGTTAAAGCCCTTGCTTGTGAATCCCGCCCCTTTCAGCTCAGCATACTTGGAACTTGTAATGATGATTCCTTTTGTAATCTTGCCACTTTCAAAATTCACGGAAATGCTTGGCTCAGAGAATGTTAGTTCCTTCTCTCTTATGTTTACTAAGTTGTACGTTTTTTCAGGAACAACCTCATCTGATTTATCAGATAAATCAAGTTGTACCATTACTGGATCATGGTCACTTGCACGGCCAGCCATATCCGTGAAATCTGCGTTGATATGGAGAATATCAATTTTTGTTGATTTAGCTAAATTGTTTGAAACCAATATATGGTCCAATACTTGTGAATTTCCTTGATAAAGGTACGTATAGCGATCAGCTTCTTCTACTTTGTTGATCATATTCGTCATGTGATTGCCTTCTAGAATTTTTAACGATTGCGTAAATTGATAATCATTATAGTCCCCTACTGAGACAATATTGGCATCAGGGTTATCAGCCTTTATCTCTTCTACAAAGTCTTTTACAACATTTGCAATCTTATGACGTTGCTCTTCACTTTCCAATCTAGGTGGCTGTGTTGAGCCGAATAGTGGCGTGTCACCTGATTTTGAGTTCCAGTGATTTGCAATGACAACAACACTCTTACCATTAAAATCAAATTGAGCAGCTAAAGGTTTTCGGCTATTATTGAATGCAGGATTCGTTGGATCAATTCGTCCTGGGTTTAGTGTTAGCTTTCCATTCTCGTAAGCTATAGCTGTTGTTGCATCACCCGCAGGAATGTCTTTTGTTAATTGGACACGTTCTGGATTATATAAGAACCCAACTCTTATATTCGCATTTGGGGCGCCCCCATCTGCATTATTTTCTGGGTCAATATTAACGTAATTGTAATTTACGCCACCAGCTTTTTTAATTTCAGAAATTAACCGTTGATAACTTTGATCTGCTTTAGCATCCCCTGCAGAAGAACCGTTGTTATCTTGAACCTCTGTAACACCAATGATATCAGGATTTTTCATATCAGAAGCAAATGCTCGAGCCAATTTTTGTGCTTTGTCATCGGTAGTTTCCTTTGTATTATTAGAGAAGTTCTCAAGATTATATGAAGCAACCGTCAATTTGTCGTCTGCTTTTACAATTGTTGTTGTTTCTGGTTTTGAATTACCTTCAACATGTTTTGATTTCATCTCATCATAATCAGCATAGATCTTATAATTTTGATAGCCATAGTTAACTACTCCAGTAATAGGACCTCTAAATTTATCGCCTGTTGCTACTTTAAATTCTCTTGCTTTTGTATTGTCGTAAAGTTTAAATTGAATTCGATCAGCATTAGCATTATCGGCTGTCATTAAAACGCCACCATGAATGGTATCTGTTTTTCTGTCTTCTAAAACTGTGATCAGATCACCATGTTCCTGAGGTGCAACTGCTTTCACATTTCCCACTTGAACTCGCATACCTTCAAGAGATTCCCAAAAATCTATAGCGTCTTCCTCTGGATCAAATTGAGCAAATCCATCATTATCAATCACTTCAGAAGGTAGATTATTGCGGTCAATGATTATTGGTTCTGGAAGAGTGACATTATTCTTCACAACATTCACTTTACCACCTTGGTCGTTACGCGCATGTATCTGTGTAACAGACAAGTCTGTCTCTTTTTTTGTATCGGTATAACCATCAATATGGTACTCATCCACTTTTCCATCAACACTTACAAGATCCCCGACTTTAACGTTCGCAGCCGTGTTACCTGTATAAACTACAATTCCTTCTGATGTGTTTGGATTGTTGTCCTTTTTATCATCAGGAGTTTGCATGTGGAAATAGTTTCCGCTGCCTATTTTATAAAGATAGGTGACAATTCCTTCAACACTTGCAACAGTCTCACCTTTTTTAGGTGATTGATGAGACTCACCTTGAATATCATGAATTTGGATTCCTTGTTCTGGATCAAAAACCGTATATTCATACGAAGTCACCTGACTATCCTGTAATCCATCTTTCACAGCAAATGCTTTTAATGTCATATTCTTTTCGATAGCGATAGGTTGACTGTATACATTGCTCGATTTGGTTGGAGTTGAGCCATCTAATGTAAAATGAATCGTTGCACCTTCTGTTGTCGTCGATAGCTCTACCTTCGTACCTTTTGCAATAGAACCAGCTTTAACTGATGGTATTACAGACTGAACCACATTCTCATCTTCAATAATGTCTGCTATGGAACGTGGGATAATTTGATAGACGTTATCAAATTGTTGCACAATCCCCGTGATTGATGCATACGTTTTTCCAACTTCTAAATTTAAGGTATTTGTTTCATCACGTACCACAAATTGTGCCTGACCATCTGTTACCGTATAGTTAGCCCAAGTGGTGCCGTCTTCTACAGAAAGAATATTAATATTCTTTGCTGTTACTAGAAGAGACTCATTCTCTTCTGAAACTTCTGCACCTGACACCACTTTTGATGTTGGCATACCTTTGTTTATATCTTTCTCAACAATCGTTGCCGCATCTAATTGCAATAGTCCCCTGTAATCAGCTAATTTCCCCTTTAATGTGACTTCATCGCCAACCTCTACATCTAGTGAAGTTGGACGTACTGCAATTCCACCTGTACCATCTTGAACGGAGATCGTATTTTTTAACTTTGCTGCTACTACTGCCTTAATCGTAACATTGTCACCTACTGGCAGTGCTCTTGCTTGTGCAATCGATTTGATGTCTCCATCACCTGGATTATCTGGATTTCCTGGATCTACTGAAGAACCATCCATTGTATGTTGACCGAGATTAGATGCATCATCCTTCGGTAATACTTCCCACTCTTTTTTTGGATCAAATGGATCATCAACAATTGTATCTCCTGCTGTAATATTGGATTTTCGGACTAATGTTACATCGGCGGCGTTATTGACTCTCTGACCAACTTGTCCAATGGAATCAATAACATCATCACCTTTTTTTAGAACTACAGGATCGTCCCCATTAAAATTAATAACGTTAGAATTAACTAAATTCCCCTTACTCTTTATCGAATCATTTGCATCTTTATGATGAATGACATAAGTTTTACCCGCATTCAGATTTCCAGTAAGTTGTAATGTTTGACCTGCGGGAGAAGCTCCATTTACATATAGTTCTAATTTATATTGACTTAAATCTATGTCAGAGCCAGTCCCATTATAAAGCTCAATTGCTTTGTTAAAACTACTTCCCTCAATATACTCTGAAATAATGAGATTTGAAGCTTGTGCCGTTGCAGCGGAGGTAGGAATTGTCGGCGTTAAAATACTCGCAACTAATAGTGTTGACAAAAATGCATTAAAAGGCTTTTTCCATCTTCTATTTTTCATTTAATCAGTCCTTTCTTTATCAGAATTTATTGAAAATTAAAACATTTCTTCTTATACTTCAATTCCATCAAAAGAGATTTCACTGTCCTTAGCACTAGAAGCATCTAGATTCCCTTTTACTTTAATGTTAGAAAAAATAATACATCATTCAAAGTAGGTGGAGATGTTATAGTGCAATCACCCTTTGCCTTGTTTTAAGTAGTTTTCCTGTTTTCGTAGATGCTACAACAGTAGGCTCGTCTGAAGTGTATTTCGAATCTTTTGCGTAGATACAAGAGTATAATCACCTAAAATATTCACGGTAGGAACTGGATTTACAGTGTATGTGACTAAACCTTTTTAGATCAAGAGCAATTGCTATTGAAGACTTAAAAAATTTGATATTCACTACAAATAATAATCCCCCTCTATTGTTATTAATGGCATTTTGCGAGTATAAAATGTTATGCCAATTACTGACACTATAATTATTCACTATGAATAAAGTCTTTTCTATACTATTACATATAAAATACCTAATATTTACAATATTAATATATTTTAAATAAGGCTATATGTGTTGCTATCAAATCAGTTATAACGAATTCTTTGTTGACAGTAATTGTTTGGTATTTTATGTTTCTTTCAGAATTCTTATGAAAAATCAAAATCCTTTTTACTGATTCTTTTGGACAACCTAATCCATTGGGTGCGGATCACTTCTTGTTCAAATCTAATAATATCTTCTGCCGCGATTATGGGAGTATTTTTCGATTGCCACAAATCCGCTTGCGAGGACTTAAATTGTTGTGAGAGCGAATACTACAACTTTTAAAAGAAAAAGACTCCAATCCCTGAGGAGATTGAAATCTTTTTACCTAATATTAGGCTAGTTTGGAACATGAATCTTGGCTACCTTTCCCCTAGTCTGTCACAGTAATTTTGCAAATTGCTTTTTTCCCATTTGATGCGGTTGCAATAATTTTAGCTGTTCCACGTCCTGTAGCTCTAACTTTACCTGTTTTAGATACTTTTAGAATATGTAAGTTACTAGTAGAGAATGTTACTTTTTTGTTTTTGGCAGTTGATGGGGTTATTTTGGCTTTTAGTTGAACCTTTTCCCCCAATTTTAATTGATACGTATTGTAATTCAAGGTTACTTTTTGAACAATTTTAGAGTTTGGAATAACTTTTAATGGGATTATCTGCTTTTGATTATAGTATTCAAGCACGATGTTCCCTGTACCGACTTTCTTCCCCTTAATGACTTGATCATCTAAAAAATAGGCTATTTTTTCTCCCTTTTTATCTAACTGAATAGAAGGGGTAAACAGTTCATAACCATAATCTTTAAGTGCCTTAACAGATGTTTTATTTCCAACTTCTATTGTTATTTGATCTTGGTCTAATTCCCAATTTGGAAGTATATTCTCTAAATCAAACAACTTCACAGTATAATCAATATTAATTGGTTCTCTACTTTTTTCTACACCATCAATATGAACATTGTATTGATCACCATCTTTATATTCTTTTATATCATTATAATTTGGTCTCCAAATAATTGCAGTAGGTAAGTCACCATATCCTCCATTATTAACGGTGAAATAGGCACCATTTTTTTCTTTAGTAGATTTATCGAATATCATTTTATTTCCTGTTTTACTATTGATCATGGTAACTTTTATCTGATCGATATCTGCCTCATATGCTGAACCCAGCTGAAGCGAGAATGGTAGACTTTTATTAATATATTGTAGAGGCATATTTTCTGCTGGCCACGCTGTCTTTTCTACATTCGCACCATCATTTATAATATCCTGATACTCATAATCCTCATCAGCATATTCATATTTATTATCTTCGTATCCGCCATCGTCCTCATTATCATAGTCTTCCTCATCTTCACTTTCATAACGATTATCAATAACTGGACTGAGCCCATACAACGGTGCTAGTATCTCATTTTTTGATATTTTATCCAAATTATCAAATACATATGTAGCCGAATAATCATTTACCATGCCTACACCGATTTCTTTTAAACCTGGATCTAGTATCCATCTACGATGACCAACTGTATCTATATTATGTGATTCTGCATCAAACATATATCCAGAGATGATTGAAGAAGCAATAGTACGATATCCTACACTAAGATTACTACTACCTGTACCTGTTGCACCCTTTATATACAAGGGTGAGTCTTCAGTCAATCCTTTAGGTACTGCAGGATAATGAGATAGTTCGTCATTCATCGAATTGATCATTGAGGCATGCTGAGCTAAATCATTAAAAATTGGATTAAGCTTCACTTCACTCAATCCTGCAATAAATCGAATAAGGTTTGTTGTGTTTAATGCTGCATTTTCTGCCTCCGTAGATACTTTTCCCGCAAAGTATGGCTTTTTCAATGATGGTTCATTTGCATATTCCACCGAATTATAGATTTTAGGTGGATGTGCCTTAATATAATTTGCAATTTCTTGCTCAGACGGAACATTACGATTTAATCCCTCTGCTCCCACAGAAAGAGGTAACCAAAACAATATTAATAATAAGAAACTTATAAGTCCTAACAAATTTTTCATATTTATACCATCCTATAATATTTAAATAATTGGTAATTTAATACTACTATTAGTTTATTGTTTTAACTATAATAAATTCATGTGGATTATAATATTTTATTATTTTAGCTATATACATATATGAATTCAATAAGGGCTTATTATCGAATGGACGATTCTATTATAGTAGGATTCCTGACGCCTAATAAGCTTTTGAAAGGAAGTTAATTAGGTGAAAAATTGACAATTATAATTCTTATTTTGCGCAGATTATTGCTTGTGAATCTAGTAATATCTTACACTGATAACGGAAGTTTCGGCTGTTCTTATTTTGCTCTCGTAGGACTTAAATTACGCCTATTGTCAGAATCGCTTTAGTACCTGGCACCACTATTTAAGTCATAACAAACTCAATATTTTATAATTTACATATATTCAAAAATACCTACATAAGTTGTATAGTAAATATGTATCATATATAAAGGAAGCGAACAGCAATGAAAAAGGGATTTTATGCTTTATTACTAGCAGGGAGCATGATGGGATTTAGCCAATTCCAAGTTCATGCAGCAGAAATAACTGAAATAGAGGAGAATGATTCCTCGAGTGATGCACAGTTCATCTTAAATGGAGATACTATTATTGGAAATATTGGAGATGAATTTGATGAAGATTACTATGCGTTCGATTTAGACAAAACATCTAAAGTTACAATTAAGATTAATAATTTAGATCATAAAGGTGGATTCCTTTGGGGATTGTACGATTTAGATGACGAAAATTATCCACTTAGCAATAGCGAAAATGTAAGTCGCACAGAATCAACCTTTGGAGCGATTTTACCTGCCGGATCATACTTTATTCGAATAGAAAATGATGATAACGGAGGAAAGTATAGTATTACAGAAACAGCTAACCCTATACCTATGACAACAGAGGATTATCATGATAGTCCGGAAACAGCCTTTTTACTAAAAAGTGGTGAAGCTATTTACGATTCCATTTCAACTACAGAGGATTATGGAGACGTTTATCAACTTGAACTCAATCACAAACAAAAAGTTCATCTAGATTTTACAAATACAGAACAAGTACCAGGCTTTAGTTGGGAAATTACGGGCGAAGATGATGAAGAAATAAACTCCAAAGATTTAAAAATGAATGGAACAACAAGTTACTCTGCTATTCTGGACAAAGGAATCTACTATATCAATATAAATAATGATTCTCAAGCAGCACCATATAGTCTAAAAGCAACAACATTTGATGATATCAAAAAACCTGTTATTCAAGGTGCGAAAAGTAAAACAATCAAAAGAAAAAGTTCATTTAACTCATTAAAAGGCATAACAGTTACAGATGAACATGATGGTGACATCACAGATAAATTAAAAGTGAGTGGAAAGGTAAACACACAGAAAAAAGGGTCTTATAAACTGACTTATAAAGCTACTGATGCAGCTGGAAATACAGCCAAGAAGACAATTAAGATTAGAGTGAAATAAATTTAAATACACTTATTCAAATAATTAAGTCCTTAACCTCCGAAGAGATTAAGGACTTATTTTGTCATTGTTCATCATTGATCAGGTGTTTTTTAAAGATGTGTTGATATAGAATGTGGAAAGTTCAAAAATTTATAAACCCCTTCGCTTTATATAATTGAATTAGATTTAGAATAAAAGAAAATGCCCCCAACCTCCAGAGAGATCAGGGGCTAAAACTATACTACTTTTTCGCTAATTTTACTAATTCAAAATGTTTTTTCTTTCCTTCTTTTTTAAGTACTACGCCCTTACCTTTTGCTATATACGTTCTCCATTTACCTTGAGCGACGACAATTGTATTTTTAAATTTGCCAGCTTTTGTTTTAACTGTTGCATTGGTGCTAATTATTTTAGAAGTATAAATATCACCAAACCAATCTTCTTTAATCACTTGACCTTTTTTAACTGGAAATTTTAAACTAGCAATAGTCCAATCACTATTATTTGCTCCTAGATAATATGTATTATTCGCAGCATATTGCATCAATCCAAAGGCACCTGTTAATTTTCCATCACAAGTCCAATTATCTCTTCCAGCATATTTTAATGTTGCCGTTTTTTTATTTCCACATAAGTTGAAGAACTATAATATGTCGCCTTTTTATATGATTTGCTCAATACATAGCTTTTAGCTGATTTAATAGTTTTTGCTGATGCTTGTTCTTTAGTAGTACATGTGAATAATGCTGCAAGCATTATTATGCCTATCATTGTTACCTTCCAAAAATTCTTCATACTATCACCTCTTGTAATTTTTATAAAATAATTAGTTCTTTTTACATTATACATCAATACTTTAGAACTACTAATATTTTTTTACTAATGAGAAGAAATTAAGGACTTATATTGTTTAAAACGTGGATTCAATTTCTTTTTGCGTGAATTGGAAACATGATTACGTGGATTACTCTTTTATTTTCATGGATTGGACCTATTTTTGCGGATTAAAACAGAATCCTAATAGTTTAAGGATTAAGCGTAGGTTGTTTGTCTAGTGATTCTAGTAATTAATATCTGCGGATAAATATTTCTCTGCTGTTAAGAGTTTGAACTCGTGCAATGGTATGAGGACTTAAATTGTTGTAAGGGCGGATTCAATTTGTTTTAGAGCGGATATTTCATCTATAGGAGCGGATATTCTTGCCATAAGAGCGGATTAATCTTTGGTAGGATTGGATAAACCATCGTTATCATTGGATAAACAACTAGCCCTGAATAAAATAATCAAGATCCTTATTCGTACTCTCCTATCCCAATTATACAGTCCCATAAATGCATTCATAATCACATTATAAATAGCATAACAATAATACTATGTAAATATTAATTTACCAATATATTAACAATAATGGATTATTTAAATTCCACCTCACTTATTCGTTCAAGATAAAACTGCAGACTTGTGCAACTTATTTGTGCAGAATACACCAATTTTTTAATGACATAAAATAATATTCGAATTTTCATCTTCCTTAAAAGTTAGAACTTTAACTTTAAAATAATGGTATAATTTTTACATATTATTAGATATAAAGGTTAAGTTTTTTCATTTATTAATCTTTTTATCAAAAAATATGAATATCAAGGAGCGAAGAAATGAGTATATGTAAAAATTGCGGTACAGCTTCTGAAGATGGCCAACTCTTTTGTCAAAAGTGTGGACATGCCTTAACAGAAGATGAAAATCCTAAACATGCACCAGATGAGGATGTAAAAAAAGAAGTTGTTACTTCACCAACAACAAACGAAGTTTCCCAATCAAGATGGCAAAAGCAAAAAATGAGTAAGAAAAATAAACTTACTCTTTTATCGAGTATTGTAATTATCATATTATTATTAGCTGGCCATTTAACGATGAAATCTATTACAGATCCAACGAAAATTATTACAGCAATGCATGAAGATTTTGAAAAAGAAGATACAAAAGCCTTCTTAGGTCATTTTGATTATGACAAGAAAGTTCATACGGATGCTAAAGGTTTCTATGATTATATTGATGAACAATCTTGGCCACATATTCGTAGTCAACTATTAGCCAATATTAAATCATTAAAAGAAAATGGATTAGCTGATCCTATTTATGATGAAGATGGCAATAAACTAATTAAAATATCAAGTAAACCAGTACTAGGTGGTCTATATCATAAAGTTTCATTTAAGCTTGTGCCTATTCATGTAACTGTAGCTTCTGAGTACGACCATGTTGAATTTACGTCAACTGATAAAACAATTGAGTTAACTTCTGATGAAGATACCTATTTAGGCGATTATTTACCAGGTACTTATAAATGGTCTGCTATATTAAAATCAGAATACGGTAATTTACCATTTGACGGTAAGATGCATATGACTGATGCGGAGGATAACAAACAAACCTTTAAACCAGAGATTGAACCTGATTATGTTACTGTTCATTCGAATAATGAAGATGCTATTGTCTATATAAATGGAAAATCTACAAAAAAATCTATCTATGATATAGACTCTATTGGTCCGGTTCCATTAGATGGATCTGTTACTTTGCAAGCCATTGTAACTGATGATGGTAAAACATATAAAACAGATAAAGTAAAAGTCAAAGAGACTGATATTACTCTAGATTTCAAATATATAGAGGATCAGATAACTAAAGCAGAACAAGAGGAAAAACTAGCAGATTTAGCAGATGAACAATATGACGATATTGAAGACTTCTACACTCGTTTCCGTGAAGCATATGAATCTGATGTTAATAATCACGTATATGATGCAACATCTTATTACATAGCTAGCAATTCAAAACTAGAAAAGGATTATAAATCTTATTTCCCTAAATTTGTAGATGATGATGAAATTAGTAATCATACAAATGAATTGAACAATCTTGTAGCAATTAATAACACTACATTTAAGTTTGATACAAATGAGTCTTATACATTTTATAGTCATGAAGGTCCGACGATTGATTATAATTACAAAAAAACTTATACGATTCAAACTTCTAAAGGTAGTTACGTGATTATTAATATAGATAGCGAAAAGATATCTGAAGAAGAAAATGATGATTATGATGATTACGATGACGAATAAAGACATACATCTAGTAGAAATCGAAGGCTATAAATAATGGTATCACAATACATTCATACTTTTTCTGAATGCATTGGTAATTAGAGAAATTCGTTTGTAAATCACTAGAAAAGGATGATTTGATGATATGTACAAATTGTGGGAACAAACAGGAATCCGGTAACTTTTGTGGTAAATGTGGTTCTCCTATTAATGTGGAACACGAACAACAGACAAATGTAACTCCTGTCTCTCAAGCTAAGCAACCTATAGAAGAACCAGTAAAAGAAACTCAAAATGAAACTATTGATAAAGTAAAACAACATTCAAAACAATATTGGGGATATTTTGTCTATTATTTGAAGCACCCTACTTCAGCTATTCAACATACCAACGAAACAAAAAACGGTTTAATCTCTATTGGTATTTATGCATTATTGATGACCATCTTATTGATCAGTTTCTTAAATACATTAATAGATAGTATTGGATTTTCAAGTTTTTATTCTACAAAACCATCGATTAGTATAGCTTTTTCATATTTAATCGCTTGCATTATATCCATCTTTATTGCTATTACTACTTTATATGTTGTTAATCGTATACTCGGAAAACCATATACTTATAGCCAAATAATATCTATATACAGTAGTTTCTTAACACTACCTATTATTTTAAACATTATTGCCTTCATATTCTTGTTAATACACTCATTCGTATTCTTTGGCATCAGTATGCTAATAGCTTATATATTAGTATTAGGAATCATTCCAATCTATATTATTACCATCTTATTGCACAATAACAGTAATAAAATAGATTCCTTTTATGGCTATTTAATTTTTTATATCGCTTACATGATTATAAACGCTATCCTATTTACGATTTTTGCAGATTCTATACTGGGCGACTTTATCAATACTTTTGAAGAATTTTATAATAATATACCTTTTTAAAATATTTTCTGCTTAGTCACTAGCAGCAACTAAGAATAAATTCAAAGAAATAGCCATGCAACTTCACCAAGACTAATCAAGCATAAAAAAGGTCCTTGATCTCTAGAGAGATTTTAGGACCTTTTTTGTACTCTATTATTAAATTACCAGGATGCTATTTGTTTGGTGACTAGCATCTCAAACAAACTTTATTTTTTTAAATACTTGCCTGGAACGAGGACTGTTTTTATCCAACCTGCATAGGAATCAACCTCATATGGATTGAATACAACTCGGAGGCCATTTTTTGTCCAGATAAATGAATGTCCAGCGATGGTTGTTTGTTGGTCTGCAAATGGATAGTTGTTCGGATGATTAAGCATATAGTTTTTGGCGTATTTTTTACCAGCTATATAGTTGCTTTCGGATTTAAATGCAGATTTAAGACTAATTACTTTGGATTTGTAAAGATTAAATGATTTAACATATTGCATGCCGTGTGCGCCACCTTGATATATATCATTTATGCACAATATACTACTTTTATTGGTCGTATTGTATTTTTTCGCGCAGCTTACAGTTGACCAATACTGCATTCCTTTCATTGCTTTTCCTGATTTCAAATCTTTTTTCAATTTTGTTTGCAATTTTGCATTTTTTTGATAGACTTTCTTTACATATTTCAGTGTTTTTGTATTCGCACTTTTGTATTTCGCACCACTTATTACTGCATATTGGAAGTTTTTATTATTCTTATAGTGCTTGATTTTAATGGTTGGTCCTGCTGCAGATACATTGTCGGCAAATGCTGTAGTTACTAAAACACATGCAATAATAATATTCATAATTGCAATTAATGACTTTTTCATATATCTTCCCTCCTGTTAACGTATTTCTATTTTACTATAAAATTAGAAATTGAAGTCTATTATTTATGTATACTTTCCATTTTGTATTCTTGAGTATTCACAATTTTCATTACGTCCAGGGTGAAGGATGACAAAAAGCCCTTAAAATCCGGAGAAATTAAGGACTTAATTTGTAACCTATTGTCTGAATTGTTTTTTCACCAAGAAACGAAAACTACTAATTTTTCGCTAATTTAACTAACTCAAGACGTTTTTTATTTCCTTCTTTTTTAAGTACTACTCCCTTACCTTTTGCTATATACGTTCTCCATTTACCTTGAGCGATGACAATTGTATTTTTGAATTTACCTGCCTTAGTTTTAACTGTAGCATTGGTGCTAATTATTTTGGAAGTATAAATATCACCATAAAAATTTTCTTTAATGACTTGCCCTTTTTTCACTGGGAATTTTAACCTTTCAATAAAAGCATCCGTATAAGTAATCCCCATTTCATACGTATTATCTAAAACTCGTTGTCCAAATCCAAAACTATTGGAACCCGAAAGTTGCCCACTGCAAGTCCAGAAGCGAGAACTATATCGTATACCAGCATATTTTAATGTTGATGTATGGTTATTTCCACATAAGGTTGAAGAACTATAATATGTCGCCTTTTTATATGTTTTATTCAATACATAGCTTTTAGCTGATTTAATAGTTTTTGCTGAAGCTTGTTCTTCTGTAGTACATGTGAATAATACTGCAAGCATTATTATCCCTATCAATGTTAAATTCCATAAATTCTTCATATGATCACCTCTTGTATATTATACAAATATATTATTACTTTTGTATTACATATCCAATACTTTTTAACTATTAGCCATTCTAGAGATATTAAAGACTTATATTGTTCGAAACGTGGATTAGATTCTGATTACGTGAAATACTCTTTGATTTTCGTGGATTGAACTGGTTTTTACGTGGATTTAAAAAAATGATATCCTGATGCTTCATAAGGATGAACGATGCTCGTCATTAGGAGCATCTCTCAAATGAGATGCTTTTCTTATGCGTTCAATTTGAATGTTCCAGAAAATACAATAGATTGCAGAAAACTGATCATTTCAGCGCTTGGGGAGGACTTAAATTGCTGAAAGAGCGAATACAATTTATTTTGGAGCGGATAAACGTTCACGGAGAGCGGATAATTCCTCTATTCGATCGGATAAACGAGTTCAAAGAGCGGATAAATCTTTGGTAGGGGCGGATAAACGTTTAAGGAAAAAAGGTACAACCGCATTACACATCTAAATGCATAAAAAAGGTCCTTAATCTTTAGTGAAATTAATGACATTACTATTCTGAAGATGAGTTGGATGATATTTTAGATAGCAAATTTAAGGAATTGGGATTATTTAATAATGATCGACCAATATTTCATATAGAAGGTGTTCTTATAAGTGAAATATCGACACGAGCACTATCTAACAATCAATTGAAAATAACATATACCACAAAAATATTGGCAAATCCAGATAATCCATTTCATCAAACTTTCACTAATGTATATTCAAAATCTAAAATTATTACAGTCAAATAAAACTTTTTAATCTATAACTTAAATCCTTAACTTCTTCATTTAGCGGTTAAGGATTTTTATTGTTTTTCTTTGAAATATATATTTATCTTTTCCTTTGATACAGCAATAAAAAAAGCCCTCAATCCCATAAGAGACTAAGAACTTAGTGTGAAACTGTATCACAATTGTTTTTGATTGCCTGTCATCTAATATTCTTCTACATAAGTAATATATACTTCCCCCATTTTAATAACTCTTGATTTGTCAGTGATAACAATAGTAACTTTGTTAGGTTTTTCGTATTTTGTTCCATTTGAATTGAAATATAAATAATGCGGTTTATAAAGATCCAGTGAAGCATAATAGTTTTTTATATTACCCCAAGTAAATAATTCCTGATCCTTGTTATAGTGAATATAAGGTGTAGAAATTTGAGTTGCTGTTGACGGAAAAACTAGATTTGATAAGCCTTCCAATGGAACTATGACATTTGTTTTATAAAAATTAATGTCATTTGCTACACTTTGCGCTTCTTTCAAAATCATTTTCTTTGTTGCTTCATTATTATATATCATAAGATTCGCACGATAGATTGTTTCTTCAAGGAAACTTTTAGACCCTTTTATTTGGTCGCCTACTTGCTCTCGTTCTTTCGTTTCTTTTAATAATTTGTTACATTCTTTGACCCATTTTTTCAAATCTTTTTTTCCACTTTTCACACTGCTATATTTACTTTTATCTACTTTATATGCTTTTCTAATTTTCTTACCATTTACGTATAAGCTTCCTTTGTTTTGCCCTGAAAATTTCTCACCATTTTTATAGAAAGATTTTTCGTATGTACCTGTAAACGCTTTTCCATCTTTATAATAAAAATTATTGATGGTTCCCGTTGCTTCTAAGCCATCTTCAAAATAAGCATTTTCCCATACGCCATTAAATAAGTGACCATCATTATAGACTTTCCCATCATATCTGATTATTCCTTCAGCAGGTTGGATAGTCTCCGTATCCATTAGTGTATTATTTACAATAGTGTACGACGCTGCTTTAGCAAATGGAACGTTTACCGTACTCATGACTCCAATAGATAAAGTAGAGGCTAGTATTATCGCTTTTATGTTAATCATTATTTCCACCTTCTTAGATTTTTTCTCGGAGCTAATGCCCCCCTACTAACAACCCAAAGGATTATAAGTTGGAAGTGTGCAAAGTAGATACTTATACTAGCAAAAGAATTTAATATTTCACTATTTTAACTAACTCTTCTACTACTTTACCTTTTTTGGTTTCTTTTACTTCTCCATATTTTGGCGCAAAATATTGATAGTGTTTTGCTGATGATTTACCAATTTGAACTTTTACAGCATTTTTAAATACTTTGTATTTTGTTTTGACTGTTGTTTTTGTTGCAACGATTTTACGCTGTTCTTTTCCTACTTTCCATGTACTATTCTTTTTCACTGGTAATTTTAGTGCTGGTGCATTAACATAATTCGTTGCATCTGTATCGTAATAACCTTTTGAAGTTTGCTTTTCTGTTAAAGCACCAAAGCCATTTAACCAGATCTCCCAATTCGTTTGGTTATTCTTTTTATTGTAATGAGGAAAGTGTAAACTCTTCATTGTGTAATCATATTCTACTTGTTGTTTCTTTGCTATCGTTCTCATAAAATTTGCATTCTTTGCATCCGCATTATAGCTAATTGAACTAAATACAAGAACTACTGCTGCGAAAAATGTTAAAACTCCAATAATTTTCTTCATATTTTACCACCCTTTTATCATTATTTAATTTATACGTAAACCACCTTCAATAATAGCAAATATTCCTATCTTTTTAAATAATACATTTGTGTATTTATACCTATATATTATCATTATTATACAATTATATATGATTTTTTATTTATCAAATTATATTTTAGAATTTCTTAATAAGTTAAATACAATAGAAGAAAACTATATTGAGTCATATGGAAAACTTACAAATGTAAAAGTAATAAATCACTGAAAAAGCCTTCAACCCCCGAAGAGATTGAAGACTTAATTTGTACACTAATATCTGAATTGTTTCAGTGCCTGGCACCTCAAACTAATATCGGGGTTGCCCGCATTATTATAAACATCGAACATATTAGGCAAAGAAGTACCACTAAAAATCTTTCCTTTCGATACTGCATTGTGATCAACAGTAAAAGGTGCGCTATCATCATTTCCAAGCATCGTATCCATATGGAATTGAAAGCCGACGTTCGCTTCCGATGTACCATTATTCTTCATTTCATAAACAAATTCAAATTTAGCTTCCTTTAAACGAACGGTTTGTTTCACTTCAATATCATTCGGTAACTGATATACTGTTTGAAACGCATCCCCTACTTTTTCCGTTCGAATATTTGTTGCAGCGCTCTTCAAATCGTATTGTTGTACGTTTCCCTGTGCATCTCTCATAAGCAATGATGGTTGTGTCGTACTTCCTTGACCATAATTTAGAATTTGATTGTCGTCGTTGTTTGTATTCGGATACCCTTCATTCGTTCGTAAATCAAAACTCCCATCATTACTAACATTTAAAGCAATGATATATTTATTAGCAATATAGCTCCCTGTCTCGATAGCAGCTGTACCCCCAGTAGCACTCATTTGATTCAATAATGGAATCGTATTGTATTCTGTGTTATTCGCAATATCGTTAATACCCTCCTTAATTTGCTCCACTTCCTTTTGAATAAGTGCACGATCTTCATCTGTTAACGTATCATTGGCAGCTTGTACCGCTAACTCTCGCATACGTACTAAATTAGGATTGCTAATTTGTCCTAGACCTGCTTCTGCAACCTGGACAAGTGATAGACCATCTTGAATATTATCCGAAGCTTGTTCGAGTCCGCTAATTTGTCCACGCATCTTTTCAGAAATCGCTAAGCCGGCTGCATCATCTGCCGCACGATTGATCGCATAACCACTTGATAATTTTTCATAAGTCTTTTGCATCTTCGCTGTCGTTTGTGACATATTGTTATAAACATTCAGTGCAGCGACATTATGCTGAATTCTCATATCGAATTCCTCCCAAAAACAAGTTACATAATACTATATAACTAATATTATAACTTTATACCTGTTTTACTTAATCTACTTTAAGTCCTTTTATCTAAAAATAATTTAATAATCTTTTTTTATTTTTACTAAAAAGTACATATTTATCGTATTGAGTAAAAACATCTCATTTCATAGTAGTAGATGGAGGGAATTTAATATTCCATTCGTTTGAAGCGGTCCAATTTTCTTTACTGCAGGAAGCACCTCTGCTACCTTTACATCTGCAAGATATTGAAAAGTTAATCCTTCACCCGCACATGGATTTAACCACATTTGTGTTTCATTTTTATTTTCAGGTTTATCTACTATTAAGAGTTTTGGGATGTTGCCCTACTCCTGTGATAGGCGTTGGATAATATCCCGCTGTAATATGATTCCCTATACGTGTTCCGCCGATAGTTGTGTTTGTCATTTTGTTATTATCTCCTCTACGTTTTTTAAAAGATACTTTGTCAAATTAAGTGCAACAGTT